>JBAWVF010000080.1:0-16451 GCA_037147415.1 Rhodospirillaceae bacterium | reverse complement strand
CGAGCATCCGCACTTCATAGCCGGCGACGGCACAGACTTGGGCAATCCCCGTACCCATTTGGCCGGCACCGATGATGCCGATTTTCTCAATCATGGCTCAACCCCTTTTGACCCGATCAGCCGGTTATTGACTTAGCTCCCGGGTTAGCTCGGGCACCGCTTTAAACAAATCGGCCACCAGACCATAATCGGCAACCTGAAAGATCGGTGCCTCCTCGTCTTTATTGATGGCAACGATGACTTTGGAGCCCGACATGCCGGCCAGATGTTGAATCGCACCGGAAATGCCGACCGCGATATACAACTCGGGCGCAACGATTTTGCCGGTCTGACCGACCTGGGCATCGTTGGAGACATACCCGGCATCGACCGCGGCGCGCGAAGCCCCGATCGCCCCGCCGAGCTTGTCGGCCAACTCGCCCAGCATTTTGAAGCCGTCGGCCGAGCCGACTCCGCGTCCGCCGGAGACCACGACCCGGGCGCCGGTCAGTTCGGGCCGTTCCGACTTCGACAATTCTTGGCCGACAAAGGCCGACAGGCCGGCATCTCCCGGAGACGCGACCGACTCGATGACGGCGCTACCGCCGGCGGCAGCCGGCTCGAACGCGGTCCCGCGCACGGTGATTACCTTGATCGGATCGGAAGATTGTACGGTTGCGATCGCGTTGCCGGCATAGATCGGCCGGTTGAAGGTGTCGGGCGCTTCGACTCCGATGATCTCGGAAATCTGGGCGACGTCGAGCAATGCCGCCACCCGCGGCAGCAAATTTTTGCCGGCCGAGGTTGCCGGGGCCAGCACGTGGCTGTAGCCCTTGGCTAACCCGACCACCAGCGGCGCCAGATTTTCGGCCAGCCCCCGGGCCAGTTCGTCGGCATCGGCGACCAGCACCTTGGCCACGCCCGCGATTTTCGCAGCCGCCTCGGCGACCGGCGCACAGGCGCGCCCGGCAACCAGGACATGAATCTCTCCGCCGATTTTAGCGGCGGCGCCGACCGTGGTCAGGGTCGCCGACTTAAGGGCGGCGTTGTCGTGTTCGGCAATAACCAGAATGGCCATGTCAGATCACCCGCGCATCATTCTTGAGTTTGTCGACCAATGCCTCGACCGAGGCGACTTTAATGCCGCCCTTGCGCTTGGGTGGCTCCGCCACCTTCAGCGTCTTGAGACGCGGCGCCAGATCGACCCCGAGATCGCCAGGGCTCAGCGGCGCGATCGGCTTTTTCTTGGCTTTCATGATATTGGGCAACGAGGCGTAACGTGGCTCGTTCATCCGAAGATCGACTGAAATCACCGCGGGCAGGGCAAGCCGTAATGTTTCCAGTCCGCCGTCGACTTCGCGGGTAACCGTGGCTTTGCCGTCGGCAATCACCAGCTTCGAGGCGAAGGTGCCTTGAGCACAGCCCAGCAGAGCCGCCAGCATCTGAGCGGTTTGGTTGCAATCATCGTCGATCGCCTGTTTGCCCATCAGAACCAGATCGGGCTTTTCGCGCGCAACAATGGCGGCCAGCGCTTTGGCGACCGCAAGCGGTTGAAGTTCCAGATCGGTGACGACATGAATACCGCGATCGGCACCCATGGCCAGCGCGGTGCGAATGGTTTCCTGCGCCGCCTGCACGCCCAGGCTGACCACGATCACCTCGGTGGCCGTACCGGCTTCCTTCAGCCGAATCGCTTCTTCGATCGCGATTTCGTCGAACGGATTCATCGACATTTTAACGTTGGCGGTCTCCACGCCCGAGCCGTCCGGCTTGACGCGAATCTTGACGTTGTAATCAACAACCCGTTTTACGGGAACAACAATTTTCATCGTACACCCTTCGAATCAGCTCGAACCGGCAAACGTCAGGCACAAACACATGGCCGGGGCGGCTTCACCACCCTGCAACTTGTTTGCACCATAGGATTTGGAAACAATTCTGTCAATCAGCCAGCCCCTGCGGCGAGATCGCCACTCATGGCCTCTATATCCTTTGATCCGGGTTCTCCCGCTTGCCTCGACCGTGCTATTGCTTCCCGGCTTCGATGGTCGGGCCGTCCGTTCAGGCCCGGTGTCGGGAAACAGTGAAGGCAGGGCATTATGATTGAGCTTGGCGCTAATCTGGCAAGCATGGTCGAACGATGTGAAAAGCATGAGCTTTTGACCGGGCCGACGGTGGCGCGGCGGGCGCTTCGGCTGCTTGACCTGACCTGTTTGGAGCCGGCGGCCGACGCGGAGATGATTCAAGCCTTATGTCGGCGGGCCGACACACCCTATGGCCGGGTGGCGGCGGTGTGCGTGCCGCCCCGTTTTGTCGCCATGGCGCGCGAGTGTCTGGCCGAGTGCGGTAATCCCTGTCATCTGGTCACCGTGGCCAATTTTCCCGCAGGCGAGGATGGCGTGGCCAAGGCGGGGGAGGGGGCCGCGCGGGCGGTGGCCGAGGGGGCGGACGAAATCGATCTGGTTTTTCCCTATCGACTGTATCAGGCGGGGGAGCATGACGAGGCGCTGGCGACGGTGATCGGCTGTCGCGCCATGTGCGGGCCGGATGTAACACTTAAAGTGATCATGGAAACCGGCAGCTTCCGAAAGGCCGGGGAACTGGCCGAAGCGGCGCGCGACGTGCTGGCGGTCGGGGCTGATTTTCTCAAAACCTCGACCGGCTTCTACAGCACCGGCGCGTCTTTGTCGGCTGCGGCGGTGCTGCTCGGTGTCATTCACGATGGCGGCAACCGGGCCGGACTGAAGGTCTCGGGCGGCATTCGGGATCTCGGGGCTACCGCGCGCTATCTGGCTCTGGCCGATGCCATCATGGGGCCGGATTGGGCTTCACCGGCCAATTTCCGCTTCGGTTCAAGCGCACTGCTCGAGAATTTATTGGTCGCTCTTTAAGTCTCCGATCAGGATCAGTGACAAAGCGCGGCCGGGCTGACGGCGCTCTTTTCCGGCGGGGCGACGGCAATGTGCGGCACGCCGATGACATCCTGAACCCCCGCCGCCCGGTTGTTTAAATAATCGTCTTCGAAGTCTGCCAGATTTTCTTGAAGGTACAGCTCGACAATGCCTTCGGAGCTGAGATTTTCGAGCGCTTCATAGGCTTCGGCTAGATTCTTGCGAAAATAGTCCTGCATATCGGAAACAAACAGGCTGGCGAGGCGCCGGGCTTCCCGGTCGATTGTTTCGGTGGCAAGGGGATTCGAACCCGGGAAAGCGGGCGGGTTTTCCCGGAGAAAGCGCGAAAAATGCCAGACCAGGGAGCGGACGAAATTCTTGCCGACACCGATTTCCAACCAGCAATCCGAGGTATCGATACTGAGCATTTGCGTCTCCCTGACCGCCCTTGGCCTGTGCATCTTGGCGGGTGATAAGGCGATCTTGGGCCGGATTTGTTAATAAATCATAAGAGCGGAAGGTCTGCGACAGAATGTCGCAGAAATAAATACAGTAATTACCGGGGCTTATACAAAATACCTTCGGCTTTTTAGATAATTACAGTCGCAGCACCGGCGGTCAGCGGCTCGGCTGACGTTTCCCGGTCCAGGTTTAGCAGCGCCAGCGCCAGCGTTCCGCGGCCAGAGCGAATCTTGCCGACGGGTTTATCACCGCAGAGTATCGGTGTGCCGGCGGGCGGTAACGGGCCTTCAACCCGGACCGGGTAAAGCCGGCGGCGGACCAATTTCCGATAGCGGGTGCGGGCGGTGACTTCCTGTCCGACATAACATCCTTTGGTCCAGGAGATCGCGTTCAGTACATCCAGATTGTTTTCAAGTAACAAAGATTTTTCAGGCACCAGATCGCGTCCGCTCTCGGGGACGCCGAGTCTCAGGCGCAACAGATCATAGTCTTCCATCGTGCCGGCGGTCAGGTCGGGCCGGGTCGAACGCGGCAGCAGAAGCCGCGCCCCGAGCGCGGCCAAACGCGGATCGACCATGGCGATGCCACCGGCAAACGGTGTGGACGCTCCCGTTGTCTCAGGCAGACCGAGCGTGGCGCAGGCACCCGGGCCATAACAGGCCCACACGGCAAAATCATCGGAATCTTCTTCGAACGAGACTTTAGTGCGCAACCGGTAGCGGCGCAGCCGGGTCAATAAATCCTCTCGGCGCGCCGCTTCGACATCCAGCCACAAGCCCGGTGCTTCGGTTGGTGCGCTCGAGACAAAAAAGTCGTGCAGATAGCGTCCCTGCGGGGTCAGCAAGGCCGCATAAACCGAGCATCGGGTACTGACCGCATTGATATCGTTGGATACCAACCCTTGAAGAAAGCCGACGCATTCCGGGCCGCCAAGGTGTAAGACGGCCCGATCGGTCAGCGCGACGACGGCAGGTGACTCTATTCCACTCATGTATCTTCTCCGCTCATGTATCTTCTCCGCTCATAGTCTCTCCACTTATATACTCCCCACTCATCGGGTGGTGGGGGGTGGAGGCGGGCTCCGGTTGTTGAAGCGGGTACGGATCGGCTATATAGTCGGAAGATAGCACTGTGCCCGGAAAAAGTATGGCGAAGGTTCTGTTCATCACCTCCAATCGTCTGGGCGATGCCGTGCTGTCGACCGGTGTGCTCGGCCGGCTGACCGAGCTTTATCCCGAGGCGCGCTTTACCGTGGCGTGCGGGCCGGTTGCCGCGCCCTTGTTTCGGGCGTTGCCGGGGCTCGATCGGGTGATTCCCTTCGGCAAACGCCGCTGGTCGGCGCATTGGGTCGGGCTGTGGGCGCGCTGTGCCGGCGACTTCTGGCACTTGGTCGTCGATTTGCGTAACTCGGCGGTGTCCCGATTGCTGCCGGCTCGACGGCGGATCATCGCCTCGCGGCTTGATGAGACCTGTCACCGGGTCGAGCATCTGGCCGTGGTGCTCGGGCAAGAGCGGGTGCCGGCGCCGCGCCTGTGGTTTGCCGACGCCGACCGGGCGGCGGCGCGGGCGCTGATTCCCGAGGGGGGGCCGGTGTTGGCGCTGGGGCCGGCGGCCAATTGGCGGGGTAAGACTTGGCGGGCCGAGCGCTTTGCCGCTCTGATCGCAATTTTGACCGGGCCGGCGGGTTTGTTGCCGGGGGCGCGGGTGGCGGTGCTGGCGGCCGAGGGTGAACGCGAGCAGGCGCGCCCGGTGTTGGAGGCGATCGCGCCGTCCCGCCGGATCGATCTGGTCGGCCGGACCGATCCTTTGGTCGCCGGGGCCTGTCTGGAACGGTGTGCGCTCTTTATCGGCAACGACTCGGGGTTGATGCATATCGCGGCGGCGGTCGGCATCCCGACGCTCGGCCTGTTCGGCCCGAGCCGGCCCGAGCATTATGCGCCGTGGGGCCGACATTGCGCGGTTGCCGGCACCGCGATTCCCTACCGTGATCTGGTCTGGGGGCCGGGCTATGACCCCAAGACCACGGACACGCTGATGGATAGTCTCGCGATCGAAACAGTCGTCACCGCGGCCGGCGATTTGTGGCGGCGCTCAGGTCGTTAGCGCCGCAATATCCTTCATCAGCTTCAGCGTGTCCTTCAACCGCAGTTCCGGGGTTTCGCGCGCGCGTAGTGAAACCAGCTTGTGATCGGGACGGAGCTTGACCGTGCCCGCCTGCTTGGCCAACCACGTCACCAATCGGTCCGGGCGGGTGAAATTGTTGTTGTGGAAAGTCAGAATAGTACCCTTGGGACCGGCGTCCACCCGCTCGATACCGGCGCTCCGGCACAACTGCTTGATCGCGACCACTTGCAAGAGATTGTCAACCTCGGCGGGCAGTTTGCCGAAACGGTCGATCATTTCGGCAGCGAAAGCGTCGATTTCGGCGCGGTCGGACAGCTCGGCAATCCGACGGTAAAGCGCTAGTCTTACCGCCAGATCGGCGACGTAAGTATCCGGAATCAAAACCGGCATACCCAGATTGATTTGCGGGGTCCAACGCTCGGCTTCGACCGCCTCGCCGGCGCCCGAGCGGGCCGTTGCCACCGCCTCTTCCAGCATATGCTGGTACAGCTCGACCCCGACTTCTTTGATATGGCCGGACTGTTCTTCGCCCAACAGATTGCCGGCGCCGCGAATATCCATGTCGTGCGAGGCCAACTGGAAGCCGGCGCCCAAACTGTCCAGGGTTTCGATCACATGCAGGCGCTGGCGGGCGGTCTCGGACAATTGGCCCTTGGGGGCATAGGTCAGATAGGCATAGCCGCGGACTTTGGACCGGCCGATTCGCCCACGCAACTGATAAAGCTGTGCCAGCCCGAACAAATCGGAGCGGTGAATAATCATGGTATTCGCGTTTGGAATATCCAGCCCGGATTCAATAATATTAGTCGCCAGCAAGACATCATAGGTCCGGTCGTCGAAGGCGGTCATCACTTCTTCAAGCTCGGACGCCGCCATCTGACCATGAGCCGTGACCAGTTTAACTTCGGGCACCAGCTCGCGAATGCCCTCGGAGACCTTGGTTAAATCTTCGATGCGCGGGCAGACATAGAAGGTCTGACCGCCGCGATAATGCTCGCGCAGGATCGCCTCGCGGATCACCACCGGGTCGTAGGGCAACACGAAGGTCCGGATCGCCAGCCGGTCAACCGGAGGTGTTGCAATAATGGTCAGTTCGCGTACGCCCGAAAGCGCCAATTGCAACGTGCGCGGAATCGGGGTGGCGGTCAGGGTCAGGACATGGACATTGGCGCGCAGTTCTTTCAGCCGCTCTTTTTGCTTGACCCCGAAATGCTGTTCCTCGTCCACCACGACCAACCCGAGCCGCTTGAACCGAATTCCTTTCGCCAGTAACGCATGAGTGCCAACCACGATATCAACCGTGCCCTCGTCCAAGCCTTTTTTGGCCCGGGCGGCGTCCTTGGCGGTGGTCAGGCGCGACAGCATCTCGACCTGAATCGGCAGACCTTCGAAGCGGTTGCAAAAGTTGCGATAATGCTGACGCGCGAGCAAGGTGGTCGGCACCACCACCGCGACTTGCTGGCCCGAGAGTGCCGCGACAAAGGCGGCGCGCAAGGCGATCTCAGTCTTGCCGAAGCCGGCATCGCCGCACACCAACCGGTCCATCGGCCGTCCCGACGCCATATCGGCCATGACATCGGCAATCGCGGTCAACTGGTCTTCGGTTTCGGGATAGGGGAAGCGGGCGGCGAATTCCGCGTAAAGCCCCTCGGGCGCGGTCAGCGACTCGCCGCGGCGCAATTCGCGCTCGGCGGCGATGCGGAGCAGGGCGTCGGCCATGTCCTTGAGCCGCTTCTTGACCCGGGCCTTGCGGCCTTGCCATGCGCTGCCGCCCAGCCGGTCGAGTTGCGCGCCGGCCTCTTCCGAGCCGTAGCGCGACAGCATTTCGATATTTTCGACCGGGACAAACAGCTTCTCGTTGCCGTCATAAATAATGCGCAGGCAGTCGTGCGGCGCCCCGGTCACGCTGACGGTTTCCAGCCCGTCATACTTGCCGATGCCGTATTCGACATGGACGACGAAGTCGCCGGGATTGAGACTGGAGGATTCCGCGATGAAGTTCGCGGCGCGCCGTTTCTTCTTAGGCGGGCGGGCCAGCCGATCGCCCAGAATGTCCTGTTCGGTGACAACCGCCAAGTCGGGCGCGACGAAGCCGTGCTCGATCCCGAGCACGATCATGGCCAGCGTACCGCGGCCGCAGCGTTTGGCCTCGGTCCAATTCTCGACCGGCTCCAAGCCCTCGATGCCGTGATCGCTCAGCACCGACAGCAAACGATCGCGCGAGCCGGGGCTATAGGCCGCAACCATCACCCGCCGGCCGGCTTTGGCCAGATCGACGATATGCTCGTGCACCGCGTCGAACACGTTGAGATCGGGCCGTGCGCGCGCCTCGACGAAATCATGGCCGCGCCGTCCGCCCGCGTCAATCTGCCCGATCAGGCCGGGCGGCAATGCAAACGGTGACAGCGGGGCGACCGCATGGCAGGAGGTGATCAGCTCCCACTCTTCCGCGCCCAGATAAAGCCGGTCGGACGGCAGCGGCTTATAGGCCGGAGCATTGGCGGCTTTTTCGGCGGCGCGCAACGCGCGGCGGGCGTCGTAGAAATCGGCAATCTGCGCAATTCGGGCATCGCGCGCCTCGTCGGTGCCGGGGTCGAGGCTGAGGATTGCCGAGGGCATATAGTCCGACAGCGTTTCCAGGC
This sequence comes from Rhodospirillaceae bacterium, assembly GCA_037147415.1. Lineage (GTDB taxonomy): Bacteria > Pseudomonadota > Alphaproteobacteria > Azospirillales > Azospirillaceae > BOG-933. The sequence continues at coordinate 8,353 of JBAWVF010000080.1, read as the reverse complement.
GCGGGTGGAACAGCGGTAGCCAGTGCTCCATGCCGGGATGCTTGCGCCCGGCACTGATCGCCTCATAAAGCGGGTCTTGGCCGGTGACGGCGCCGAACAGTTCGCGATAACCGCTGCGGAAACGCTGGATCGAGGGTTCATCCAGCACATACTCGGCCATCGGCTGCAAATCGATCCGGGTGCGCTTTTCGCTGGTGCGTTGGGTCAGCGGGTCGAACACCCGGACCGCGTCCAGCTCGTCGCCGAATAAATCGAGTCGAAGCGGTTCCTCGGTTCCGGGCGGGAACAGGTCGATAATGCCGCCGCGTACCGCGAACTCGCCCGGTTCGCGCACCGTCTGTGCCCGGTTATAGCCGTTATGGGCCAGATATTTCTGAAGCTGTTCGATATCGACCCGGTCCCCGATCGCTGCGCGAAAGCTGGCATGACGGAGCGCGCCACGCGGCGGCACCCGTTGCATGATCGCCGCGACCGTGGTCAGCACCACGCGTTTGGTGTCGGCTTTGGTCGGCTCCAGCAAGCGGGCCAAGGTGGCGATACGCCGAGCCACGAAGCTGCCGTTGGGTGACACCCGGTCATAGGGCAGGCAGTCCCAGGCTGGGAAGGACAACACCTCCAGCTCGGGCGCAAAAAAGGCCAGCGCCTCGGCCAGCCGGGCGGCGCGGTCATCGTCGCTGGCGACATGAAGCAGACCGGCCGGGCCGGCTTTCGTCGCCAGTTCCACCAGCACCCGGGCATCTTGGCCCTCGGGCGCGCCGCCGATCGTCAAGCGGGCGGAGCGACCCGGCGTAAGATCAAATTTCAGCAAGGAAATCGGTTCAATTCTGAGAAGTGTCGGTGATACGGAACGCCTTCAGCACCGCCATCACGTCGTGATCGAATTCCGGCGGCACCGGCTCGCGCCCGGCATACCAATTATAGATATCGGCGTCGGCCAGTTCCAGCAGCGCCTCGAACCGGTCGAGCTGTTCCGTGGAAAAGTCGCCGATATGCGTGTCGGCAAAGTTACCGAGCAGCAAATCGGACTCACGCATGCCACGATGCCACGCCCGGAAGCGCAATCGTTTGCGACGAACTTCGATCGATTCTGAACTCATGAAAAACTCACCGGGGGGGTTGAAGGGAAAAGATTAGCGAACGCCGAATTGAACCTGTGACATTGTTTGTTTTGGATAATATTTCATCTCGCCTCGTTCAATCATGTCAATAATATCTTTGTGATCCGAAGAAAATTGTATATCATATCCGACAGCCATGCCGTCGTCACCCAGGTCGACCATGACATCTTCCATGTATTCAACTGTATCAACTGCCGGAATGTCGCGTATGACGACATAGAGGCTATCGGTTTTGTCATGATATTTTTTAATCATGGAGCACCTGTCAGTCATCATGGCGGGTCGGATTTGTAGGCATTGTGGACGGTTTCACCGTCTTCAAGCGTAATAACAGTTAGCCACATTTTCTTTTGAAAAATGATTCCCCATAACCGATAGCGACCATTCAGCTGCTTGATGCGTTTGAAGGTTTTTTGTAAGACATGGATGATATCGTAGATATCAAGGTAGCTCCTTCTGACCAGGACGTCGAACGCAAAATAATGCGTTCTCGGAAATGGCGGCGGCGGGAGAGGGTCGGGCTCCGTCATGTTTAGAACATATTTCCATTGGCCAGCGCGCTGACCACCGCATAGCCGCCGAACAGGGCCAGCGCCACCGCAGTATAATAATTGATTTTGCCGAGCCGTTCTTCCGAAATATGGCGGCTGGCCAAGGCGACGCCGGAACTCAGCGCCAGCCACCAGCTGGCCGAGCCGATGAAGACGCCGAGCACCAGAACCAGCGCCTCTTTGTAATCGAGATCGCCGGCCAGGCCGATTCCGGCGAACAACCCGACAAAAGCAAGAATGGTGATCGGATTGGTCAGCGTCAGGGTCAGGCCGGTCATGAAGCCGCCGAACAAGGTCTTGGCGTCGGGAGTGCGTTCTTCGGTGGTCGGTTTGACGGTCCAGGTGCGCAAGGCCACCGCCAGCAGGAATACCCCTCCGAACAGACGGAACATGCTCTCGTGGCCGGTAAGGAACACCAGCGCCGCGCTGACCCCGAACGCCGCGATGGCGCCATAAAAGGTATCGGCAACCGCAGCGCCCATGCCAGTGGCAAAGCCGATCGCCTGCCCGTGTTCAAGGGTACGGCGGATGCAAAGCAGACCGATCGGACCGACCGGAGCCGCAATCGCGACTCCGAGAATAAAGCCTTGGAACCATACCACAATACTGTTGAGCACCGGCTCCACTCCTTTTGCTGTCCCCCGGCATAAGGCCGGAGCGGCCGGTTTCCCGATCGCGGTCTCTCCATGTCGATTATCAAGATTTTTCCGAAACTTCCAAGCCTTTCGGTGTCGTGGCAGCCCGGCTGCTTTCTCGCCCGGCTGCTTTCTCGCTTGGCCGTGAACGAGAGCGGCCGTGAACGAGAGCTGCGGTCGCGGAGGCGCTGAAATGCGCCGATGCGTGGATAGAAACATGGACTGAGGGTGCATTCTACAGTATAGTAATCGCTACGCATACCCGTTTGGACTCACGCCCGTGACCGGCATCTCGTCCGCAACATCGGTTCGGCCTTATCTGGCGTTACCCTCGCCGGAAAGCGTGCGCGCGGTCGCCGGACCCGGCTCTTCGGATACGGTCGTCCCGGGCCCGGTTCAGCCGGTTCCTCCGGTTACCCGTCGGGCAGAACAGCCCGAGGAAGACCGCCGCCGCAGTTCGAATACGGCTGCCGGAAGCAACGGAGCCGCCGGAACCGGTGCTGCGGCATCGGCGTCCGGGGAAGAGGGCGGGGCGGGCAGCGCGGGTGCGGCACCGTCGGCACCGTCGGCTTCGTCGAGTCCGTTACGGTTTTCATTGTCCTCGAACGGCGGGGGCAGCATCGGCTTTGCTACTCAGCAATTGTCGCAGGAAACTGTCGGCGCCGGGCTTCATATCGAGCCCTGGCAGGCTGCGCTATCGTCCTATCGCAGTGCCGACGCCTTGTCTGCGTCGAGCGGCCGCTCGCGTTCTACCGGTCTGGTGGTGTAACAGGCCGGTGGTATAAGCTCTTGCGTTGCGCGTCGGGATTTGCTCAATACCGATCCGAATGGTTGCATCAGCATTCGGGAGGTTGTGATGGCGCGTAAACTGATTTCTTCGGGTTCCGATTTCGAAAAGGTCGCCGGTTATTCGCGGGCGGTGGTGGTCGGCGATCGGGTGTTCGTGTCCGGGACCACCGGGTTCGATTACGCCGCCGGGACCATCTCCGACGATGTCGTTGCGCAGACCGAGCAGGCTTTTCTGAATATTCAGGCGGCGTTGAGCCAAGCCGGGGCCAGTCTTGACGACGCGGTTCGGGTGCGGGCGTATCTTGCCGATGCAAGTGACTTCATGAAAGTTGCCCCGGTCTTCGGGCGTTTTCTTGGCGTAAGCCGGCCGGCAAATACCACGATCGGGGTGCAGATGGTCGATCCGCGCATCAAGATCGAGATCGAAATCACCACCTGCAAAGGGGCGGAGTGACAGGGTAACCATCCCCGGCCCCGGTTTCGGGAACGGGGATGGTTATGAATATGTTAACAGGCATTTTTCTAAATGATTCGGGGAAACGCCTTTGCTTTCGGGCCGTTTAATTCTATACTTGCAAGGTTATCTCTCTTGATGAAGAGAGACGTGGCTTAAGTATTCCGGATCATCGGTCGGTCCGGTGTCGCGCGGAAGGCGTGTGATGCCAGACGAAACACACTCTGCATTGCGACGATCGCCGGTCTTTAAGACGGCAGAGGCCGGGCTATGCATTACCGATGCCGCCGGGATATTTCTGCGGGTCAATGATCTCTTTTGCCGGCTGCATGGGCGGGGTGAAAGCGATCTGGTCGGGCATTCCGCGGCCGTGCTGGCTGAAGGGAGTGACTGGCATCCCTTTGCGGCCGGCTATATCGATTTGATCCGCGGCGTACTCGGCGAACGGGCCGAGTTGCGCTTCCCGGCACCGGGGCAGCCGGCGTTGCATATGACGGCGTTGGCGCGGGCCATGGCCGGTATGGCCGGCGGGCGCTTTACCCTGACGACGGTGACGGTTGACGAGGGGCGTCAGTCGGCGGCGCCGGGCGGGTTTGTCGGCAGCGACTCGGGGCTTGCCATTTTCGCCATGATCGGCGACGGCATGATCGGCGCCAATCGCGCGGGACTGATCGACAGTTTCGATGCCGGGGCGGAGCGCCTGTTCGGCTATAGCGCCGCCGAGGTTCTCGGGGGCTCGGTGTCGATGTTGATGCCGGAGTCCTATGCGGCCCACCATGACCGCTATATGGCGGAGGCGGCTTTGCACGGCCGCCGGACCGGAGAGCGTCAACGCAAGCTGTGCGGCCGGCGCAAGGACGGAACAAATTTTCCGATCTTGCTGTTGCTCGGTGAGCGGCCGGAGGGTTCACTTCCCGGCTACAACGCCGTGGTGCTGCATGATGGCGACCACGAGATGAATCGGTCCAGTTTGGAACAGACCAGCGCGCGGCTTTACGATGCCTTGGGCAACTTGAACGAAGGCTTCTTGCTGTGCGATGCGCGTGATCGTGTCGTGCTGGCAAATGGCCGGATGCGGTCGCTGCTGCCTGAAATTGCCGACATGATCATGCCCGGCACCCCGTTTTCCGAAATTGTGCGGGCCTGTGCCGAGCGGGGGCTCTATCGGCCCGGCACTCTCAGCCTGACGCAATGGGTGGCGGAACGCCTGATGCGTCATCGCCAACTGCCGTCGCACTTTGAGATGGATTTGCGGGGCGGTCGGCGGATAGAGGTGCGCGAACTGGCGACCGCCGAAGGCGCCTGCCTCACCGTTTACGACGACGTGACCGAACGCCATCAGCGTGAACAACAACTGCGCGAGCGCGAAATCCAGCTGTCGACGGCACAGCGGATTGCCAAGCTCGGCGGCTGGCGGGTTGATCTGAAGACCGGAGAGGTTTCCTGGTCACAAGAGATGTACCGGCTGTTCGGGGTTGAACCGGATGCGTTCCGGCCTTCGACCGATGCCGTGTTGGCGTGCATTCACCCCGAGGACCGCCAGCGGGTGCGCCGGCTGTTGATGCCGAGCGGGCGGGGCAGGGAAGTGCGAGAGTGGGAATTTCGGATTACGCGCCCGACCGGAGAGGAGCGCGTGTTGTGGGCGGAAAGCCAGTGCGAGCGCGATCCGAGCGGGCAGGTGGCGGCACGCTTCGGCGTTTGTCAGGACATTACCGCGCGTAAGCTTGACCAACGGGCCTTGATCCTGGCTAAAGAGGCGGCGGAACTGGCCAACCGCTCGAAATCGCAGTTCCTGGCCAATATGAGCCACGAGTTGCGGACCCCGCTCAATGCGATCATCGGCTTCAGCGAGATGATGGCGACCGAGGTGCTGGGACCGCTGGGCAGTGACCGCTATCGGGACTATGCCGCAGCGATTCTAACCAGCGGCAGTCATCTTTTGGCTTTGATCAACGATGTCCTTGATCTGTCGAAAATCGAGGCGGGCCGCTACGAACTGAGCGACGAATGGTTGTCGGTTTCCGATGCTTTCGAGGACGCGGTGCGTCTGGTCGGTCCCCACGCCGCCGAAAAAGGCATGGTGGTTGACAGAACGGCCAAATTGGCGCCGAAATTGCGCGCCGATCGCCGGGCTTTGCGTCAGATGCTGCTGAACCTGCTATCCAACGCTGTAAAATTCACCCCGGCCGGCGGGTCGATTACCTTGAATGCCGTCTGGGATTTCAGCGGCTTGCGTCTGGAGGTGACGGACACGGGGGCGGGGATTCCCGCCGACCGGATCCGCGATCTTGCCCGGCCCTTCGTTCAGGTTGACACCGCGATGAACCGCCGCCACACCGGATCTGGCATCGGGCTCTATCTGACCCGCAGTTTGGTCGAGTTGCACAATGGCAATCTGACCATCACCAGCCGTCAGGGCGAAAGCTCGGGTACCACGGTCTGTTTGCACTTTCCGACCGAGCGCATGCAGTTCTATGTGGAGGATTGAGGGAGGGTATTCTCATGCTGGAGCTTAGGCCCAACTGTGAATGTTGTGATCGCGATCTGCCGCCAGCTTCTCCGGATGCCGTGATATGCTCCTTCGAATGTACATTTTGCACGGACTGCGCTGAGCGCCACTTCGGCGGCCGGTGCCCGAACTGTGGTGGCACGTTGGTTCGGCGCCCGATCAGACCGATGGAGAAGCTAACCTGCTTCCCGCCGTCTGACAGGCGCGTGTTGAAAAAACATTCCGTGTAAGCGCGCTTGTCTTCCTGTTGAAGTATATCGCAGTTTTACCGACCGCGTGCGCGGAAGCGCTATTACCGACCGCGTGCGCGGAAGCGCTATTACCGACCGCGTGCGCGGTCCACGGAACTAATCGCCGGGGTGGCTCGCAAAGCGGCCATGATGTTGGTCAGGTGTTTGGCGTCCTTGACGTCGATATCGACCAAAAGCTCGAAATAATCCTGATTGCGGTTGGTAATCTTCAGGTTGGTGATATTGCCGCCATTTTTACCGATGACCGTGGTGAGCGAGCCGAGACTTCCCGGTTCGTTGGCAATGGCCACGGCGATACGGCCGACATGGTCTTCCGGGCGGTTGGGGCCGATATCCCAGGCAACATCGATCCAGCGTTCCGGCGAGTCGCTGAAGCTTTCCAGGGTTTCACAATCAATCGTATGGATGGTCACGCCCTTGCCGGTGGTGACGATGCCGACGATGCGGTCGCCGGGCAACGGGTGGCAGCAGCGCGCGTAATGGACCGCCATGCCGGGGATCAGGCCGCGGATCGGCAGCGGATGGTCTTTGCCCTTGGCTTTCGATTTGGGTTTGGGCTTGATGGTTGGCGCGTTCGGCTCGCCCGTGGTCAGCTGTTTTTCCCGCTCGGCGCGCTCGGTCAGGAACTGTTGATGTTTATGGCCGGGGAAAACGGCATTAAAGACTTCGTGGGCCGATTGAATGCCGGCGCCGACACTGGCTAATAAATCATCGACATTGGCGGCTTGAAATCCACGAAGGACCCCTTCCAGCCCCTTTTCTGAAAAGTCATAGCCTTCATGACGCCAGATTTTCTGAAGTAAACCGCGCCCGAGTTGAATGTATTGGGTCCGTTGTTGACTGCGCAGGAACTTGCGGATACGGGCTTTGGCCTTGCCGGTAACAACAAAACGTTCCCAGGCCGGCGAAGGGGTCTGCGACTTCGAGGTAACAACGTCAACCTGATCGCCATTTTGCAGAACAGTGCGTAACGGCAGCATGCGGCCGTTGATCTTGGCGCCGACACAAGTATCCCCGATTTGGGAATGGACGGCGTAGGCAAAATCAACCGGGGTCGCACCGCGCGGCAGACTGATCAAATCGCCTTTAGGGGTGAAACAAAAAACCTGCTCCTGGAACAATTCCAGCTTAGTGTGCTCAAGAAATTCTTCCGGCCGGGTCGCATGCTCCAGAATATCAAGTAATTCGCGCAGCCAGCGATATTCACGAGCTTCGGCGCGCGGCTGTCCCTGCTTATAGGCCCAATGGGCGGCAACGCCGAGTTCGGAAATCTCGTGCATTTCCGAGGTGCGAATCTGGACTTCGATGCGCTGACGGTCGGGGCCGATCACGCCGGTATGTAAGCTTCGGTAGCCATTGGGTTTCGGTGTCGAGATATAATCTTTGAACCGACCCGGCACCACCGGATAGCGAGCGTGAATAATACCGAGCGCCTGATAGCATTCACCAATCGAGTCAACAATAATCCGAAAAGCCATGATGTCGGACAGCTGCTCGAACGAAATGCTTTTATGTTCAAGCTTGCGCCAGATTGAATAAACGCTCTTTTCACGGCCATAGACCTTAGCCGTGGGCAGGCCCTGTTCATGCAGAGTTTGGCGTAGTCCTTCGACCACATGCTCGACCCGGCCTTCCCCGTCGTTACGCAGGCGGGCCAACTGGGTCAGGATCGAGTCGCGCGCCTCCGGATTAAGCTCCGCAAAGGACAGCTCTTCCAACTCGTCCTTCCAGCGCTGTATTCCGATGCGCTCGGCCAGCGGTGCGTAAATTTCTTGGGTTTCACGGGCGATGCGGCGGCGCTTATCCGGGTTTTTGATATGACGCAGCGTGCGCATATTGTGCAGCCGGTCGGCCAACTTGACCAGCAGCACCCGGATATCTTCGGACATTGCCAGCACCAGCTTGCGGAAATTCTCCGCCTGCTTGGTTTGGTCGCTTTGCAATTCGATCCGCGACAGCTTGGTGACGCCATCGACCAGCTTGGTAATGTCGGCACCGAACAGCCGCTCGATATCGTCAAGGGTGGCGACGGTATCTTCGACGGTA
>JBAWVF010000079.1:0-16454 GCA_037147415.1 Rhodospirillaceae bacterium | reverse complement strand
CGGGGAACGGACGATCAGCGACGCCGACGCCACGGCAATTCGCAAGCGCGTCATTTGGCGCGATGAAGACGTGATCGTACTCGACAAGCCGGCCGGATTGGCCGTGCAAGGCGGCACCTCGACCGTTCGCCATCTTGACGGCTTACTGGACGCGCTGCGCTTCGATGCCGCCGAGCGGCCACGGTTGGTTCATCGACTCGACAAGGATACCAGCGGCGTGCTGGTACTCGCCCGTTCGGTGTTCGCCGCGGCCCGGTTGGCTGAATCCTTTCGCGGCCGGGACGCACGCAAACTCTATTGTGCCATAACCGCGGGCGTACCCGAACCGCTCGGGGGTCGGATCGATCTGCCGTTGGCCAAGGAATCCGGTCCGCGCGGCGAACGGGTGGCGGCCGCTGGTGAAGCCGGGCTGAAGGCGGTCACGCTCTATCAGGTAATCGATCAGGTCGGCGACCATGCCGCCTTTGTTCATCTATCGCCGCTGACCGGCCGTACCCATCAGCTCCGGGTTCACATGGCCGCCCTGAGCACGCCGATTCTAGGCGACGGCAAATATGGCGGCGAAGGCGCGTTTTTATCGGGCCTGGAAACCGCCCGACAGTTGCACCTGCACGCCCGCCGCATCGTGCTGCCCCATCCAAGACGGGGCGAGATCGATGTGAAGGCACCGCTGCCGCCCCATATGGTTGAAACCTGCAATTTGCTCGGCTTCGATCCTCGAACCCCGGCCGACCGTTTTCCCGGCGAAGACTCCTGATTTCCGGAAACTTATAAAACCCTAACGCTTAGCCAGTTCGGCAATCGCCGGGAAATATTCGCGGGCGCCTACCATCATCAAATCATTGTGGCCGGCACCGCGGATCGGCAAAAGACGCTTGTCGGCCGCGCCCGAGGCATCAAAAAGCTTGCGGCCATCCTTGAACGGGATGATCCAATCCTCTTCGCCATGAATGATCAGAGTCGGCGCGGTCACTTTGGCAATGCGGCCGAGACTGTCGAAACCGTCGCGCGCCTCGACCGCTCCCGGCGGCAACGAGCCGCCCAACCGGCTAATTAAGGCCAGCGTTTCGGCAAAGCCGCTTTCGATGATCAGCCCGGAGAGTTTCGGCCCGTCCGTGCTTTCGGCTGCAACCGCCAGCGCCGCGGCACTCCCGAGCGAGCGCCCCATCAGCAACCAGCGCGAGGGCTCCAATCCGGCCGCGGCCACCACGGCGGGCGCCTCGCGCCAAACCGCGAGCGCATCACCGATCAAAGTGTCGGCCGAGGGCTGTCCGCTGCTAATCCCGTAACCGCGATAATCAGCCACCAGCAAGCTGAGCCCGAGTTGACGATAGACCGGTGCCAAGTCATCGTAATCGGAGGCGATCTCGCCATTGCCATGGAACAGCAAAACAATCGGGGCGTCGACCGCGGCGCTATGCAGCCGGCCGCCGATCACTACGCCTTCAGGCAATTTAAACCGAACCGTGCGCGTCCGGATATCCTCATGGACTTGGCCGTACTCGGCCCGGGGATGAAACATTACGGCGGCGATTTCGGGATGGTTCAATAAATCCATCGGCATGAGATTTTCTCCGAGGTCGCTCAGGCCGCGCGATGACGGCCGGGAAAGTAGCGCGCGCGCAATCCGCCACGCGGACCGAACAGCACCGACAACAGATAAAATACGCCCGCAGTCAGGATGATCGACGGCCCCGACGGCAAATTACCGTGAAAAGACACCAACAGGCCGACGGCACCCGCAGCAAAGGCGATCAGCGAGGCCAGCGCCGCCAGCGCCCACAGGTCGCGCGCCCAAAAGCGCGCCGCGGCGGCGGGCAGCATCATCAAGCCGACCGCCATCAGAGTCCCGAGCGCCTGGAACCCCGCGACCAAATTAAGCACCACCAGCACAAGAAAACCGTAATGCGCAAAACCGCCACCGCCGCCGACCGAGCGTAAAAAGCCGGGGTCGAAGCATTCGACCACCAGCGGCCGGTACAGTACCGCCAGCCCGAGCAACGAAACCGTCGCCACCGAGGCCATCATCACCAGCGAGGCATCATCAACGGCCAGAATCGTACCGAACAGGACATGCAGCAGGTCGACATTACTGCCGCGGGTCGACACCAGCAACACCCCGGCCGACAGCGAAATCAGATAAAAAGCGGCAAAGCTGGCATCCTCGCGCAAGGGCGTCAGCCGGGCAACCCCGCCCGCCAGCAACGCGACCAGCAAGCCGGCAATAAAGCCGCCCGCCCCCATCACCGGCAAAGCCAGCCCGGCCCACAGAAACGCCAACGCGGCGCCCGGCAGAATCGCATGCGACATCGCATCAGCCATCAGGCTCATGCGGCGCAGCATCAACAAAATCCCGATCGGACCGCAGCCGATCGCCAACGCCAAACAGCCGATCAGCGCGCGGCGCATGAAGGAAAAATCGGCGAACGGCGCGATTAAAAGATCCCATAATTCGGTCGTCATGCCGCATCCCGATCACAGCGGCCGGCATGCTCGTCCCACGCTTCCGACATCGCCTTTGCCCGCAACAGATTGGCGGGAGCCAGCACCTCGGCGGTTGCGCCGCGCGCGACCGGCTCGCGAGCCAGCAGCAAAGCTTCGGGAAAGCGGTTGCGCACCTGCTCCAGATCATGCAGCACGACCAGCACGGTCCGCCCTTCGGCATGCCAGCCCTGGATCAAGCATAACAGATCGAGCATGGTCCGGTCGTCGATCGCGGCAAAGGGCTCGTCGAGCAAAATCAGCCTTGCATCCTGCACCAGCATGCGCGCGAACAGGACGCGTTGAAATTGCCCGACCGACAGGCTGCCGATCGGCCGCCGTTCGAATTCCTCGAGTCCGACCGTCGCCAGCGCCGCGCGCGCGCGCGCCATCCCGGCGGCACCGACCGCCCCGAAGGCCCCGGTCACCCGCCAATTGCCGAGCAAGACCGTGTCGATGACGTTAATCGGAAAGCTGCGGTCGATTTCGGCTTGCTGGGGCAGATAGGCGATCTCGGCGCGTTCGATCCCATGCAGCTCGACCCGCCCGGCCAGCGGCCGCAACAGGCCCATGATGCCCTTCAGCAAGGTGCTTTTGCCGCCGCCGTTCGGTCCGATTATCGCGGTCAACGAGCCGACGCGAAAGCCGCAGGACAAATGATGGACCGCCGGATGGCGATCATAGCCGAGGGTTACCCCCTGAAGCGTTATCAGATCGCTTGTCATAGCGCGCCACCATCTCAGCCAAGCCGGTCCAGCGCCCAAGCCACCGCCAACCACAGGCCGGAGGCAATCACCAGCGCCCCGGCAACGCGAAGCGAAACTCCCGACGCCATTAAACTTCGCTCGGTCACCGATATCCTTCCCGTCTGCCGGCCCGATACCGGCCCCGATCTACCGGCACACAGTCAAGCACACGGGCACCATCCGTCATCATCGTTCGGTCATCATCGGATGAAGCGTGAATTTGACTGCCAAGTCATTTGACTGCCAAGTCAATGGAGGCACGGGGCGGAATCGAACCGCCGTACGCGGATTTGCAGTCCGCTGCATGACCACTCTGCCACCGCGCCAAACCGCCGCTTTGTTTCAAGCAGCGAAGTGCCGACCTTATAAACCGTCACATGGCCTCGGTCAATGCCGTTAATCCGGTGCCGCCCTCTCAGCCATGACATTCATACCGGCCATAATGACGGTAGAGACTGAGCCAACGATGAGCAATCCGTTCGGCCGTGTGGTGGCGCTCAACCAAAGCACGACCGGAGGCACCCAGTGCCGCCAGTGCCGCACGGTCCTTGTCCAACTCATACAGCCGGGCGATAAAGCTGGTGACATCGGGGCAGAGAAAACCGTTTTGGCCCTCGATGACCAACTCGGTGTTCCCGACCGCCGGCATTGCAAGCGTGGCCAAGCCCAGCGCCATCCCTTCCAGCAGCGCAATCGGCAGCCCCTCCCATAACGAGGTCTGCATGTAGAGGTGGCAACCGGCCATCACCCGCAGCCCCTCGGCCCGCGGCAGCCAGCCGGTAATCTCGACATTGGCGGGCACGCTCAGGTCCGAAGGCACCTCGCCGCCACCGATCCACAGGAAGCGCAGCGGGGTACCGACGAACGCCCCGGCAATCCGGCAAAACAGCGGAAAGTTCTTTTGCGGACGGATGCCGCCGGCCATGGCGATACGGAGCGGGCCGTCCGGGTCGGGGCGCAACGGCCCGGGGTCGGGGAAATCGGCCGGATCGATCATGTTGGGGATCAGCACCGCTTGCCGGCTGACGCCGCGCGCCAGACTGTACTCGCCCAGACCGCAACCGACCGTGACATGAGGCAGCCAACCGAGCAGCCGCTCCATCGTCCAAAACGCGGTGCACCCGACAACCCCCTTGTCCTTTTGCAAGAACGAATAGCCGCGCGGCGAATAGACCACCGGCACCCGCCCGGTCGGGAAAGCCAGGCGAACCAACGCCCCCGCCTTGCTGGAGTGGGCGTGGATAACATCGGGCCGTACCGCAGCGACCGCGGCATGCAGCTGTCTGATCGCTTTGAAGTCGCGCGTCGGTGAAATGCTGCGTCCGGCCGAAGGCCAGTCGAGGAAGCCGACCGAGGCGGGAAAACCGCTTGGCGCATCCTCCGGCGTTTCGGGACGAGTTCCGTGCAGGACATGAAAGACGGCCTCGCCCTCAAGCGCCCGGCACAGGGTGCGGATCGACTGGATAATGCCGGTACTGAAGGCTTCGACGACGTGCAGAACCTTGATCATGGCGAGGACAACCGAGACAACGGGAAAGAAGAGTCGGGGAAAGAAGAGTCGGGAACGGCCCGCGGGCCGAGCTGCGCGCGGACGAATTGAGCATCAAAGGCCTCGGCTTCAATTGCCGCCAGCGGGCTGTGATCGGTAATCGAACCGACCCACAGCCCGAAAAAGGCCAGCGAAATCGAAAACAGGCCGGGATTGGCATAGGGAAACAGCGGCGCGCGATGACCGAGCACCTCGCACCACACCGTCGGCCCCGCCACCACCAACACCACCGACCCGATCAGACCGAGCCACCCGCCGAGCAGCGCGCCCCGGGTCGTCAAGCCGCGCCAGTAGATCGTGGTCACCAGCAGCGGAAAATTAGCGCTGGCCGCAATCACGAAGGCCAGCCCGACCATGAAGGCGACATTCTGACCCTTGAACGCAAAGGCCAGGGTAATCGCAATGATACCGAGCGTCACGCTTGCGCCCTTGAACACCGCCAACTCTTCGATTTCGGCCGCCCGGCCCCGACGCAACACCGAGGCATAGAGATCATGACTGACCGCCGCGGCTCCCGCCAAAGTCAAACCGGCCACCACCGCCAGTATCGTCGCGAGCGCCACCGCACAGACAAAGCTGAAAAAAATGTCGCCCCCCACTGCTTGCGCCAGATGGAGTGCCGCCATATTTGCGCTGCCCCGAGCTTGAACCAGGGTAATCGCACCGAAGCCGACAATCACCGTCGCTAAATAGAAATAGCCGATAAAGCCGGTCGCATACAGCACCGACGCGCGCGCCTGCCTTGCATCGGCCACGGTAAAAAAGCGCATCAAAATATGGGGCAGGCCGGCAGTTCCGAACATCAGCGCCATGCCGAGCGACAGCGCCGAAATCGGGTCCTGCAACAGCGAGCCGAAGCCGAGAACCGGTGCCGCCTCGGCAAACAAATTCTCGAAATTAAAGCCGAACCGATAGAGCACCATCGCCGCCATGAAGGTAATGGCAAACAACAGCAGCACCGCCTTGATGATCTGAACCCGGGTCGTGGCGATCATGCCGCCCCAACTGACATAGACGATCATCAAAACCCCGATCACCACCACCGCCACCGAATAGGGTACACCGAACAGCAGTTCGATCAGCTCGCCGGCTCCGACCATTTGGGCCACCAGATACAGCAGCACGGTCGCCAGAGTCCCGCAGGCCGCCAAACCGCGGACCGAGGGTCGGCGCAGGCGATAACAAACAACATCGGCAAAGGTATAGCGTCCGAGATTGCGCAACGGCTCGGCCACCAGCACCAACACCAGCGGCCAGCCCACGGTCCAACCGATCGCATAAATCAGGCCGTCATAGCCGTTGACATAAATCAGCCCGGACACCCCGAGAAAAGAACCGGCCGAAATAAAGTCGCCGGCAATAGCCAAACCGTTGTGCAAACCGCTGAACCCGCCATCGGCGGCATAGACCGCCGCGGCCGAGCGCGAGCGCGCCGCCGCCCACCAGGTAATCAGCAAAGTCAGTCCGACAAAGCCCGCGAACATCACCATGGCGGCCGGATTGCCGGAAATGAAGCTCGGCGGTGTCATTCGGGTAAGCTTTCGACCAGCCGTCGGGCGAGCCGGTCGAACTCCCGGTTGGCGCGGCGGACATAAAGCCAGGTCAAACCGAACGCCGTCAGCATGACTCCGAGCCCCGCCGCCAGCCCGACGGGAATCGAACCGCCGCCAAGCGGGCGGGCGAGCACGGGAGCCTTACAGGCAACCGACAGGATAAAACCGAACCAGACGATCATCATCACCAGCGCAATCATCAACGCGAGCCGCCCGCGTCGGCGCACCAGTTTGCGAAAGTCCGGATGATCAAGAATGGCCCGAGTGCGCTGATCCGCCATGATGTTCAAGAATTGGTTCGCGGTAACCACGGCAGTTGCTGGAAAACAACGCCTTCCTCGTGCAGTTCCGTGGCCTGTTCCTTGCTGGCTTCACCGTAAATGTCGCGCGGCTTGCTTTCGCCGTAATGAATGCGCCGAGCTTCTTCTGCGAATCGATCGCCGACATAGTCGCAATTTTGCTCGACGACCCGACACAGGCTGTTCAGCTGGCGCAACACCTCTCCCTTTGCCCGCCGGGCGGCCTCATCATCGGCGCCACCGCTGTCGTTACCCCCGGCCTCGTGGCTTTCGACCTCATGTCTCCCGGTGCCTGGCCTACCGGTGTCACTGCTGCCGCGCGAGCGCGCGATTCGCGGCGCCATCGGCGCTTTGCTCACGTCGGTACTGCCACAGACCGGGCACTCGGCCACTCCGGCGCGCCGCTGCTCTTCCCAGGCGGCTCCGTCTTTGAACCAAGCCTCGAAACCATGCCCGTCGGCACACCGCAGATTAAAAAGGATCATGAACACTGTCCGCCGGGCACCGCCCGTCATTACCGCTGTTACACTGTTGCTTACGCGATATTATACCTGTCGATGGCCCATCGTCGACACGAAACACCCGTATCGCAGCTTGCCCTGACGGAACGTACGGTCTTCGTTGCACAATCACGGGCGGTTGCGGCACCATGGCGGCGCCGGAGGCAAAAAGGGTGAAGGAGCGACCGATGACATCAACCACAAAGTCGGCCACGAAGTCGGGCCGGAACCGGTTGCTGCTGCCGGCGGGCGGAGCGATGCTTCTGGCTGCGGCCGGGCTAGCCGCTTTCATGTTCAGCGGCGCGGCGCCGGCACCTTCGACGCAGCCGATCAGCGTCGACTGTCCGCTTAAAGCGCCCGCCGACACCACGGTCAAATGCCTGACCGTCACTGTTTCCGCCCGGCTCTCGGCACCATCCGGCGACTCGGGGGAACCGCCGGGACGGGGGCCGTACCTGACTCTGTTCGTCGCCACCGTCCGCGCCGGTGCTCCCGCGCCGGACGCCGAGCCGGTGCTGATCCTGGCCGACGAGCCGGGACAAGCGGCGAGCGAATTACTTTCCACCAACTGGCAAGCCTATGAAGAGCTGCACCGAACCCGCGATCTGATCTTTATCGATCTGCGCGGCACCGGCCGTTCGCAGCCTCGATTCGCCTGCGACTCGCTTGATCCGGTCAAGGTGCGCAGTGGCGGCGTCACCACTGCCGACGCGGCGTCCTGCACCGAAGCGTTCCGCCAAACCGGCTCGGGACCGGAAATATTTACCACCGCCGCCGCGGCCGGTGACCTGATCCGGCTGCGCAAGCGTCTTGGCATTCAGGCCTGGTCTCCGCTTGCCGGGGGCTATGGCGCGCTGATTGCGCTGGAACTGCTCCGTCACGACGCCGAGGGCGTGCGCAGTCTGGTGCTCGATTCGCCGGTCGCGCCCAAGGCCGTCCCCACCGATCTCGACCGCTATGCCACGATTCAACGGGTGTTTCGCCATGTCTTTGCCGACTGCAAGGCCGATGCGGCGTGCAGCCGAGACTTCCCGGCGCTGGAGACCACTTTTGACGACCTGATTCAACGGGCCGTTGCCGGAGCGCTCCCGGTCGAGTTGCCCTCTGCGGCCGGTCAAGCTCCGGTCAAGGCCGAACTCGGGGCCGGGGATCTGTTGAGAATGCTGACGCGCATGGTCGGCTCCGGCACCGAAGCCCGGCGGGTGCCGGCGCTGATCCAGGCTCTGAGCGACCTTGCTCATGGCCGCGCTCGGCCCGGCTCCGACGCCGCGGGTGACTTGGTGACGACCTATCGCCGGCTGATTCCACCGACCGCGATCGGGGTAGCCGCCGCCATCATGTGCAGCGAGGTTCGTCCCTGGGTTGACCTTGAAGGCGCCCGGGCGATGGCCGGCATGTTCCGCCCGTTTGTCGCCCCGGACAGCCTTATCCTTCCGTTTGAGGCCTTTTGCCAGACCTGGAAACTGCGCCCGGTCGAGACCCCGAATGCCGCGGTGGCCGAGCCGCGCCCCGTTCTTATCCTGAGCGGCGAATACGACACCGTGGCCGCCGGATATCAAGCCGATGCCCTGGCCGAACAGGTGCGGGGCGCAACCCTCTTGCGTATACGCGACCTTGGCCACGGGCTTTTGGCCACCTCCAAATGTGCCCGGCATACGGTAGCCGAATTCCTTGACAATCCCGAGCGTCACTCAAAGGCCGCCGTCTGCGGCGATGCCCCGGTTCCGGCCTTTGCCACGCGACCGGCAGCTCCACCGGAGGCCGCGATTACCCTTGCCGCCGTTTCGCCGCCGCCACCGCCGCCGCCGTCCACCCCGCCTGCGGCGTTACTGACACTGAATGTCATTGAATGCCCGTTCGCCAGCCCGACCGGCAACCGGGTTGATTGCGGCACTCTGGCGGTGCCCGAGCGACGGGACCGGCCGGGCGGCAAGACGGTGTCGCTCTTTTTCGCGATCACCAGGGCTAACGGCGCCGAGCCCTTGCCCGACCCCGTGCTGGTGTTGAACGGCGGCCCCGGCCAACCCGGAAGCGACCTGATCGAGTCCGGCTGGGAAAAGCTGGCCGAGCTGCGCCGCACCCGCGATATCATCTATGTCGACCAGCGCGGCACCGGCCATTCCCGACCGTCGCTGTATTGCCGCAATTTAAGCCCGGTCGCCTATTGGCATGGCGGATTGAGCGCGGCCGACGCCGAGGCGTGCCTTAAGCCGATTCAAAGCGCCGGCTTCGACATCGCTAATTTCAACAGCACCGAGAGTGCGGCAGATCTGGTGGCATTGCGCACCACGCTCGGCATCCGCAAATGGAACCTGTTCGGCACTTCGTACGGCACGGCGCTGGCCATGGAAGTGGTTCGGCGCGATGGCAACGCGGTGCGCAGCGTCGTACTCAATTCCCCGACCACGCTGCGGTCAAGCTGGCTTGATACCGGTCGCATGGCGGAAATTCGTGATGTCTACCGTCGGCTGTTCGCCGACTGTGCCGCCGATCCCGCCTGTAACACCGCTTATCCGGCGCTCGACCGGGTGTTCCTCGATCTGGCCAAACGGATGACCGACAATCCGTTGCCGGTAAGCTATCTCGATCCGCGCACCGGTCAGGCGGTCGACACCCGGATGAGCTTCAGCAATCTCCTCGATATCTTAACCGTGGTGGTCGGCAGCGGCACCACCGCCGAGCGAGTGCCGGCCCTGCTGCGCCACCTTAGCCGGGTGGCCGAAGGGAGAGAACAGGCCCGACCGGAGCTGTTGTCCTGGCTCTATATGCCTTATTGGCAAACCATGGACATGATCGCCTATGGCCTGAACGCCGCGATCGGCTGCCGCGAAATCCGGCCCTGGATCGATGCCGCCCGTCTGCGTCGAGAGGGCGCTGCTTTTGAGCCCTATGTTTTTCCGCAAGCGGTCGAACAGGATTACGACGTGTTCTGTGCGGCGTGGCGTCTGCCGCGCAGCTCCGAGGAGGTGCGCCAGCCGGTGGTCAGCGCGGTTCCCGCTCTGTTGCTGACCGGGGACTATGACACCATGACCCCGACCGGCATCGCCGATACCGTGGCGCAAAACCTGAAGTCCGCAAAGGTGTTGCGCTTCCACGCCATCGGGCACGACGTCTTCTCGGTCAGCCCCTGTGCCCGCGAGGCCATGACCGGCTTCATCCAGAGCCCCGAGCAGCCGATCGCGCCGGCCTGTCTGCGCGCGCCGCGAGCCCCGGTCTTCGTCCCGCCCCGGAGATCATAGGCGCAAAGATCATAGGGACAAGATCATGCCTTACATGGCGCGTGCGCTGGCCGAAGCCGAAGCCGCGGCCGCGGTCGGCGAGGTTCCGGTCGGCGCGGTGATCGTCGAGGCGGCAACCGGCCGGGTGTTGGCGGCCTGCGGCAATCGGGTCGAGACGCTGGCCGACCCCTGCGCCCATGCCGAGATGCTGGCGATTCGGGCCGCCTGCGCTCTTGCCGGCGTGCCGCGCTTGCCGGCGTGCGATCTGTACGTTACGCTGGAGCCCTGTGCGATGTGCGCCGCCGCGATCAGCCTCGCCCGTCTGCGCCGCCTGTATTTCGGCGCCTATGACCCCAAGGGCGGGGCGGTCGATCACGGTTCGCACTGGTTTACACAACCGACCTGCCTGCATGTTCCCGAAATTTATGGCGGGATCGAAGAACGCCGAAGTGCGGCGCTGCTGCGCGCTTTTTTTCGGGAACGCCGAGCGACCGCGCTTACCGATTGCCCGCCTGCCGACGGAGGTCCGACCGAAAGACCATGCCCATAATCCGGCCCCGCGCCTGGGGTTTCTTTGCAGCGAAACCAGCCGCCGTCGGCACGGGGCTCGGGGTGTTGACCGGCGCGTTGATCGTGGTGACCGTCACCCTGACCGTGTTTACGGCGTTTCAGGTCGTGCCGTTTTTAAGTGCATCGGTCCAATGGATTTCCGACTTTGAAACGGCGACCTTGCGCCCGCACGAGCCGCAGCATCCCGATGTTATCGTCGTCGCCATTACCGAAGACACATTAGAGCACTTCACCTATCGCTCTCCGATCGATCGCGGCTTTTTGGCTCGAACATTGCGCCTGTTGGACCAAAGCGGCGTCCGGGCGATTCTGATCGATCTTTTGTTCGACCAGCCGACCGAGCCGGAGAAAGACGCCGAACTCAAGCAAACCATTAATGCCCTACATACGCCGTTGGTGGTCAGCTACGGGTTGAGCGAGGGCGGTCTCAACGAAAAGCAAATCGCCTTCGAGAACGGCTTTCTGAAACCGGAGCTTCGCGGTCTCGCCAACATCGTAAAAGATACCGCGGCCGGCACGGTGCGCCGGATTTACCCCGGGCGCAGATTGGCTGACGGTCGTTTCATGAACGGCGTAGTCGGCGCTCTGGTCGAAAAAGTCGGCGGCACGGCGCCGGCGGGTGAAACCGATTTGGCTTTCCGCGCCCCGCCCGATGACCGCTCAGGCGCCTTCAAGGTGCTGCCCGCCCATGCGCTCGCCATGCTGCCGCGCTCCTGGCTGGCCGGCAAGGTGGTTCTGATCGGAACCGTGCTCAGCCTGACCGACCGTCACCGCACCCCCTATGCCGTGGTCCGGGATGATGATCTGGGCAATATGCCGGGGGTAATTATTCACGCGCATGCGGTGGCGCAATTGCTGGACGGGCGCCGGGCGCCCTCGATTCCGGCGGAGGTCGGTCTCGGACTGATTCTCGGCTTTGCCGTACTGGGCGTGCTGCTCGGGCGGGCGATCCCGGCCCCCGGCCGACGTGTTGTGGTCGGGCTACCGCTGATCGTCGGGTGCTGGCCGGGCGCCATGGCACTGGCCGCGGCCGGCGGACCGCTGTTGCCCTTGGTGCAACCGATCACCGCGTTTCTGGTGGCCGGCTGGATCACCGATCTTGCCGCAACCCGGCATGAACGGGAACAGCGGCGTTTTCTTCAGACCGCTTTCGCCCGCTATGTCTCTCCGGCCGTCCTCGAGGAAATTACCGGCGACCCGACCAAGATGACCCTGCGCGCCGTGCGCAAAGAGGTCTCCGTCATCTTCACCGATGTCGCCGGCTTCACCACCCTGGCGGAAACGCTGGATGCCGAACAATTATCGAACCTACTGAATCGCTATCGCGGCATGCTCAGCCGAATATTGTTCTCTTATGGCGGTACGCTCAACCAGTTCACCGGCGACGGGCTCTATGCCATGTTCAATGCGCCGGGCGATCAGCCCGACCATGCCGTTCGCGCTTTAAGCTGCGCAATGGCGCTCGACCGGGCGGCCATGACGTTCCATCAGGCGGAGCTGGCACGCGGCATTGCCTTCGGCGTTACCCGAATCGGCGTGCACACCGCTCCGGCCGCGGTGGGCAATTTCGGTTCGGACGAGCGCTTTGAATACACCGCCCTGGGTGATACGGTGAACACCGCCTCGCGCGCCGAAGGCATGAACAAGCATTTTCAAACCCGCATCTGCATCACCGGACCGAATGCGCGCTATAATCCGGAGGTGCCGTGCCGCCCGATCGGGAAATTCATCTTAAAGGGCAAGACCGGCCCGCTGGATATCCTGGAACCGCTGCACCCGGAAGCGGCG
This sequence comes from Rhodospirillaceae bacterium, assembly GCA_037147415.1. Lineage (GTDB taxonomy): Bacteria > Pseudomonadota > Alphaproteobacteria > Azospirillales > Azospirillaceae > BOG-933. The sequence continues at coordinate 3,750 of JBAWVF010000079.1, read as the reverse complement.
CAATCCGCTCACATCACCGAGTACCGGCAGGCTTATGCCCTGCTCGAAGCGGGTGACCCGGAAGCTGCCGACCACTTCCGCACGCTGGCCGCCCGTTACCCGGCCGATGGCGTGATCGCCTTTCATGTCACCAGACTGAATACGGGAGCAAACGGAACTCTGGTAATGATGACCAGTAAGTAATAATGTCAGTGGATATGAGACCGGATATGAGACCGGGCCGAAAGCGAAGGCGATGATGGCTTATACGTTTATTCCCATGGTCGCCGCCGTGCTCGGGGCGGTGATCGCGGTCTATTTCAGCCCGTCACCGCGAGCGGTCAGTGCGTTCCAACATTTGGCGGCGGGGGTTGTCTTTGCCGCCGCAACCGGAGAGTTATTGCCAGAGCTGTTGGAACAACCCGATTCCCTGCCGATTCTGGCGGGTGGCGCCGCCGGGATACTCGTTACCGCGCTGATCAAAGTTCTTGATGAGTATTATGGCGAGGCTTCCTCGTTTATCGTCGCGGTCGCCTTTGATACTTTGATCGACGGCATGATTATCGGCCTGGGTTTCGTGGCGGGCGCCGCGACCGGCTTTGTGCTGACCTTCGCTTTGTCTCTCGAGGTCCTGTTCCTCGGTCTGGCGTTGACCTCCTCGCTGTCGCGTTTTTATTCCAGCGCCGCCATCATCGCCATCAGCGTTGTGATCGGTGCCATGCTGCCGATCGGCGCTTCGCTCGGGTTTGCTGCGGCCGGTTTGCCTCATCCGATGATCATGGCGGGCTATGCCTTCGGTCTGGTTGCACTGCTCTATCTGGTGACCGAGGAATTGCTGGTCGAGGCGCACGCCCATCCCCAGCATGATTCGCCGCTCATCACCGCCTTGTTCTTTGTCGGCTTTCTCGGCGTGGTCCTGCTGGAACACCACATTCGGCATTAATGGCAGGTCACGCGCAGCGAAGCCTTTTGCCGATCATGTCCTGGTCTGAACAAATTGTCAGTTTTGCCGGGCACCGATTGCTGCGCAGAGTATCCGTAAAAATTTCTCTGACAAATTCATCATGAATGATCAAAGCGGCCGTCATGCCGTGGTCGCTGGAATAGCCGATCAGGCTAAGCACGCAATCGATAGCCGCATCATTGATCCAACTTCCTTCGACAAAAATCATCCCGCTCAGGTCATAGATCGCCTGTTCACACGGGCTGTTCTCCATGGCCATGACAATCATATTGGTTATGAAGGATGATTTTTCATCCATGCGGCCATTCATCAAGACCTTGACCAGAGACGAACTCCCGGTCTTCTCAAAGGAAATCTTGCCGGTAAGCTGTTCTCCGGCATAGGCAATCCAAAGCTCACTGTTCGCCGCCATGTCGGGCTCCCTTAACCAAGCGGAGTAGCTCCGTCAAAAGCACATCAGGCTTGATCGGTTTGTCGAGCATGGCGTCCCAGCCGGCCTTCGCGTCTTCGGCCAAGTTTTTCATTTTCTTAGCAGTAATCATGATAATCGGGGTATCGGTCGCAATCAAACCGGTAACTTCCGGGGGCCTTTGTCCGCTGCGCAACATTTCAACAAATTTCAACCCGTGCATCGGCGACATGAAGACGTCGCAGATAATGAGATCGACCGCCTGTCGAGACATGACCTCGAACCCGGCCAAACCGTCGCCGGCTTCATGAACGGTTTTAATCCCGAAGCTGTTCAATACGGTCTTCAGAAGCTCGCGCGTCAAATCACTATCGTCAATGATCAGAACCGAGGTCGATGCAAATTTTTCAGCGTAGGGCATGCTGCCTCCAGACTACACTTATGGTTTAGTAATGATGATCTTCAATCGCCGAAACAGTATCGTGAAGAGCGTATTCCAAAGCCTCGATCGCATGTCCCGCCGTCGATACATCGGCCTCTTTTTGTAGGTACTGAGCAATTGTGGCAATTCTATGAGCCCCCAGATTGGCGGCATCCCCCTTCATCCGGTGCGCCAGCTTTTTAATACTGTCGAGGTCTCTGTCATGCCAAGCGGTGTGGATCTGCTCGATCGCCTGCGCGACACCGACCGGTAGTTTAGCAAACAGTCGGTTAAAGGACTCCTCGCCGACACACCCGCGCATTTCAGCCATATGGGCCTGATCAAACAGTTCAACCTCTTGCCAACGGATGGACACCAAAGGTTCAATCGCGCCCGCGCCGGTCCCGGCTGACGTGGTCCCGGCTGACGTGGTCCCGGCTGACTCGGCCTCGGTCGGCTTCGGTTTGATCCAGCGGAGCAGCATCGGAATCAGTCCCTTTGGATCAATCGGCTTGGTGATGTAGTCATCCATGCCGGCGGCAAGGCACATATGGCGATCACGCGGCAAAGCGTGGGCGGTAAGCGCGAGAATCGGCAATATTTCAGAGGGAACCTGCTCACGAATCAGTTCAGTGGCCCTCAACCCGTCCATCTCGGGCATCTGGATATCCATCAGCACGGCGTCGTAAAGGTTTGAGCCATGCAAAACCATTTCGACCGCCTTACGTCCGTTGTCGGCAACATCAACGGTCACGCCGACCTCGCGTAACAGGGCAACCACGATTTCCTGATTGATCGGGCTATCCTCGGCCAACAGAACCCGGACGCCACTCAGGCTGTCCACACCCCGGAGTGCGGGCTGGACCGGGTTTGGAACGATTTCGGTAACTTCACCGAGTTCGAACAACGCCGTGAAGGTAAAGATGCTGCCGACGCCCGGTCGACTCGTGACATTCAGCGTGCCGCCCATCCGTTCACTGATACCCCGGCAGATCGCCAAGCCGAGCCCGGTGCCCCCGAAGCGCCGGGTCATCGTCGAATCGCCTTGAGAAAAGGCCTGGAACAGCTTGGATTGCTGTTCGGGCGAAAGGCCGATGCCGGTGTCGCGCACCGCAAAATTCAGCACGACGGTGCGCGGCCGTTGGGTGGTTGCGGTGACTGACAGCACAACCTCGCCCCGTTCCGTGAATTTAAGGGCGTTATTGACCAGATTGAGTAAGACCTGTTTGAGCCGCAACGGGTCGCCGATCAAATGAACCGGCACGGCCTCGGCCAGTGAGTAGGATAATACGAGCCGTTTCTTCCGTGCCAAAATCGCCGAGATGCCGACCACTGAATCGATCACGGCGCGCAGATCGAATCCGATCTGCTCCATATCCAGCTTGCCCGCCTCGATCTTGGAAAAGTCGAGAATGTCATTGACGATCCGCAATAACTCTTTGGCCGCCGTATTTATACGGTGCAGATAGCCGCGCCGTTTTGCCGATTCTCCGGTTTGCAGCGCAAGATGGCTGAACCCGACCACGGCATTCATCGGCGTGCGGATTTCGTGGCTCATATGCGCAAGGAACAAGGCCTTGGCTTCGTTGGCTGCCTCCGCCCGGCTTTTGGCACGAAGCAAGTCATCCGCCTGGCGCTGCTCGGTGATATCGCGGGCGACGCCGACATAGCCGGTAATCCGGCCGGATGCGTCCCGTGTCGGGAAGGCGTGATATTGGATATGGCTTATCGTCCCATCCAGCCTGACCACACGATAAGCCAGCTCGAATTCACGGCCAGCCGGCCCGGCATCGTGCAGACGGGCCAAAACCCGGGCTTGGTCGTCGGGATGAATCCCATCGACAAACGACCCCGGACTCTCCGCAATCGAGGCGAGCGATCGCCCCCAGATCCGCTCATATGCCAAGCTGACATAGGTTATTTGGTAACTGCCCAGGTTCCCGTCGGCGGTCAGGCGGTGCGAAGTCGCGTCAGTAG
>JBAWVF010000078.1:0-16463 GCA_037147415.1 Rhodospirillaceae bacterium | reverse complement strand
GAAATGCCCATTCAGGTGTTCGAAGGGCTCGGGCACTGCCTGAACTGGTTGGACACCGTGCGCCTACATGTCACCGCCGCCATGGCTCGGCTCGACCGCTGCTTCAACGAAGCCGGGCTCGGCAATGAAGAGGCTGAAGCGTAATCCCGACATAGCCCCGGCCAGCCTCACGCTGCGCCGGGGCGCCTCAACATCCGAGACTCACCATGACCGACCATAACCCCACTGCCGACCTGCCCGAGCCGCCCGAGCCGCCCGTGCCGTCCGATTTGGACACGCGCGATTTATGGTGGCTGCCGCTCGATATCGGCGCACTGCTGAATTCCGACTTCAACGCGATGACCCGCAGTGACACGGCATGGCGGGCTGGCGTGACCCTATGGCTGAAGGCGTGGCACCAAGTCCCGGCCGGCAGCCTGCCCAACGATGAACGGGCCTTGTGCTTCTTCGCAGGGTTCGGGCGTGATCTGCGGCGCTGGCGCAAGCTCAGTGCCGAAGCTCTTCACGGCTTTGTCCTATGCGCGGACGGCCGGTTGTATCATCGATTCCTGTGCAAGCTGGCGCTCGATGCCCGCGACAAGCACGACAGTTCACTTGCTCGCCGGGAAGCGGCGCTCGAACGGGACCGTGCCCGCAAATCCGGAAAGCCGGCGGAATCCGATGGGAAGGCCGGCGGAACCAGCACGGACGAAGCCGGGAATTCCACCCCCTTACAGAACACTACCCTACATCACAAATCTAACCCCCCAACCCCCCGAAGCGGGGGGCCGGATCGAACGAATGTTCGGCAGGAAGGCAGACGCTTCGGTCGACAACGCGACAATGCCAACCGAGACCCGGCACCGCCCGATCCGAACGCCGTCACCCGCAGCGCCAGCGACGACGAAATTGCATGGCGTTGCCGGCTCAGCAACGGGCCTTCAGGGATGTGGTTGACCAACTGGGGACCACGGCCGGACGAGCCGCATTGCGAGGCACCGCAACATATGATCGACGGGAGCCCATGGCATATCGAAATGAGGCAAGCCGCATGAAGCGCAGCCCGATCCCCGCCAATGACAACGATAACCGGCCCAAGGTGACGGAGGAAGATTTGACACTGTTCGCGAACTTCCTGACGGTACCACCCGGTGTGCGTAAGCAGTTGCTCGGCATTGCTGCGCCGGGAGCCGGGCTTCCCTGGCTGGTGGCTATCAAGCCGACCATTTGAACTATAAAATCAAGGTTCTCAAAACGGGGGAGACTAACCCGAAATTTTTCGGTCAGTTCGGAGACTGCGCCTCGGTCGTGTTCATAGCGCATCAAGCCCGCGACATGGTGAGGCGCCGGCAACATCCTCGAGACTGGATCGGGTACCGTCAAGCTGGGATGAACATCGTCTCGATTTCGAGGGCATGACCCGACTCGTGACGGTGCGACAGGGTGTCGCGGGCAAGTGGTAGCTTCCACACCCGACTACATAAATCTGCTGCGAATTTGGGGGTTGGTTTGGGGGTTGGAAAGCAGGTTGTAAATTTTATCGTCTTATTTCAAGAGCTTATGATGATAAATGGTGGAAGGGGTAGGATTTGAACCTACGTACTCCGAAGAGGGCAGATTTACAGTCTGCTGCCATTAACCACTCGGCCACCCTTCCACAGGTGCCTGAAACCATCGTGCAACCGGGCGGCACTATGGCGGTTTTTCTGATGATGTCAATCCGTCTCGACACCCTAACCCGAAGAAAAATTATTTTATGACGCTAAAGCGACCACGGGCAAGGCCCCGCCCCCGAAAACAACCCGATTTCTCCCGCCGAGCTTGGCCTCGTACATCCGCCGATCAGCCAACTCGATCAGTTCATGGCTACCTTTTATGACATCGGTCAACCGCTCCGCAAGACCGATACTGACGGTCACCGGTTGACCGTCCGGCCGAGCACCGAACCCACCCGTACCCAAACGTTCAATCACCAACAATGCGCCGTGTACATCGGTACCGGAGAGTACGATCAGAAATTCCTCTCCACCCCAACGAATAACCGCGTCGCCCTGCCGCAAGCCGCGCTGAAACTGCTGAACGACTTTGCGCAGAACTTGATCGCCGCATTCATGACCGAAACCGTCATTGACCTGTTTGAAACGATCGACATCAACAAAGGCAAGCGTCAACGGGGATTCGCTCTGAAGACCATGACGAAACTGTGCTTCCAGCATTTCTAGCCCGGCACGCCGGGTTAACGCCCCGGTCAAAGTATCGAAAGTCACCCGCCGCACCAGCGCAATCATATATTGCAACTGGCTCATGCCCGAAACCATGGCGGTGCCACCGATCAACATCAGCAACCACAACGGACCGGCCAGCGAGACCCAGTCCCGTTCAAAAAAAATTCTTTCGCCGCCGACCATGACCACGAATACAACCAACCAACAGCCGAGGACCTCCAGGGCAGTCAATGGAAAGATGCAAAGCACGGCAACCACGGTAAAAGGGAGATACTGATAAAGATCACGAACAAAGCCGGTAAATCCAGTCTTGCCGGCATCGGCGATGATGAGAGCGGAAAGCAAGTAAAACATTGGCGGCAACAGCACCAGACCGGCCAGTATAATTCTTGAAAATGAAACCGTATCATTAACTTTACGCGGCCAAGCAAGGCAAGCAAAGATAATGCAGGCGACAATGCGCAATGGCATTATGCTCAACCACATCCAGTGCTCGAGCGCGAGCATGTCCACCAATATCCACGCTGGCACCAAAACTGCGAACAGCGCCGCAACAACCTGTGTGCGAGAAATGATCAGAGCAGCACGATGACAATGAACATAAGGGGAGAGACGCCAGGGCATGACTAAGTCAGCCGCTTCTCGCCAGGAAACTTGGAGTGGTGCAAAAATATGTTTAGGGAATATCATAAAACCCTAGCCATCTAACGAACAATTTGTCAAATCAGACACCGGACTACGCCGGTTGGACATAAGCTGCGGCAATTACCGGCCCGGGTCAATAACAAATATTTTCATTAATTTTAAATCGCGAAACTGTCTTAATTAAGCAGCCGCGGCACACCGGGGGACCGGCTTATTCCGTCACCCTCCCCCACCCGCTCGTAAAGAAGGGCCAGTTCATCGGCCAAGCGCCGATTAGCTTCGACAAGCACCTGAATTTTCGTGCGGGCACTTTCTTGCTGCCGATGCAGTTGCGCAACCGACTCGACCAATCGTTTGATCTGATGGGCTTGTTGAAGCGCACCCTCGTTAAGAGTACGACGTAAGGCACGAACCGCCAACAAAACCACCACGGAAATGGTGATCCCCGAGACAATGGTAATAAGCGCAAGGGCGGTAAGCCACTGCATGTCCGGTGCGACCCGTACTGAATCTGCCATGACGAGGATAAGCAACCGAGGAAGCGCGTCATCATCTTCCCTTTGTCTGAATACTTTAATCCGGGGCTGTCGTCACGGAAAAACGGCCGAAGGTCAGTAATGTCAAAACGCCGCTGGACAGGTCCGGGGTTGACCAATATCGTGCCCTCGGTTTTCCGCTCTTCCACCCGGTTCGGCATGCACGCGAAATGGCAGATTATTTTGCAATGGGCGGCTATGCCGCATATGTCTGGCCGGCTTACGCGATCACTGTCGCGATGCTGGTCGGAATGCTTATCGCGACACTGTACGAACTGCGCAGTTACCGCGACACGTTGAACATTCTTGAGGCACAGCGGCCGTCTCGCGCCACCCGCCGTTCGGCGGCACCATCGGGTACCGAGGACGAGCCATGACTCTGAAAAAGAAGCGGCGGCTCATTATATTATTAGCGGCGTTGTTCGGGCTCGGAACCGCGGCGGCTCTGATTCTGACCGCATTTCAGGATAATCTGGTTTTTTTCTACAGCCCGTCCGACCTGAAAGAGCGCCCGGCCGGAGATCGCGCATTTCGACTCGGAGGTCTGGTCGAAAAAGGCAGCGTGGTGCGGCAACCCGACGGGGTTACCGTACGGTTCACGGTCACAGACTTCAAGGCAACGGTTGCGGTCAGCTACCGCGGGATTCTGCCCAGCTTGTTCCGCGAGGGACAGGGTGTCGTTGCGGAAGGACGGCTTCGCCCCGACGGTTTATTCGAGGCCCGCGAAGTGTTGGCCAAGCACGACGAAAAATACATGCCTCCCGAGGTGACCGACGCGCTGAAGCGGGCGGGTCACCCCGGTGAAGCCGGTCATGCAACCTCGACCCTGACGAAATAGTCCCTTTAAAGACTGCGGAGACGGCCTTTGCTTCCGGAACTCGGTCATTACGCGCTGGTGCTGGCGCTGTTTGTCGCCCTGATTCAGTCCACCCTGCCCCTGCTCGGAGCCGCCCGCGGTAACTCGGCCTGGATGGAGGTGGCCAAGCCGGCGGCGTTTGCGCAACTCGGGTTGATCGGCTTCGCCTTTGCCGTACTGATGCATGCCTATATCGTCTCCGACTTCAGCGTTTTGAACGTTGCCGCCAACAGCCATTCGACCAAGCCGCTGCTTTATCGAATTAGCGGCGTATGGGGCAACCACGAAGGCTCGATGGTGCTGTGGATTGCCATCCTCGCTTTCTTCGGTGCCGCAGTGGCCGGATTCGGCCGCGCCCTGCCCCCCGGCTTGAAAGCACGGGTGCTGGCGGTGCAAGGCATGATCGAAACCGGGTTTTTGCTCTTTATTCTGTGCACCTCCGACCCGTTTATCCGGCTCGACCCGGCACCGCTCAACGGCAACGATCTCAATCCGATGCTGCAAGACCCCGGCTTGGCCTTTCACCCGCCGTTCCTTTATCTCGGTTATGTCGGTTTTTCGGTCGCCTTCTCGTTTGCGGTTGCCGCTTTGATCGAGGGCCGGGTTGATCCGGCCTGGGCGCGTTGGGTCCGGCCCTGGACGCTGGCGGCGTGGTCGGCGCTGACCTTGGGCATCGCCATGGGCTCCTGGTGGGCCTATTACACGCTCGGCTGGGGCGGCTGGTGGTTTTGGGATCCGGTCGAAAACGCCTCGCTGCTGCCCTGGCTGGCCGGAACCGCACTGTTGCACTCCGCCATCGTCGTGGAAAAGCGCGATGCGCTGAAAAGCTGGACCATCCTGCTCGCCATCCTGACCTTCAGCCTGTCGCTAACCGGAACTTTCCTGGTCCGCTCGGGGATTTTGTCGTCGGTTCATGCCTTTGCCGTTGACCCGGCCCGCGGTATATTTATTCTGGTTCTGTTGTCGCTCGCCATCGGCGGTTCGCTGTTGCTTTATGCCCTGCGGGCGCCGTCCTTGGCTCCCGGCGGGCTGTTCGCCCCGATTTCGCGGGAAGGTGCGCTGATCCTCAACAATTTGTTTCTGTCCTGCGCCACCGCAACCGTGCTGGTCGGAACGCTCTATCCGCTGTTTCTTGATGTGCTGAACGCCGGCAAGGTCTCGGTCGGCGCCCCCTTCTTTAACGCGACTTTCGTACCGTTGATGATTCCACTGGTGGTCTGCATGGCGGTCGGGCCGCTGCTGCCCTGGAAACGCGCGGATCTGGCGGGCGCACTCGGCCGGCTTGGACTGGCCGCCGCCGCCGCGGGCGCCTGCGTATTGTTCGCACTGTGGATGCAAAGTGGCGGCCCGATCGGTGCCCTGGTCGGAATTGGCGTAGCCGCCTGGGCCGTGGTCGGGGCTTTGGTCGATTTCGGCGAGCGGATCCGCCTGTTTCGCGTTCCGCTCTTCGACAGTCTGGGTCGGGCCCGCGCCCTGCCCCGTGCCGCTTGGGGAACCATGTTGGCCCATGCCGGCCTGGGCGTCGCGATTGCCGGAATGACCGGCTCGGCTTGCTGGGTATCCGAGCGAATCCAGTTGGCCCGCCCGGGCGACACCGTCGAAATCGCCGGCTATAGCTTAAGTTTCGATACAATCGGACCGGTCGATGGTCCGAATTATACCGCACAACGGGCAAGCTTCACCATCCGCCGCGACGGTCGGGTGGTCGGCACGCTTACCCCCGAGCAACGCCATTACACCGTAACCGGCATGGACTTGACTCACGCCGCCATCCATACCACCGGCAACGCCGACCTTTATCTGGCGCTGGGCGAAGATGACGGCAAAGGCGCCCACACCATACGGCTTTATCATCATCCTCTGGTGCCGTGGTTGTGGTTCGGCTGCCTGATCATGGTGGCGGGAGGACTGGTTAGCCTCAGCGATCGACGGTTGAGAATTGGCGCGCCTGCGACGCGCTCACGCGCAAAAACTGCCGCCGCCGTTGCGGTCTCGCAAAACACGTTTTCGTAAGATGGATGTTCTGCTACTCTTGCGAGACCGGCCGGGCAAGGGTTCCCGGCCGGCCATCACGGAGGAAAAACGATGCAAGGAACATCGTCGATCCTTCTGGTGCTTCAGGTGCGATTATGGCGGATTCACATCAGCCTGATCGTTTCTAAGCCCTAGAAGGGGCCGGGCGGTGTTAACCGCACCGTCCGGACCCTTTCACAATAGCCACGGACGGCCCCTGTTTCCAGCTTTTTCCGGGAGTGCCCGGTATGCCCCATGCGTAAACTGTTTTACCTGTTTCCTCTGCTGATATTCGGTGCGCTGACCATTTGGTTCGCAATCGGACTCGGCCGCGATCCGCATATGATCCCCTCGGCTCTGATCGACAAGCCGGTGCCGAAGTTCGAACTGCCGCCGCTGCCGGGGTTTGATCACGGGCTGAGCACTGCCGACCTTGCAACCGGCGAGCCGCAATTGCTGAACGTGTTCGCCTCCTGGTGCCCGCCCTGCCGAGCCGAGCAACCGGTGTTGATGCGGCTGGCGGCAAACCGGGTCGTGACCCTGCGCGGACTGAATTATAAGGACAAACCCGATGATGCGGTTGCTTGGTTGAAAAGCTTCGGCAACCCGTTCAAGAGCATCGGAACTGACCCGAACAATCGGGTTGCCATCGATTTCGGGGTTTACGGGGCGCCCGAAACCTTCCTGATCGACGGCCGGGGACGGATTCGGTACAAGCATGTCGGCCCGATCACGCCGGAGGATGTCGAACGAACCCTGCTGCCGTTGATCCGCTCCCTGCGCGGCTTGACAAAATAGCCGTCGGTATCGATGGTGGGCTGACGCGCACTCTACAGTGGACCCGGCATGTCTGAGTATTTCCTCGTGGCGGTTGGCGGCGCACTGGGCAGCTTGGCCCGGCATTGGCTCTCCGTGCTGTTTCACGAGTTCGAAATCAGCGGCTTTCCCTTCGAAATGATGCCCTCTCACTTTCCCTGGGCAACGCTAGGCATTAACGTCGGGGGATCATTGATTATCGGTTTTGTGGCCAATCTTCCGGTTGAATATATCGGGCGCGACACCCGGCTGTTTCTGATGGTTGGCGTGCTGGGCGGTTTTACCACCTTTTCATCATTCAGCCTGCAACTGCTTGACATGCTGTCGGAGGGCGATATCGCGCTCGGCTTACTCTATATTCTTTTTTCAGTTGTGATCAGTCTTTTTGCGGTGGCGTTCGGCTATCTCGCGGCCGGACAGCTCTATTGACGGGGGAATTGTAATGCTGCGAGTCTTGATGCTGGCCGGCTTGCTCTGGTTTGGCATCGTCGGTGACTATGCCCTGGCCGTGCAGCCCGATGAGATGCTGGCCGATCCGGCGCTGGAGGCCCGAGCCCGCGCGCTCAGCCTGGATTTGCGCTGTCTGGTTTGTCAGAATCAATCGATCGACGACAGCAACGCTCCGCTGGCCCGCGACCTGCGCTTGCTGGTGCGCGAGCGTCTCAAAGCCGGCGACAGCGACGACAGCGTAATTGCCTATCTGACCGACCGTTTCGGCGATTTCGTGCGGCTGAAACCGCCGTTTCAAAGCAATACTTGGCTGCTGTGGCTGGTCCCGCCCGCCTTGCTGCTGTCGGGTGGACTCGGAGTTGCCGCCTATTTACGCAACCGCCGGCAACCGGCCGCCGCCCCTTTGCTGACCGCCGAAGAAGAAGCAAAGCTCAGCCGATTACTGGGCGATAAGGGATAAGTAAGCCATGACCCTGTTCTGGATTCTGGCGGCAACGCTGACCGCCATAGTGGTGCTGACCGTGCTGCGCCCCTTGTTGCGGCGACCGCATGCCCTGCCCGAGCGCGCCGCGTTCGACCGGGAAGTGTACCGGGATCAGTTGAACGAAATAGAACAGGACCGTCGCCGGGGCTTGCTCGAGCCGGGCCAAGCCGACGCCGCGCGGGCTGAAATCGCCCGGCGCATGCTGGCCACCACCGCACCCGGGTCCGAGTCTCCCCCTCCGGCCATCGGGCACTCATCCAAACGGCTGGCAATCGGCTTGATGACGGCGCTTCCGATTGGCAGCTTAGCCATTTACCTGTTGATCGGCCGCCCCGATCTGCCGGCTCAACCCTTCGCCGAGCGCGCCACCCCCGCCGAGCACGCGGCCATTCCCGACTCGGTACTCAGCGCGGTCAACCACCTTGCGGAACGGCTGAAAAGCAACCCCGACAACCTCGAGGGCTGGGCGCTGCTGGCACAATCCCTCGGCAAACTCGGCCGACCGTCCGAAGCACTGGAGGCTTGGCGACAGGCCGCCCGCTTAGCCCCGGACAATCCGGATATCCGGGGCAATTTCGCTGAAGCCCTGGTCGTGGCCAACCGGGGGTTGGTTTCCGAAGAAGCTCGGCAACAATTCGAAGCGATTTTAACCAAAAACCCCGGTGACCCGCGTTCGGCCCACTATCTGGCGGAAGCCAGCGCCGCCGCCGGCGACATTAAGGGCGCACTTGAACGCTGGAAAGCCCTGGCCGCCGCCAGCCCGGCTAACGCCCCGTGGCTACCGATGGTTCAACAGCGCATCCGAGACATGACTGAAACAATGGTACTCAAATAAAGAATTCGTGCTTAGATAGAGATATTGACCAGCGCGCCCTGACCCAGCGTTTGGATTACCTGCCCGGCCCGGTTCATATAGACCGGCCCCATATTGGGGAACGGGATATGGGATGGATAACCATTCATCGGTAAAAAGGTCGGTGGTGGTGACGTTTTAGTTGCAGCCACCATGCCTTGAACTTGTCCGGAGTGATTGGTTCGATCAATTTTGCTAATAAGAGAGGTTGTCGCGTGGACTCGCTCCCCGAGCGAAGCGCCGCGCAACCCACCCCATGCCGTCTGAATAGACGGATCAAAGACGACTGACGGATCGACCATGCCTTAAAGGTAACAGAAAAGGGGGTGACAATCAACCGGGGCTCTGTCGGTATGGCAATTCCAGCTCCAACTCATCCTTAAGTTCGATGATCCGGGCGCGTTCCGCGGCAAGCCGGGTCACCAAAACCTCCCGCACCCCGCATTTGCGCACCCAGTGTGCGCTATAGGTCAGGGTCGGCTCGTAACCCCGCTGAAGCTTATGCTCGCCCTGGGCACCCGCCTCGACTCGCCGCAAACCGGCGGCAATTGCAAACTCGATCGCCCGATAATAGCAGGCCTCGAAATGTAAAAAACGCAGATCAGGTGGGCCGCCCCAGTTTCGCCCGTACAACGTGTCTCCACCGATCAGGTTTAAGGCCCCCGCTACCGGGTGCCCCTCCAACTCAGCCAGTACCAACACGATTTTTTCGGGCATCACCGCGCCTAAACGGTGGAAGAAGTCACGATTCAAATAAGCAAAACCCCATTTCCGATCGCTGGTTTCGATATAACAGCGATAGAATGCATCCCAATGCTCGGGTTTAATGTCGGCGCCGGTCAAGGTGCGCAGGTGCACGCCGCTGGCCGCCACCGCTTGGCGCTCCTTGCGGATCGCTTTGCGTTTACGCGCGGTCAGCGTTCCAAGAAAATCATCAAACGTACGATAGCCCCGATTGTACCAATGATATTGAATCCCGAGCCGCTGCAACCAGCCGGTCGCACCCAGCGCCTGCCATTCCGCCTCGGTGCAAAAAGTGGCGTGAATCGACGAAACTTTCTGATTCCGAGCCACCTGCTCCAACGTACCGACCAACGCCGGCAAAGCCCGGGAATCGGCATCGGATCGAATGAGAAGGCGCGGTCCGGTTACCGGAGTAAACGGCACTGCGATTTGAAGCTTCGGATAATATTGCAACCCGGCCTGTTCATAGGCCTCGGCCCAGCCATGATCAAAAACATACTCACCGAAAGAATGGTTCTTCAGATACATCGGCACGACACCGGCCAACCGGCCGCCCGGCCAGTGCGGCCCGCGGCGATCACGGACCGCAAGATGCATCGGTAACCAACCGGTCCGGCCCGAAACCGAGCCGCTCTCCTCCAGCGCGGAAAAGAAGGCATGGCTGACGAAGGGATTGTCCGAGCCGGCACAGGCATCCCACTCGGAGGCGGGACACCGGCCGACTCCGAAAAGCAGATCAAGCGAGATTTCAACAGTTTCTTCGCCAAACATTGGCTTCAGCGCACCTGAAAGATGCCGTCGATCTCGACACAAACACCGAACGGCAACGAGTTAACCCCGACCGCAAAGCGGGCATGACGCCCGATATTGCCGAAAACTTGAATCATCAGTTCGGACGCACCGTTAAGAATTTTCGGATGATCGCGAAACTCGGGGATCGTGTTGACAAAACCGCCAAGCTTGACCACCCGCACCAGCCGCTCCAGATCGCCGTTCAGCGCATCCGCCACCTGAGCAATCAGATTGACCCCGCACTGACGCGCCGCCGCCTGCCCTTCTTCTATCGAATACTGCTCACCGATACGCCCGACATAGTGCAATTCACCGAGATGAACCGGCAACTGACCGGCCACGAATAATAAATCGCCGGCCCGGGTATAAGGGACATAGGCCGCCGCAGCCGACGGCGCACGCGGCAGTTCGATTCCCAACTCCGCAAGCCGTTCCTGAATATTCCCCGCCATGCCTGAATCACTCCCGCTTCGAAAAGAGGCCCGCCCGCCGCAAATTGCCGCGCTGCAAAACGGAGTATATGGTTAAGGCTGCGCGCTGCAAAGAGGGGAATGCGCGTTGTCACCCATGGCCATCCTGTTGCCACTCCGCCACGCTTTGTCGGTATAGATGGAGACTCCCCAAAAAAAAATCAGCATTGCGCCGAGTTTGGCTCTAATTCTGGCATGCATGCCGGAGTATTGCCGGTCTGCGCCCGGACAGGAGGCGGTCGCTCCATGATTTTGTAATGATCATCGGATCGAGCTTGCCTATCAGCTCTTGGCCTGTTAGATACATATTCAACAGAAATTGACAAAAATGAGGTCGAACATGGACGCCCCGGACAACAACAATATCACCAGCATGACCACGATGATCGTTGCTGCCTATGTGAAGCATCATCAACTGCCCGTTTCTGAACTTCCGCGGCTTATTCAGAGCGTTCGTGACAGCCTGTTGCGCATGACCGCCCCCACCGAAGAAGCTCCCGCCAAGGAAGAGCTGAAGCCGGCCGTGGCGATTAAGAAGTCGGTTACCCCCGACTATATCGTCTGCCTTGAAGACGGTAAAAAGCTGAAGATGCTTAAGCGTCATCTGATGTCCAGCTATGGCTTGACCCCGGACGAATACCGCGCCAAGTGGAGCCTGCCGTCCGACTATCCGATGGTTGCCCCGAACTATGCCAAGGCGCGTTCCGATCTGGCAGTAAAGCTCGGCCTCGGCCGCCGCTCGGCCGACAGCGAGAGCTGAGCCAACTCTCTCGACTCCGGCTATTCGTATTTCCAAAGGGGGGCGTTTTTGCCCCCCTTTTGTTTTTTCAGCTTTTCTTTCGGTTACGAGCATAGATTGCGGCCAGCGTCTTGATCGTACTGGCCTGACCGCCGGGTGTCGGCGCGGGCTTGGCCGTCGTCCGGGCCGGAACCGTGGCGCTATTACGCGCTGAAGGCACCGATTTGCCGCCGAGCACATCGCCGAGCGTCAATCCGTCCGAACCGGAGTCCGCGTCCGTATCGCCGGCGCCGGCATTGCTTCCGCCGCCCAACTGCCCGCCACCCAACTGGTTGAGCACGCGCGCTAAATCCTCCTTGGATAACGGCTGAGCCGGCTTAACCGGCGGACCGGACATGCCGGGCACCGAGACTCCCCGCTTGATCGCAGCCGCAATCGCGGCTCCGGTAATCGCCTTGAGAAAAGGCCGGGCCATCTCCTGCAACAGACGGGCATCCTTCATCGCCCAGACCATGAGCCCTTGCTGAGCCACAGACCGGCTGCCCTTGGCTACTTTAAGGGCTTCGCGCACCTTGCCGTCGAGATAGGAATCGCTCATCCTGGTTCCGGAGTCTCGGGTGAAAACCGTGCCACGGCGTCATACTACAGACAATTGTACCCCGGCTTCACGAGGAAGCATGCTGATTGACATCTTTTCCGATCTGGTTTGTCCCTGGTGCTACATCGGCACCCACCGAATGGCCAGAGCCTTGGCCGAACGGCCGCGCGCCCGCACGCAACGGCGCTGGCATCCGTTTCTGCTGGCGCCCGAACTACCGCGCAACGGGATCGACCGCAACCTTTACCTGACCATTCGATTCGGCAGCCGCGAACGCGCCCGTCAAGCGATGGCAACCATTGAGGAAACCGCGCGACGCGACGGCTTGCCGCTAAACCTCAACCGAATCAGCCGGACGCCCAACACTTTGGACGCTCACCGATTGGTCGCACTTGCCGAAACCACGGGAACCGGCGACTTCATGGTCGAGTCGCTGTTCGCGGCCTATTTTGTCGACGGCCTGGATATCGGCGACCACGAGGTTTTAACGACCTTGGCGGCCTCAGCCGGTCTCGCGCCCGCTGCTGTTGAAGCCGCCTTTGCCCGCGACGACGAACAGGACATGGCCCGGTTTCGAACGGAGGTGCTTACCCTGCAACTCGACCTGCATGCCGTGCCCTGCTTTATTTTCGATCGCCGATTCGTGCTTGCCGGGGCTCAGGATCCGGTGGCCTTTCTGCCGCTGCTCGATCTGGCGATCGAAGATAAATAATCAATATACCCCTCGCCTCCTCATCCCTCCCGGTGGCGCCAGCCCTGAAGTGCCGCCATGTAATTCCCGCGTTCAAACGCGGTCGGATTCGGACAGCGGCTGAGATTCATGCTGCCCTGCATCTGGCGCAGCGAATCATACTCATGCGCCTCCAGCCAATGCCTCAAGCCGGCCAGCATCTCCGCCAGATGACCGGGGCCATGCTGCAACAGCGCGGAAACCGTTTGCACGGCATGAGCCCCCGCCATCACCGCCTTGACCGAGTCGGCAATCGTGTGGACGCCACCCGAGCACGCCAGCGAGGGCTTGACCCGGCCGGACAGAATCGCCAGCCAGCGCAGACGCAACAGCAACTCGCGCGAACTCGACAATTCCAGACGCGGCACCGCCTCCAGCACTTCGATATCGATATCGGGCTGATAGAAGCGATTGAACAGCACCAAGCCGTCAATGCCGGTTTCTTCCAACCGCCGCACCAACCCGCCCAGCGCCGAATAATAGGGCGACAATTTAAGCGCAACCGGGATTTTTATCGAGCTTTTGACCTGCCGGGCGATCGCAACCACACGATCCTCAACCGCGGCGGCGGTTTCATCAAGTCCGGCCGCAACGAAATAGATGTTGAGTTCCAGCGCGTCGGCACCCGCCTGTTCGATCAGCTTGGCGTAGTCGGTCCACCCTTCGGTCGAAATGCCGTTGAGCGAGCCGATCACCGGCACCAATACCGCCGCTTTGACCCGGCGGATATGCTCCAGATAGGCCTCCGGGCCGAGCGAGAAGTGATCGAGTCCCGGAAAATAGCTGAGCGCCTCGGCATAGCTTTCGGCCGGTCCCTCGGTCGAGAGCAACGCGCTCTGCCGATCCTGCCGGATTTGCTCTTCGAACAACGAATGCATGACGATAGCAGCGGCCCCGGCATCTTCAAGCCGACGCACGGTATCCAGATCGTCAACCAGCGGCGACGCGCCCGGCATCAACGGGTGAGGCAGGTCGAAGCCAAGATAGCGGGTGGACAAGTCCATGGAAATTCTCCTTGACGTGCGTTACTCGCTCTTAGGTTCCTGAAAATCGGCGGAAAAGCGCAGCCGATCCATCCGCAAACGCGCCTCGGCCTCGGCGGCCTTCAGCAACGCCTTGAAGCGCACCGGATCGTCGCGTTCAACCACGCGGAAACGAGTTTCATTGGCCATGAACTGAGCGAGCTTGGTCTTGCCGGGCAGCGCATCGATCACCAGCGGCTTTTCGCCGGTGGCCAGTCGGCGCGGATCGTAGCGATAAAGCGGCCAGTGCCCGCTGTCCACCGCCAGCTTCTGCTGTTCCAAACCGTTGGCGAGATCATAGCCGTGGGCGATGCAATGGCTGTAGGCGATCACCAGCGACGGCCCGTCGTAGCTCTCCGCTTCCAACAAGGTCCGCACCGTCTGCTGATCCTTGGCCCCGAACGCGATCTGCGCGACATAGACGCTGCCATAGGTCATGGCGATGGCGCCCAAATCCTTTTTAGCGACGGCCCGGCCGGCGATGGCGAACTTGGCCGAAGCGCCGATCGGAGTCGCTTTGGATTGCTGACCGCCGGTGTTGGAGTAAACCTCGGTATCCATCACCAGAATATTGACGTTGGCCCCCGAGGCGATCACATGGTCGAGCCCGCCGAAGCCGATATCATAGGCCCAGCCGTCACCACCGAAGATCCACAGGCTGCGCGGCACCAGATTGTCGGCGATCTCCAACAGGCGACGCGCCTCCAGATCATCGATTCGCGACAGTTCGGTTTTCAAAGCCGAAACCCGCTCGCGCCGGGCGGCAATGCCCGCCTCGTCACGCCCCGCAGGAGCCAGCAACTCTTCAACCAACCGTTCAGGCAGCCGGCGCTTCAGCACTTCCACCCCGGCGCGTGCCTGCGTCTCCAACTGGTCATAGGCGGTGCGCAGGCCGAAACCATACTCGGCATTGTCCTCGAACAGCGAGTTCGACCAGGCCGGGCCGCGGCCATCGGCGTTGGTGGTGTAAGGCGTGGTCGGCAGATTGCCGCCATAGATCGATGAACAGCCGGTCGCGTTGGCGATCACGGCACGATCACCGAACAATTGGGTGACCAGTTTGACATACGGGGTCTCGCCACAGCCGGCACACGCCCCCGAGAACTCGAATAAAGGCTGGAACAGCTGAACCTGTTTGACGTTGAGCGGAACAGCGGCGCGCGGCGCTTCGGGAATCGAGAGGAAATGTTCGAAGGCGGCGCGATTGGTCGGACCGACCTCGCCGATCGGCATCATTTCCAAGGCCTTGCGCTTGGGATTGGCCTTGTCCTTAGCCGGGCAGACCGCAACGCACAGGGTACAGCCGGTGCAATCCTCGGGCGAAATCGCCAGCAGATAGCGCGAGCCTGCGAACTCCTCTCCCTTATAAGCGAGCGAGCGCATTCCGTCCGGCGCCCCGGCCATCACCTCGGGCGCACAGGGCTTGACCCGAATCACGCCGTGCGGACAAACCATTGCGCATTTGTTGCACTGGATGCACAGCTCTGAATTCCACTGCGGCACATCGGCCGAGATGCTGCGCTTCTCGTATTTCGACGTCCCGAGCGGGAAGGTGCCGTCAACCGGAAAGGCACTGACCGGCAGGCGGTCGCCATGCCCGGCCAGAATCATCGCGGTCACCCGTTGCACGAAGTCGGGCGCATGAACCGGCACCGCCGGCGGCCGCTCGGCATTGGAGTCGGCCCGGTCCGGCAACGGAATCTGAACCAAATGCGCCAGCGAGCGATCAACCGCGGCATGATTGCGCCGCACCGCTTCTTCACTGCGCCGACCATAGGTCTTGTCGATAGCATGCTTGATCTGTTGAACCGCATCCTCACTCGACAAAATACCCGACAAGGCAAAGAAGCAGGTCTGCATCACGGTATTGATTCGCCGCCCGAGTCCGGCATCACGCGCCACCATGGTGGCATCCACGGCATAGAGCCTGACCTTCTTGTCGATCGCCTCTTGCTGTACCGAGCGCGGCAGGCTGGCCCAAACCTCTTCGGCGCTGCCGGCGGCGTTCAGCAAGACGACCGCACCTTCGTGGGCCTTCTCCAGCACATCCATCTGATTGAGCAGCGGGAAGTGGTGGCAGGCAACGAAGTCGGCACTGCGAATCAAATAGGGCGCCCGAATCGGCTGCGGGCTGAAGCGCAGATGGGAAACCGTGGTCGAGCCCGATTTGCGGCTGTCATAAACAAAGTAACCCTGACCATAGCGCCCGGTTTCTTCGTGAATGATCTTAAGCGAATTCTTGTTGGCGCCGACCGTGCCGTCCGAGCCGAGCCCGAAAAACACCGCCCGCACCGAGCCCGGCGGGTTGATGTCGAGATAATCACCCTCCGGCAAGGAACTGTGGCTGACATCATCGTTAATGCCGACGGTAAAGCGGCGCTTGGGGCGCTCACGGCTCATCTCGTCGAACACGGCCTTGACCATGCTCGGCGTGAATTCTTTCGACGACAGGCCATAGCGCCCGCCGATCACCACGGGGTCCACGGCAAAGCGGGCGGTGCCGCAAGCACG
>JBAWVF010000077.1:0-16463 GCA_037147415.1 Rhodospirillaceae bacterium | reverse complement strand
GGCCAATCCTCCGTGCCTGCGACCAAGGTCAAGTCGGCCCCGAAAAAGCCGAAGTCTGAAAAGGACAAAGCTGCGCCCAAGTCTGAGCCGAAGGGAAACCCCTCGGTCGGCCAATCTGCCAGCTCAGCACCCTCGGGTGATGGCAAGACCAAGCCGGGGGAAATCGCACCGCAGTCCAAGGACATATCTTTACCTGTGTCCGATCCCATTCCGGTCAATATCCGTGGGTGGCTATCGGATATGATTGACAAATGTGCAGCCGACCGGGAAGCGGTGTCGGCTGCCCTGACTGGGCGCAAAAACTTCACCAACGATCTGAAGAACGGCATGCCAACCTGCTTTGCGGCTGGCGCGTCGATACTCGCCATGGCCAAGGCCATGGAGCCAATGTCGGCTGAGCAAAAGCGCGCCTTGATCGAAAGTCTGGTAATCAAGGACAAGAATGGGCGCAACAAAAATCTGACGTTCAACAAACGCGCTCAGACCAGCGTCATCACCCCGCTCACGATCTTCGGCTATGGGAATATGTCCGGTGGGCACGTTTCGAAAATGGGCATCATCGTTCGGTATGCTCAGGCCTGTGGCATCACTCCCGATGGGTTCGAAGCATTCCTTGCGGGCGATAGTTGCGCGAAGGGTGCAGGCTTCAAAAACACTTACGACGCTGCCAAGGACTTCTTCAATCCTCGAAAGGCTGAGGCCGAAAAGAAGGCCGCACAGGACCGTGAAGCCGTAATCCAGACGCTCAAGCAGGCCCCGAGCATCGGCACCATCGATGTGCCACTGGCTACGCCTGCCAGTGATGATGGCTTCTACTGTTTGATTGCCGTCCGTGGGCCGGATGGCAAGGTTCGTGTGGTCTCCCCTGTCCATGACCGCGATGGCATGCTGTTTAACTACTTGCTGAGCACGTTCATCCCCGATGACGACACAAAGGTCGCGCCGGTCTTAGCCACTCATGCCAAGGCCAACCTCAAGGCCGCTGCTAAGGGCGCGACCGCGATCAGCAAGGCCGGCTAACGCCACACCAAGCCAATGGGGCCGCCTTCCAATCCGCCAACCATCAGTGGGAGGCGGTCCCTGGCTCTCGCCCAATAATCTAAGGAGAAACCCCATGTCATACCCAACATCCTTCCTTGAGCGCCACCGGCCCACGGCTATTAGCGAACTCGTCTTCGCCGATGACGCAGCAAGTGATGAAATTCACGCGCAGCTATCACGCGCGTTGCCCAGAAGCATACTGCTCTATGGACCGTTTGGAACTGGCAAAACAGCTACGGCTAAGGTTTTTGCGAACACAATTCTGGACGACACTTACAACTTTAACGGCAAGTTTTGGACTGGTAGCGAGTTTGTATCGGTTTCAAAGGTCGCTGAGGTTCGCAGCTTCTTCAGTTATACGGCGGTATGCGCAAGGTTTCGCGCAGGAATTATCGACGAATTACACGCGATGCCGTTCGGCGCACAAATGGCTCTTCGCGATGTTATGGACAGCATAGGTGGGAGTGCTGTTCTGATCGGGACCGCAAATGACCTCAGTAAGGTTGATGCCGGGGTCCTTGACCGGTTTACCCAGATTTACTGGGGTCAACCAGCACCGACGCGTTGGCTACCACGGGCACGCCAGATACTGGCAGCCGAGGGCCTGATGGTGCCCGATGCCACCCTGCTCTCGGTCCTAACCGACGCCGGCTCCAGCATACGTAGCATCATGCGCAACCTCGAAGACCTCGTTGAGATGGCGCGCAATAACGACCACCAGCAGTCCACTGGGGCGCCTTAAAGGCCCATGAACGGGCGCTGGATCGAAACTTTCAGTGAAAGTTTTCGACCGGCTCCCCGCAACCAGTCAGTCAGTCCAAGTCCAACCCTATTACCGACTGAACATCGGTGATTGCAACGTAGTGGAGGTTCACGTGTCTAAGTCAGTTCGCTCCAGCAAGAAGGTTCTGGTCAAGAAGGTAAACACTATCTGTAATTATCTTCGCGACCAGCTCTACAATTCCTCTGTCGAGGATTGGCCCAAAGTCTTTCAGATCAAAACCACTTCCCTCGAACATGCACAGGCGGTCGAGCGTGTTTGTCGGCAAATCAAAGCCCATTTGAAGGGCTAAGCCCGTATCCGTGTTCCAGAATGCTCACGCAGCCCGCCGGGGAGCAATGAACCCGCCGGGCTGTGTGATTATGCGCTTCCGCCCATGCTGCCTGCTCACCGAACACGCACACCAGCAGTTCCCGCGATCACGCACTCGTCCACAATTTACGCAGCCTGCCGGGATGGCTCAAACTTCCGAAGGCTCGACATGATGCTCGGTATCTGGGATCGCCGCTCCGACGGGGAATGACCATAACCCGCCTCCTGCTCCAGTGTCGCCCTGACCTCGAAGCCGGACATGCCCAATGCCTTGAGCCGGCACGCCAGACGATAGAAGGCGGCGTTGCCCTGACCCCGAGGGGTTGCCCGCCACTGTGCAATGGCCGCATCACGCGCCGCCATCCGGTCTGCATTGCGGTCGCCACGGCCGGCGTCATCGTCAGCGATGCGGCACGCATCGTTAACGAGACCCTCCCTGACACGCTGTAGCAGGGTGCTGGCAGGGTTCTGGTGCGGTGGGCTCACCTCGTATTCCTGCGGCAACAGCGGGGCATATGTGATCCAGAGATCGGGGTCCAATGTCGGAACTGCGGCATCCCAGTGTTCGCGCCAGAACGTGAACTTGGCACCCCGCCCGGCACGGCACGGCATATAGAAGAACGAGTTGGGCGTGCGTTTGCTGACATCAAGGCCAGATTGCGGCGGCATTGTGCGGCCCGCGTTGACCGCCTTGTCGTAGGACTTGGTGCTGCCTACATGGTAGCCAAAGTCCTTGATCCGGGCGGCGATGGCATCCCAGACCGCTGTATACATCTCGGCCGTCATTGGCGTCTCGGTTGGGAACAGCACACGATATCTAATTGTTCCATCCTTGCCATTGTTGAACGAGTTCCACATAAGCCATTTGGCGTCGGTGAACATCCGGGCAAAGTCGTTTGGAATTAGAGCGCCGCCGTCGAAATCCAGCCACAGCCCGTTGACGGCGACAATGTTCGCCAGCCCCTTGTTGGTGTAATTGCATTTGTCGGCATCGAACAGGGCGCCTGAGACCAGTGTGTTCTCCTCTCTTGTCGCCTTGAATTCGTCATGAGATTGCCGAAGTTGAATGCGGACATCTTCCCAGTTTAAATACAAAGAGCGATCAACGTCCGGTGATTTGACACTGACCTCATGCGATAACTCGACCACAGGCATTACGAATAATGCCTTATAGATACTGTTTTTCGTAATTAACATTTGTCGCGCTTTCTCTGCGGACCTGGCATTTCTCTCTGTCGGTGTCAATACGGCTTCCTTACGGGGCCGTCCACGGGCCTTACCGGCATCACCCAATGCCTCACGGACTTCTGCTGGCGCCTCATGTGCGTGAAGGCTGGCGCCAGGGAACACGGATACCAGCCAGTTGCCCAAGTCGATATCTGGCACCAGCACCGTGATCTCTGCGGTGCTCTCCGCATCCCTCAGCGCCGTCCGCATGATTGACTGATATGCCACCTGATTTGTTCTCGCCTGTCGCAGTTGGTCCGGCGATATCCCCAGCACCTTGTCCAAATAGGAGAAATGGCTTGGCGTGTTGTTTAACGCCGACAGGAAGGCTATTTTATCGACATGCCTGTATTCGTTCAATCCGTGGCATACTGCCGGAATCCTGATCGCATTGGCGAAGTCCTTGTTGAGCACGGTATCCACAATGTCCTTGTTGCCAGACCACAGGAACGGGCTGTCTCCCATCAAGTCTGCCAAGATTGGCTTTACCGGCCCCAGCGGATCGTAAGCACCGGCGATTTTGTCCCTGACTTTCTTACTCCACGCCTTCTCCGAAAAGTAGTGGATCGAGGCCCGCTTGCCAAGCCGCTCGTCGTGGCGTTGGGCGGCCACCCTGATCTGTTTGTCTGGCTGGAACTGAACATCCATCGTGGACCAAATCATGTGAAGCAGGCTGTCCGTGAAGAACGCGCCCATAATCCTTACCGAGCACCAGCCATCGCAGACGCTGGGAGCCCGCCACCCGTGAGCGGCGACCTGACCGTGCCCATCACAGCCCAGCCGCTGCCATGATGCTCTGGTAGTGAACACCTGGGAGTGCTGACTGGTCAACTCCTTGAACAGGGGCTGAACCACCTTGATCAAATCGTCATCACCGGGATTTCGCGCCCAGCGCTCGACCTTGGCCCGCGCCTCTGGCCGTGCGGTGAGTTTCAACATGGCGTTCAAGCCGCACTCGCTTGCCTGTAGCACTGACTGGAGGGCGAACTCCGCCGTATCTGGCAAGTTAAGATGGTATTCGAAGTCAATGTCTGGGATTTCGTCGATAATCAGGTTCCACTTACTTTTGTTTGGAAACCACGGCATTCCCCAGAGACAAGCGTGGGTAATGAAGACAATACAGCCGCCGTCCGTCTCAGTATCCCACTCGCGCATAAACGCACCGAGGTCAGGATAAACGGAGCCAGGACAGGCCATGCTGTCGAAACGCTTGACCACGGCATCGTCTCCGGTCTCGGTTAGGGTTTTGATCGACTGGGTAATCAACTTGACTGTGGGTTGGACGAACAGGATGGGCTGTTGCAGCCGTGTAGCGGCCTTGACCGCATATTGGAGAGCGTGGGTCGTCTTATAACTGCCGCACACGCCATCAACGTAATGGATAAGCATAATAATTAACTCCTTATGAATAAGGAGCAGCGACATAATCAAACTGGCGTCGGTAATGGTCTCTGCGTCCTGTCAGCGTCCAAAAACTGGTGGGGAGCACAGCGGACGCAGGTGCTGTATATTATTGAGAGCCACCAAAATAACCGCTCCCCACATCTTATTTATACTTTGGCAGTAGCAGTTATGTAAATATTTATCTAGGTCAATCTGAAATTACGTGCTTCGGCATAAATAGGTATAAGTGCTTGCGCGCAAGCAGGCCTCACAATCTAAAGGAGACAAACAGTGAGAATGGATGAGTTTTTTAAAGGTTTACAGATAGAGTTCGACCAAATACGACGAGCACAGGAGAAGGAGCGCAAACAGGAAACCAAACCGGCCAAACGAGCACCCTGCGGATGTAAACTTACCCCCGCCCGTATCCAGCAAATCAAAGACGAAGTAGCCGCCGAAGAGACCGGCAGCCGTAGAAAATACTGATCCGGGGGCACAATGAAAATTACAAATGAAGTGCTTCAAGAGACTATCAATAAGCTAAAGGCTCTCGGAATAACAAAATCTGACAACCAAGCAAGTTTTATGATGGGCAAAAGCCTACGCTATGTATCGTGGGTAAAGGCGACCGGTAGGAACCCTGACATAGGAGCGTTGGTGGCATTATATTACAAGATATTAGCACTGGCTGATCACTCTGGGGCAACAGGCTATCCTGATATTGCGGAGGGACTAGAGATTGCGGCACGAAATCTCAACCAAGCCATCAAGGCTGCCGCGTTAGCACGGCAACCAAATAAGCGAATCCGTAAGCGAAAGGATGGCAAATGATTTATTCCCGAATATCAAAGCGCATCCCCATACCTATTCAGGATGCCGCTAGCCTATATGATTACATTCAGGTCTACGACTACAATTATCTGGAAACATCAGAGGCGCTCGCATACAAAATGCTCCTCCCAAAGTTTGGTATGGTTCACCCACTTGACGTATTTCTTGATCGTAAGGTTGAAACTGCCACAGTTGATATTAGCGGAGTAGAGGTTGTTATCCATAAATTTATGTTTGAAACCCTTGAGCATGGCTATTTCGATCAATATCGGCTAATTGTAAGATATGGCAGCAGGATGCCGCAGCATTACATAACTCTTGAAGCAAGGATTGATGAGAGAACATTTGCTCGTAGAGGGCCGGTTCATGGGTTGCTGGAAACGATGGACGATGAATGGGTCGATGCGCTCAATGCTCTGATCGCGCGAGCGTGCGGATACAGGGATGGTGATGAGCCGATCCTGTAATCATCCAGTTGCACTGAGCACCGGATACTTACCACGCACTATGCATCTCTGGTTCCGGCATGAGCATCATTTTCTATTTGATCGCCGGCGCCAATGTGGGAAACCCTTCGATGCCGGTGATCGCGACAAGTTCAGTTATCGATACCCGGTGGTTCACGACATCGGGGCGACTTGGTGTGAGCGACAAGCGCGTGCCAGCGTCTGGGAGGGGCGGCCAGTGTGATCGGGCCACGGGGCTTGCCTTTTTGTTGCAGAAATTCCCCCGAGGGGCATTACCGCTGCTCCTGGCGCAGTGGCGGAGCTTTCCCCTGTTGTTCGAGACATCAAGTGGCGGTATACATTCGGCGGCAACACCTTGAGGATAATGACATGGGCGACCTGAACCTGCTCGAACTGACCAGCGAGATCGTGGCCGCCTATCTGGGTCGGAACACCATCCAGCCGTCTGATCTCCCCACATTGATCAGCACCGTTCACCAGTCATTGACGACGCTCGGCCAGCCTCAAGAACAGCCCGAAGCGGCCGTTGACCTGAAACCTGCCGTGTCGATCAAGAAATCTGTCCAGCCTGATTTCATCGTCTGCCTGGAAGATGGCAAAAAACTGAAGATGCTGAAGCGGCACCTGATGTCCACCTACAACATGACGCCAGACGATTACCGGGCCAAGTGGAACCTTCCTAGCGATTACCCCATGGTTGCCCCGAACTACGCCAAGGCCCGGTCGGAGATGGCGGTCAAGATCGGACTGGGCAAGACACGGGCGGTTTGATGGTTGGGTGACCGCCCCACGGTCGCCCTGCCAAGCCCTATGGCGTCGATGTTCGGGCGGGGGTAGTAGCCCGCCCTCGGCCCGGCCTAACGCAGGGTGGCGCATCCCAGGGCGCCCCTTGGGCCTGCCCCCCAGAAACTTTTCAGGTGAAACTTTTCAACCTTCCCGACGAGGGTCAAGGCACTGATCTGACTTTCGTTTAGCATCGAA
Source organism: Rhodospirillaceae bacterium (assembly GCA_037147415.1). GTDB lineage: Bacteria > Pseudomonadota > Alphaproteobacteria > Azospirillales > Azospirillaceae > BOG-933. The sequence goes on along the minus strand of JBAWVF010000077.1, from coordinate 9,440 downwards.
TGTGGTAGGCTCCAGGAGCACCCACGGAACATAGCGGCGGCATGGCGATGACCAATACCACAAGATCACCGAGCGTTTGACCGCCATGGACAAGCGCACCCTGACCGAACGCGACATCTGCACCAAGTTCATCACGCCCGCCTTGCGCCAAGCCGGCTGGGACGAGATGACGCAAATCCGCGAGGAGGTCAGTTTCACCAAGGGCCGGATCATCGTCCGTGGCAAACTGGTGAGCCGTGGCAAGGGCAAGCGCGCTGATTACATCCTATACTACAAGCCGAACATCCCCCTGGCACTGATCGAAGCCAAGGACAACACCCACAGCGTCGGCGACGGGATGCAGCAGGGCCTTGAATACGCCACCACGCTCGGCATCCCCTTCGTATTCTCCTCCAACGGTGACGGGTTCGTGTTCCACGACCGCACGGGCGCCAGTGCCGAGACGGAAACCACCCTGGCGCTCAACGCCTTTCCGTCACCGGCCGACCTGTGGGAGCGTTACCGCGCTTGGAAAGGACTGACCCCGGAAGCCGAGCGGCTGGTTCTCCAGGATTATTACGACGATGGCAGCGGAAAGGCGCCGCGCTACTATCAGGTCAATGCGGTCAACTCGACGATCGAGACGATCGCCAAGGGGATCGACCGTATCCTGCTCGTCATGGCGACCGGCACGGGCAAGACCTACACCGCGTTTCAGATCATCTGGCGCCTGTGGAAGGCCGGTCGAAAGAACCGCATCCTGTTCCTGGCCGACCGCAACATCCTGATCGACCAGACGATGGTCAACGACTTTCGCCCGTTCGGCCCGGCGATGGCGAAACTCTCCACGAAGTCCAAGACCATTGAACGTAACGACGGCAGCAAGGTTGACCTGACGCTGGCCCTCGACAGCAAGCGTCGCATCGACACGGCCTACGAGATATATCTCGGCCTCTACCAAGCGATCACCGGACCGGAAGAGCGGCAGAAGCTGTTCCGCGAGTTTTCGCCCGGCTTCTTTGACCTGATCGTGGTTGATGAGTGCCATCGTGGCAGTGCCGCCGAAGATGCGGCGTGGCGAGAAATTCTGGATTATTTTTCTGGAGCCACACAGGTCGGCCTCACCGCAACGCCCAAGGAAACGAAATACGTCTCCAACATCGCCTACTTTGGTGAGCCGGTTTACACCTATTCCCTGAAGCAGGGTATCCGAGACGGGTTCTTGGCGCCATATAAGGTGATCAAGGTTCACATTGACCGAGACGTGGAAGGCTACCGCCCTGAAAAGGGCCAACTCGACCGTGATGGCGAAGAAGTCGATGACCGTATCTATAACACCAAGGACTTTGATCGAGTTCTGGTTTTGGATGACAGAACCAAACTGGTAGCGCGGAAAATCACGGAATTCCTGAAGGAAAGCGGCAATCGGTTCCAAAAGACCATTGTGTTCTGCGTCGATCAGGAACACGCGGCGCGGATGCGGCAGGCCCTGATCAACGAGAATGCTGATCTGGTGGCACAAAACAGCCGCTACGTGATGCGGATTACCGGCGATGACAAGGAAGGCCAGGACCAACTCGGGAATTTTATCGATCCAGAAGCCACATACCCGGTGCTGGTCACCACCTCACGCCTGCTCTCGACGGGGGTGGACGCCCAAACCTGCTGCCTGATCGTGCTTGACCGTGAGGTCGGGTCAATGACCGAGTTCAAGCAGATTGTTGGCCGGGGCACCCGCGTTCACGAAGACACCAAGAAGTTCTACTTCACCCTGCTCGATTTCCGAGGCTCCTCCAACCATTTCGCCGATCCCGAGTTCGATGGTGAGCCGGTCCAGATTTATGAGCCCGGCGGAGACGACCCAATGTCTCCGCCCGAGGATGTGGCGCCCATCGGCGACGACGGTGAGCCACTGCCCGAGGAGCCCGGCGAGGACGAAACCATCGTGGACGGCGAGCCACCAGACATCAGCCTTCCGCCAGGATCGGGCAAGGTGCGCAAGGTCTATGTCGATGGCGTCGGCGCCAACATCATCGCCGAGCGGGTTGAGTATCTGGACGAGAACGGCAAACTGGTGACGGAAACCCTGCGGGACTTCACCAAGACCGCCCTGAAGAAGCGTTTCGCCAGCCTCGACGATTTCCTGAAGCGATGGAAGGCGGCCGAGCGCAAGCAGGCCATCCTGGACGAACTGGCGGCCGAAGGGCTCCCGCTCGATCCGGTCGCCGAGGAGTTGGGCAAGGACCTCGATCCCTTCGACCTGATCTGCCACATTGCCTTCGACAGGAAGCCGCTGACCCGTCGTGAGCGCGCCGAGAACGTGAGAAAGCGCGACGTGTTCACCAAGTATGGACCGCAAGCCCGCGCCGTCCTGGACGCGCTGCTGGCGAAGTATGCCGACGAGGGCGTGCTCGATCTCGACGACACCAGCGTTCTGCGCATTCCGCCGTTCAACGCGCTCGGCACCCCGATCCAACTCATCAAGGCGTTCGGTGGCAGGGATGGCTTCGAACAAGCCGCCCACGAACTCCAGTCAGCCCTCTATCAGGAAGTCGCGTAGCCCATGTCTGCCCGCACCATCGTCAAATCCATCCAGGACATCATGCGCCAGGATACCGGTGTCGATGGCGATGCCCAGCGCATCAGCCAGTTGTGCTGGATGTTTTTCCTGAAGATCATCGACGATCAGGATATGGACCTCGAAGAGACGACGCGCGGTTATCAATCGCCGATCCCAGCCAAATACCAATGGCGCACCTGGGCCGCAGACCCCGAAGGATTGACCGGCGAGAAGTTGTTGGAATTCGTGAACGGCGATCTGTTCCCGGCGCTCAAAAATCTAACCCTCTCGCCAACACCGGGAGATCGGCGCCGCGTCGTTCGTGACGTGTTCGAGGATGCCTATAACTACATGAAATCAGGGCAGTTGATGCGGCAGGTTGTCAATAAGATCAACGGCATCGACTTCAACAATCTGACAGAACGGCAGCACTTTGGCGACATATACGAGCAAATCCTGAATGATCTGCAATCGGCTGGGAATGCGGGTGAGTATTACACGCCACGCGCCGTCACCGCCTTCATGGCCGATCGCATCGACCCGAGACCCGGCGAAATCCTGCTCGATCCGGCCTGCGGAACTGGCGGCTTCCTGACTTGCGCGCTCCGCCACATGGAGACCAAGGGCTACCTGCGGCGCCCCGAAGACAAACCCAAAATGCACAAGGCGTTGCGGGCCTTCGAGAAAAAACAACTGCCGCACATGCTCTGCGTCACCAACATGCTGTTGCACGGCATTGAAGACCCAAGTTTTGTTCGCCACGACAACACGCTGGCGCGGCCGCTCACCAGTTGGACCAAGGACGAGAGGGTAGACATTGTCCTGACCAATCCGCCCTTCGGTGGCAAGGAGGAGGATGGCATCGAAGGCAACTTCCCGACCTTCCGCACCAAAGAGACCGCCGACCTGTTTCTCGCCCTAATTATCCGCCTGTTGAAGCCGACTGGCCGCGCCGCTGTGGTCCTTCCCGACGGCACGCTGTTCGGCGAAGGCGTGAAGACGCGCTTGAAGGAACACCTGATGGAGGAGTGCAACCTCCACACCATCGTCCGCCTGCCCAACTCGGTGTTCAAGCCCTACGCCTCGATCGGCACCAACCTGCTGTTCTTCGAGAAGGGCCAGCCGACCCAGGACATCTGGTTCTACGAGCACCGGGTGCCGGACGGTCAGAAGGCCTACTCGATGACCAAGCCAATCCGGTTCGAGCACTTCAAGGGCTGCATCGACTGGTGGGGCGGCACCAAGCGCAAGGACCGTGTGGAGACCGAGCAAGCCTGGAAGGTGACGGCGGAGGAGATCAAGGCGCGTGGCTACAACCTCGACATCAAGAACCCGCACACGGTGGCCGACGATCACGGTGACCCCGAGGAACTGCTCGAAAGCCTCGCCGCCGCCGAAGCCGAGACGGCACGTCTGCGTGACCAGTTGAAGGGTATTCTTGCCGAGGCGCTGGCACGATGAACGCGGAATTGCTGCTCGAACATTTTCACCGGATTGGTGATGCGCCCGACGCCGTGCCGCGTCTGCGGCGCTTTATTCTCGATCTGGCGGTGCGTGGCAAACTGGTGCCGCAAGACCCGAGGGATGAGCCCGCATCGGTGCTACTGAATCGGATAGCCGCTGAAAAGGCGCGCTTGGTAAAATCGGGCATGATGAGACCGCCAAAGGCAGTGGCTTCAATTGAAGAGCCGCCTTTCAAGGTGCCACATAACTGGTCCTGGAGCCGGATTGCTCAAATTGGGTTTATCAGCCCACGAAACGAAGCCGAAGACAAAACGGAGGCTTCTTTTGTCCCTATGACAATGATCTCGTCAGATTACGGCGTTGGGCACAAACATGAAATTAGGGAATGGAATGAAATAAAGAAGGGGTATACACATTTTGCTGAAGGTGACGTTGGGCTCGCAAAAATTACTCCTTGCTTCGAAAATGGAAAGTCAACGGTATTCAGAGGTCTTACAGGTGGCCTTGGAAGTGGCACCACAGAACTTCATATAGCGCGCCCGGTCTTCATCAGCCCAGATTACATCCTAATTTTTCTAAAGTGCCCACATTTTATTGAGGCCGGCATTCCAAGGATGACAGGCACCGCTGGACAAAAGCGAGTTCCAACTGAATATTTTGCTTATAGCCCTTTTCCACTCCCACCGCTCGCCGAACAACACCGCATCGTCGCCAAGGTCGATGAGTTGATGGCGCTGTGCGACAGGTTGGAAGCGGCGCGGACGGAGCGTGAGACCAAGCGTGACCGATTGACCGCCGCAAGTCTCGCCCGCCTGAACACTCCTGATCCCGATCCAGACACCTTCGCCGACCACGCTCGCTTTGCGCTGGACAACCTGCCCGCCATCACCACGCGCCGTGATCAGGTCAAGCAACTGCGCCAGACCATCCTCAATCTGGCGGTGCGTGGGAAACTGGTGCCGCAGGACCCCAACGATGAACCTGCATCGGCGCTTCTAAATCGAATAGCGAAAACGAAGGGCAGAACTCGGCATCCTGTCGTCACGATTGACAGCGATGCCGAACCTTACCCGGTTCCCGGATCGTGGAAATGGGCATCGCTCGACGAATTGATCATCGCAGGCCCGCAAAACGGCATTTCGCCCAAGCCTACAAGGCGGGAAGATGCCCCTAAGGCCATTACTTTAACGGCGACAACGAGCGGTGTGTTCAATCCTGCATATTTTAAGCGCGTGGAAGCAAACATTCCAGACACCTCAGAGTTTTGGCTGGCCGATGGAGACCTTCTTTTTCAAAGGGGGAACACTCGCGACTATGTGGGCATGGCAGCAGTTTACAACGGCCCACCAAAAACGTTTCTATTCCCAGATTTGATCATGAAGGTGAGGGTGTCCAATATCATAAGCCTTCGTTTTATTCATATTGCATCAGTCGCCCCCCCCTCTCGGTCATTTCTGTCCGAAAATGCCTCCGGTGCCCAGACAACCATGCCTAAAATCAATCAAGGCACACTGGTTTCCTTGCCGCTACCCCTTCCACCCCTCGCCGAACAGCACCGCATCGTCGCCAAGGTCGATGAACTGATGGCCCTGTGCGACAGGTTGGAGGCCAGCATCGGCAACGGTGACGACACACGAAGCCGCCTGCTCGCGGCCCTCCTGCACGATGCCCTCGCGGAGCCAGAAGTCGATGACTGACGAACTCATCACGATGGGCGGCGATGCTCGATTACCCCCTATGCTATGCCAGTTGCATCGGGCTCACAGGATGTCGCCGGGCGCCGTAGCGACGATATCAGTATGTGGCGAAGGAACGGTGTGAAGGATGGCTGCGCGGATCAAGGCCCTGGTGAAACCGGAAATCCTGGTTTGGGCTCGTGGCAGTGCCGGATTTACCATCACCGAGGCGGCGCGCCGCCTCGGTAAAGATGAAGCGCGCCTAGTGGCCTGGGAGACTGGGGAGGACGCGCCGACCATTCCTCAACTCCGTGAACTGGCGACACTTTACAAGCGCCCGTTGGCGGTCTTCTATCTTCAGAAGGCCCCAACCGATTTCCAGGTGATCCGCGACCTCCGCCGGTTGCCAGGAACCGGGTTCCGACACTTACCCCCGAACCTCCTTCTGGAAATCCGGCGGGCGACCCAGCAGCGGGAACTGGCGCTCGAACTCTTGGCCGACCTTGCCGACCAGCCCGTGCCATTCGCGCTGACCGCCAATCTGGACGAAGACCCTGAAACGGTGGGCCAGCGTATCCGCTCGGCCCTCGGCGTCACCAACGACGAACAGGTGCGCTGGCGCGACAGCGACGGGCGCGCCGCATTCAACGCTTGGCGCGGACGGATCGAAGCCGCTGGTGCCCTGGTGTTCCAGGCGACCCGCATCGCTTCCGAAGAGGCCTCCGGCTTTGCTATTGCCGACAACCTTTTGCCCGTCATCGTCGTGAACCGGAGGGATGCCCTCACCCGCCGGACCTTCAGCCTGCTTCATGAGTTGGCCCACCTGATGCTTCGCATCAGCGGCGTGTCCGACCTGGAAGCTGACGACAGTCGGCCAGCGGAAGATCAGGCCATCGAGATTTTTTGCAACCAAGTCGCCGCCGCAGCCCTGATACCCAAGGATTGGCTCCTGTCCCATCCGCTGGTTGTCGCCTATGGGCAGCGGGCGACCGACTGGACCGACAGCGAAATCGCGGATATGGCGAAAGGCTTCGGCATCAGTCGGGAAATGCTGGTGCGGCGGCTGTTAACCTTCAACCGAACAACGGACGCTTTCTACCGCCAGAAGCGCGGCCAATACCATGCCGAATATCTTGCCCAACGGCAGCGCCAGCGTGACCAACGCGGCGATGACGGTATTCCACGAAATATGCCCCAGGAAACCATAAGCAACTTTGGGCGCCCCTTGGTGCGCATGATCCTGGGAAACTATTACCAGGATCGCCTGACGATGTCCGATGTGGCTGGCTATCTGGAGATCAAAACAAAGCACTTTGCAAAACTCGAACAGGCTGCGGGGTTAAGGTAATACCATGACCAGACGGCCAACGATCTACAGCATCGATACCAGCGCCTTGCTGCACGGATGGCGACGATATTATCGCCCAAAGAACTTTGGCTTCATCTGGAAACGCATGGACGCATTGATAGAGTGCGGCAGGCTTCGAGCGTCGATAGAAGTCTATCACGAGATCAAAAAGAAGGATGACGAGATATATGAGTGGGTCAAGGAGAGGGCAGAACTATTTTTCGTTGATATTGACGATGCGTGCCAGATTGAAGTTGCTCGGATCATGGAGCGACATCCACGACTGGTTGACACCGTAAAAGGCCGTTCTGGAGCCGACCCATTTGTGATCGCCCTTGCCGCCACAGCGCGACCGAACATGACTGTTATTACAGAAGAGCAGCCTGGAAAGCATCGGATACCAGATGTTTGTTTGATCGAGCAGATACCTTGCATTGGATTGGCTGATTTTATCGAACGTGAAGATTGGCGACTTGATTAGGGCTTTCGCATTCCAGGTCGAACGATGACCACCCCTATCGCACCGCTGGCAAGGTCCATCTACAAGGATGTCCAGGATGACGGATACCGCAAGGTCTTCGACAAACTCTCCGAAGACCTTGCGGCGCAATCGAACTGGTTCGTTCGGAAAAGATATTTCCTGACCGCGCTTGAGGCGCTGGAGCAGGTGGTCATCGAAGAGACGGTGCAGAATGGTGATCCAGACGACATCCCCAGAATGGATTTCGTCAATGTCGCGCCGTTCTTCATTGGGGGTGTTCTCGAAAAACTCGGGGAGACCGAAATCAAGTCGATCGAGCAGGTGGCGTTCTACATTTTGAGCGGACACCAAGAGCATCAGGACGCGGCTGACCAGTGGCTTCAGGCTGACCGCAAGCGCGAGAAGGTCTTCAAAAAGTTTATCAAGGCGAACAGATATTATCGAGAACTGCTCAAGGACGGGACGCAAATCGGGGATTGGAATACGGACGACTGAGCCGATCGTTCCGCTTCACGTCCGTCCAAACTCTTTCTGTGGAGCGTCGATTGTCGCTCAATCTTAGGTTGATTTTTCGGCGCCCATCCATAGGGTTTTCATGCACGCGAACGCATGGAGAACGCTATGAGCAAGACCAGCAAAAAGATCGCCGAGCTGAACGATATGTTCCGTCAGACTGGTATCGGTGGCAAGATCGTAATGACGGTTGGGGTGCAAGCCCTCGGGCGAGAAGTCGTGAATGAGGTAATGACCAAAATCAGCGCCTTCAAAGCATTCTCAAAGGACAACGACCCGTACGGCGAGCACGACTTTGGGGTGATCACTGTGAACGGTGAAAAGATTTTCTGGAAGATTTGCTATTACGACCGGGCATTGGAATATGGGTCACCTGACCCGTCCGACCCTGTGGTCACGTGTCGGGTTATGACGGTTATGACTGCCCTGGAGTACTGATGCCCGGCGCGCTGCGGCATTTGAGTAGGGGCGGAAGGGTGCGCCCATAATAAAAGACCCCCAGGAATTTTCACCGTGAAAATTCCTGGGGGTGGTGGTCATTCAGGCTTGGTTCGGGAGTGGATTGGTGATGGAGTGCCGGCCGGGCAATAATGCCCGGCCGGCGCTGGTCAGGTCAGATTATTCATCAGGCTCTAAATTATGCTCAAGAAAGTCTTGAGCCGGTTCGTAGCCCTGATCAGCGGCTTTGGAAAGCCACTCCACGGCCTTGTCGTAATCTTTCTGAACGCCGTGCCCGAAAAAATAACAGATGCCAATAAAGTATTCGCCCCTGGCGAACCCAATATCAGCGGCTGCTTGAAACTGCAACGCCGCTTCAGTAGGATTCTGTTCGACGCCATCGCCTTTTTTGTACATGACACCGAGATTGGCCATCGCGTTGGCATTGCCCTGTTCAGCCGCCAACCGGAACCATGCCTCGGCAGCGGCGTAGTCTTGGATAACCCCCGTACCTTGCAGAAACATGAAGCCCAGCGCGCCCTGAGCATCAGCATAGCCTTGGTCAGCGGACCTACGGCACCAGTATGCCGCTGCACATTCATCTTGGACAACACCCTCCCCAATCCTGTATAGTTTGCTAAGTTTGAATTGGGCTTGGGCGTCACCTTGAAGCGCGGCCTGCGTGTAGTAATAAGCCGCTAAGAAATAATCAACATCTAATTCATCGCCAGTGTAATAGCAGTCTGCCAACTCATTCTGAGCGTTAACATAGCCATCATCTGATGACTGACGGAGTAGCTCGATCCGCTTTGAATAGTTAACTGGAACGCCATTACCAGTTTTATACAGCACTGAGAGTACGTAGGTTGCGACGCGATTGCCATTACCTGACAACTCTCGGAGGTCGAAAATAATTTCTTCCAGTTCATTGCCTGTGGCGGTGACGCAAGCGCTGAGAAGGTTCAGGATTTGCCTTTCACC
>JBAWVF010000076.1:0-16579 GCA_037147415.1 Rhodospirillaceae bacterium | reverse complement strand
TTACAGCTACCAAAACGAGTCAAAGTGCTGTGTATCTCTACCGAAGACCCTCCACTTTATTCCTATGATGGTTGATATTACTGAACGCCGAAAGATTGAACTTGATCTGGTTAAAGCAAAGGAGCGTGCTGAAAATACTCTTGAGGACTTACTTGCCACTCAGAACAATTTAGTTGAGGCGGAAAAAATGGCTTCGCTCGGACGATTGGTTGCCGGTGCCGCTCATGAAATCAATACCCCGATTGGTGTAGCCCTGACTACCGGATCACTTCTTTCTGATCGCATTCATGATATAGCTGCTAATTATCGAGCAAGTCGTCTACGAAAATCAGACATGGATGCTTTCATTGAAATTGCAGAGGAAGGTTGTGATTTACTACTCGCAAATATTCGTCGCGCGGCAGATCTGGTCCAGAGTTTCAAACAGGTCGCGGCCGATCAGATAAGCGAACAGCGCCGCAAGTTTGATCTTGGAGGGTGCTTGTCCGATGTGGTTTATACCCTTGGTCCGGTGTGGCGACATCCTGGCCACCAAGTTGATTTGATATGCCCGCACCCGATTGAAGTGGATGGTTATCCTGGGGTTATCTCTCAAATTTTGACTAATTTGGTAGCCAACTCCGCTGTTCATGCTTTTGACCACGGGCAGCGAGGCATTCTTAGTATTAAAGCTGTCATGGTCAAGCCTGATTGTGTTGTTCTGACCTATAGCGATAATGGTCGAGGAATATCATCATGTGCACTCGGCAATGTATTCGAGCCATTCTTTACTACTCGTAGAAATCTCGGCAGCACGGGCCTGGGGTTACATATCGTCTATAACTTGGTGGTGGGTAAGTTAGGTGGCCGCATTGATCTGAAATCTAATGTCGGTCAAGGTGTTTGCTTTACAATTAAATTTCCTCGAATTGCAAAGAATATAGAGATGGAGTGACAAATACAGTATCTTTTAATGAGCTTGTTATCCCTGGGGATAATTCCGGCCCGGAGGCTCGGGGCCGGTCCATGGCCAAGACAGGGTGACGATCGACGTTGCGTACGCTGGAGCGGGGTGTCTTTTTGTGGTATCTATGTTAATAAAGTTTACAGTCAAACGAGGGACCGTTATGCGAGCCATCATTAAGTTCGCCGCGCTTGCTATTTTGGGGGTTTCGTCCGTGGCTCGGGCCGCCGAGCCAAGCATGCCCGCCAAACCGGCGGCGCAGTCCGCTGTGGATTGCCAAGCCACGCTCAAGCCCATTCTTGCAGCGATCAAGGCGGCCGACACCACTGCGATGCTGGAGGCGACCAAAACTCTAATTGCGCTAAAAGGCGGCCCATGCGGCGCTGAGGCTGAGAAAGCTGCGGCAGCCCTACAAGCCTCGGCCGGTACGGCCGTGCCTCAAATGCTCGACCTTCTGAATTCGATCGCCGTATCAACAGCAGCACAGGCGGCCAAGGACTTGGCCGATAAAGCGAAACCCCTCGTTCAAGATGCGGCGACAAAGGCTGAAACGACAGCCAAAGAGATAGCGGCAACAGCCAAGCCAATTGTTGATCAAGTTAAGGCCAAAGCGGATCAAGTGGCCAAGGATTTAGCAGAAAAGGCAAAGCCGGTTGTCGATGTGGTCAAGGCAAAGGTTGATGATGCAGTCAAGACTAAGCCCGACGACTGAATGCGGTATACATGACTGACTTCGGTTTATTTTTGAGACCTTCAATGAAGCTTATCGACACAATTAAAAAATTCAAGATTCAGGTAATAGTCGCAACTCTCGTGGTGGCGGCAGGCCTTGGTTGCTATCAATTTTACTACAAGCCTTATTTTGAGCTGTCAAGACTTTCAAAGCAACTTTATAATGATTATGATGCGGCGGAAATATTAGAGGCAAGCGAAAATAATGTGTTCAGGTTTAATGCTTTGTATCTCGACAAAGTATTTAAGGGATACGGGTCCTTCAAAAAGGAAACCAACACATTTTTCAAGAACAAAGTATTCGACAGTACTGCCTATGACATCGTATGCATGAATGATAACAACAACCCGACCGAGCCTGATTTTCGTTACATTGGGAATTATTATATAATAAAGGGCATCATTATTGAAAAAGTATTTACGGACAAAGCAATTTATTTAAGGGAGTGTCAGCTCGTTCCAGCTATGAAGTTAAAAGTTTGGTGAGTGATTCAATTGCAGAGAAATTATTCGTTATGGTTTAAGTTAACTCAATAATCGCACGACCATCAAATTGCGCCTCAACAATCATAAAGATACATGATGAGACGATATGGTCAGCCCCGGTAAGGGGCATCCCAATTCTGATAAATGTTTTATGCTCGTTATTGGAGCCGAAGAAGCCGGAATATGGTCGCCAGATTAGCCGCGGATGATACGGACTTTGTATTATAGACAGGGTTTCCAGATCACCGAGGATAAGTCTTCGCTGAAGGTCGCTTTCAATTTCAGAAACCAATGATATCGCGTGCGCTCGCTCACCATCGCCAATGCGGGTTCGAAGTTCATCCCCTTTGAACAAATATCTCCAGTCATCTCGATCGAAAAAGACGACCTTTTTGATAACCAAGAGGTTTCGCATGTGCTGACAAAACGGGCTTGTTAATACGAATTCAGTATTGTTAAGGTTAAAGTGAGTTTCATAAAAAGCATTTTCATGCGGTATCGTCTCACCATCGCCAATCATATTAAGCCACAGACTAACAACGTCTTGCTGGACAGGGGTAAGGTTGCGAAGCTCCATGCAATAGCGTTGGCGCTGAACAATCTGATGAGCGGCGTCCATTCAAAAATCCAATGACATGATAACGAATAACCAGAGCGACTTTGCAATTATAGAGGTTGCTGTTGCGGTTGGGAATGGGAACCATGCGAGACGGCCATGCACCGGCCGTTCAATCCGGTTAGTAATAAAGTTAAGAGTAACGGGAATCTTACGGACATTAATAAAATATTTTCTAGAATTTCATTAAATTATTCGCACGTATATTATGTTGCAACGCCAGACGGACAGTGCTATATGCTTCCTGTAAGGTAAGGACTGGAGGTCGGTGCCTGAACTATGGTGAATGTCTCGTTGTTGGCGGCAATTCAAAATATTTAGAATGAAATGAATGCACGCCATAACAAAGAATCGCTTCTGCGGTTCGCGCAAAATAAGGACTTGGCACGCCGGCTAAGGATGCCTGTAAAGCCAATGGTTATATAGTACTGATGCTTGTCGAAAGCGCTAATCTCCACCTGTGCAAGATGGTTGCAAGCTATGCTTCCTCAGCTTCCAATTATTATTGATATAGATCCGCTTCACTGCGACCATAGTAGACTTCCATTGGAGAGTGAAGTTCAGGCCGGGTATCATGACATAGACCGCGAACATAACGTTCTGTATACAATTGTTGCCCGTTTATTGAGCGCAGAAACAGCTAACAAATCCCCGTCGACGATATGTGGAATATTATCTGAATTGGAGGCTTGTGCCCATGATCATTTTACCCGTGAAGAGAGATTGATGGAGCTGACGAAGTATCCATTGCGTGATGATCATACTGTCCAGCACTGGAAATTCATTGATCATATCGGCATGATGATTAGCATGTATGAGCACTCCAAAACTGAAAGAATGCTTTCACTACAAGGCTTTATAATACAGTGGTTGTCAAAGCACACAAAAAATGACGACAAAATGTTTGAAGAGTTTTGGCGTTTAAGCTATAGTGAATAATGAAAAGCGGAATTAGCACGCTATAAGTGACACGTTCGATATCAGACGCGCCCAGCCCGTGTTTTCTCAGCAATATGCACGGGGTTAGCGGCGTCGGCCCGAGCCTTCCGTGATGAGTCCTCGAAGTGTCCATGAAGACATTGTCTTGACAGAGATGGTGTCCGCGGCGGGATTCGAACCCACGGCCCCAGGATTCATACCACTTCGGCTTTCGCCGCCGCCGATTCGGCGTTTGTGGTCCGGACTGTCCCTTCACCATCGGCCGAAGCCCCCAGGTGCTGCCCGTCCAGTCTCTACACCTTCCCCGACAGGGGCTTGGCTCGGGATTGGCAAGGCGCAAGCGCGCCGTAGCGTTCCCCGACTTTGAGCAGATCCGTTGCACTGTTTCCATATGCAACGCCCAATCACAAATAGGAATCCTGTGCTCTATCCTGCTGAGCTACGCGGACGGCACCTCTCTCGACTCACTATTTATCCCAGACCACGCGATTCGGCAACACTTCATTGGTGATGGCTTGAACGGATGCGGTTGCGCGACCGAACGGCGGGCGTTAGCCCATGATTTGAGCGCGGAGATCAAAGTGCAGCACGCTCCCTGAAACGGGGTGTCCACCAGGGTCAAAATATTGTGGCGTTAAATGAGCGGTTCAGTGAATTGCGCTTTATATATACCTTTTATATGAGAGTTTAATAATCTCCTGAGCTTGAAGGGCCTTGCTTTTTGATATCTTAAGTACCGATCGATACACTTTAAGCGAAAGCAGATTTTTATTGAATTCTCGTTAAGTTTATGGCAAATAGCCGAACCATTCTTGGATCGAGTGGGAAATCTATACAGTCCATTCCGTTTTCATTAGTTTTCCCAGCCGGTGCGGGCAGGCTGCATCAAAAACGGCCAACAGGGCGGAGTTCCAGCATGAGCGCGGTTAAGTTCAATATTCGCAATCGCTTATTGATAATGGTCGCGGCCGCGGCGCTTGGAATAATAGTAGTTGGTGCATACAGTCTCGACCGTCTTCATACTGTATTGTTGCAAGACCGTGAAATAAAAACTCAGAATTTGGTTGAGGTTGCTTACGGGGTGATCGCCTCCTTTGCCAGTCAAGCGAAAGCAGGAGAGATCAGCACTGAGGAGGCGCAGAAGCGGGCACTTACGGCTTTGGAAACGCTACGGTACGGCAGCGATGATTATTTTTGGATCAACGACATGCGGCCGGTGGCGCTCCTGCATCCTAAAAAAGAACTTATCGGCAAGGATTTATCCACGATCAAGGACGCAAGTGGTAAGGCGCTTTTTCTGGAGTTTATCCGGATCGTGCATGAACAAGGCAGCGGTTTCGTGCCTTACCTGTGGCCAAAGCCCGGATTTGACAAGCCGGTTGCCAAATTATCTTATGTTAAGGGCTTTCAGGACTGGGGCTGGGTTATCGGCACCGGTATTTATCTTGACGACGTGGCCGAAACCTATCGCAGCCAGCTGTTGATGCTGGGAGGTTTGGCCTTGCTTATTCTCGGGCTTGTGGTTTCGGTGTCTTTGGCAATTTCGCGGGGCATTACCCGCCCGATCCATGACGTGGTTGCGGCCATGAACCGCCTTGCCGGTGGTGATCTTGATTCTAATATTCCCGCACAAGGACGGGGGGACGAGATCGATTCTAACAGCGCCGCGGTCCTGGTGTTCAAAGAAAGTGCGATCGATAAAAAGAAAATGGAAGATGTGGAGCGCCACCGTATTGAAGTCGAGCGCCAAGCCCAAGAAGAGCAGCGTGAACGGGAGGCGGCGGTCGGTCGGGAAATTGCCACTTTGATCGACGCGGTGTCGAAGGGAGACCTGACTCAGCGGCTCGACCTCGCCGACAAGGATGGCTTCTACCGGACCATGAGTGAAAACATCAACAATTTGGTCAATACCATACAGGGTGTGATCGCCGACTTGGCCGATGTTCTCGGCTCGATGTCTCAGGGTGATCTAACCCGTTCTATTACCGGTAATTATCAGGGCTCCTTCGACGCGGTTAAATCCGATGTTAACGGAATGGTCGGTTGGCTGCGCGAAATCGTTAATGAAATTACGAAACTGGGCGAATCGATCAATAGCTCGGCGGAGGCGGTTTCCACCGCAGCGGAGACCGTGGCGGACGGGGCCGAGACCGTGACGACCGAGGCCGAAAACGTGACGAGCGGGGCCGCAAATGTCGCGTCCGGCAGTGCTCAGTTAAGTTCCGGGGCGCAAGGGCTGTCTCAGGGTGTGTCGGAGCAGGCGGCTTCAACCGAAGAAGTTTCGGCTTCAATGGAGCAAATGGCCGCTAATATTCGTCAAAGTGCCGAGAATGCCACGGAAACGGAAAAGATCGCTCAGCAATCAGCCAGGGATGCCGCACGCAGCGGAGACGCAGTAATCAAGGCCGTAGCGGCCATGAAAGTCATTGCGGAAAAGATCAATATTGTTCAGGAAATAGCCAGGCAAACCGATTTATTGGCGCTGAACGCGGCCATTGAGGCGGCCCGTGCGGGTGAACATGGGCGGGGCTTTGCCGTGGTCGCGTCCGAGGTGCGTAAACTGGCCGAGCGCAGTCAAGCGGCCTCGACCGAAATCAGCCTGTTGTCCTCGCAAACCGTGATGACTTCGGAAGAAGCCGGTCAAATGTTGACCAAGTTGGTTCCCGATATCCAACGGACCGCCAGCCTGATGGCTGAAATCAGTGCGGCGGCGCGGGAACAAAATGCAGGTGTCGAGCAGATTAACCAAGCAATTCAGCAACTCGATCAGGTTACCCAGCATAATTCAGCCTCATCCGAGGAAATGTCTTCGACGTCGGAGGAATTATCGGCCAGTGCCGAGTCGATGCTGACAAGTGCCGGGTCCATGACGGAAAAGGCCGGAGAACTGAATAGCAGCGCAAGCGAGATGGCTACGGTATCCGAAGACCTTAAGACTCATGTCGATCATTTGCGGACCGTGATTTCGTTCTTCGTTTTAAACGGCAGCGCCAAGGATTCACTGCGCCGACATCAGGCCATGATCGAACGGACCAAGACCGATCACATCGCCTTCAAAATGAAGGTCATTAATACCGTGGCGGGTCAGGGCGATGCCACCCCCGATCGTTTGCCCGATCATCACACCTGTCGTCTCGGTAAATGGTGTAGCGGGTTGCAATCCCCGATTATCCGAATGAACGCAAACTTTCTCAACCTAGAGCGGCCGCACGCCATCGTTCACGAGAGCGGTAAGCGCGCCCTGCGGTGTCATTTGGCCGGTGATCATAACGGTGCCCGCAACGCCTTGCATGAGTTGGAGCAGTCTTCGGAGCACGTCCTCGGATTGTTGGAGAGTCTGGCGCAGGATGTTCAGGCGTCCCGCCTGTCCGCAACCGCCGCGCCCGTTAAACCGGCTCCGGTGGCGAAGGCTGCGCCGGCAAAGGCTGCCCTGCCGCCTCCGGTCAGGGTGCAGGCTCATGGTCAGCCCCGCGTACAAGTGACGAAGCCGGGGTCGGAACAGACGATGGCGCGGCCGCCTCAGGTCAAGCGCGCTCCGGCGGCAGGCGCTAAGGGCTACCCCCTGAGCCTTGGTGAACAAAATTCCAGTGGCGATTCGGATGATTGCGCGTTCGAACGGTACTGATCCGCCGAGCTTAGACCCGAGCTTATACCAACGGCCCCGGTCGATGACCGGCCGTTGGTAACGGCGTGTTCGCGCGCGCGAAGGTAAGCCTGTGGGCACGGGGATTGGTTATTCCCCATTTCTCCGGCGATCGGCGGTAATATCGAGTGCCTGTATGCCGCCTCGCAGGGAGAAGGTCCGTGGTTGCAGCCCCGATACCATTGAATGAGAAGGAGAGGCTGGCAGCGCTTCGAAGTTTTGAAGTTCTGGACACGCCCCCGACCGCAGCTTTCGACCGTTATACCGGCCTTGCCGCCAAGATTCTGGGTGTTCCGATTTCGGTGATATCCTTGATCGATGAGGTGCGCCAGTGGTTCAAATCTCATCAGGGACTTGATGTCGACGAGACGCCGCGGGAATGGGCGTTTTGTGCTCATGCAATTCTGGGATCAGAGCCCCTGGTTATTACCGACGCAACCGCCGACCCGCGCTTTTGTGACAATCCGTTGGTAACGGCCGGTCCCGGAATTCGTTTTTATGCAGGCGCGCCGCTAAGAACTCGGGATAATTATAATATCGGAACTTTATGTATTATTGACAACAAGTTTCATAAGGAATTGTCAGCCACCGAGCTTGATATTCTTCGTGATATCGCCGATGCCGTGGTCAATGAATTGTACTTACATAAAACTGCGATTGACTTGCACCGATCGAAAAGGATGCTGTCCGATCGCCAGGAGAGGCTGGCAGCAATTCTTGTAACCGCAGTCGATGGCATCATCACGATAGATCATAAAGGAATTGTTGAGACTTTTAACCCGGCCGCAGGACAGATTTTCGGATATTCAAAGGATGAAGTGATCGGCAAAAATATTAAAATGTTGATGCCGGAGCCGTATTTCAGCGAGCATGATGGTTATCTTGAGAACTATAATCGAACCGGCGTGGCGCATGTGATCGGTATTGGTCGGGAGGTCACCGGCCGGAAAAAGGATGGCTCGCTGTTTCCGATGGAACTGTCTGTCGGACAGATGGAGCTATCCGGTTCCAGAATGTTTACCGGTATCGTTCGTGATATAACGGAACGGAAGCAGGTTGAAAAGCTGAAGGCTGAATTCATTTCCACAGTCAGTCATGAGTTGCGGACACCACTTACCGCCATTCGTGGCTCATTATCCTTGGTGAATTCCGGTGTGATGGGCGATATTAATGGAGATGTCCGGGAGTTGACCACCATTGCCGAACAAAGCTGCGAGCGTCTGGTTCGGCTGATTAATGATATTCTTGATGTTGAGACGATCGGTTCCGGTCAGCTTCAACTGGTCACAAAAAGAATCTCGATTATAGACGCCGTCGCGCGTTCCCTGGCCGATATCCGGCCCTATGCCGAGCAACTCGGGGTTAGTTTGTGCCGGAATATTTTGCTGCCTGCGGCTGATATCGAGGCTGACTTCGACCGAGTTGTTCAAATACTGACGAACCTGCTTGCCAATGCCTGTAAATTTTCGCCACCCGGTGATGAGGTTCGCATAACCGTCGCGGAACCCGAACCGGGTTGGGTTCGGGTGTCGGTTAGCGATCACGGGCGGGGCATTCCCGAAGAATTTCGCTCGCGGATATTCGGAAAATTTGCTCAAGCGGATTCCTCGGATTCGAAAAGTAAAGGTGGCACCGGATTAGGACTCAACATCACAAAAGGTCTTGTCGAGCGTATGAACGGCCATATTCGCTTCGAGAGTGAACCGGGACAGGCAACGATATTTCATGTTGAATTCACACTTCTAACCCCGAATGATCGAAAATGACTGGGAACATGACGGGTGATGACCCTGGCGAGATTATCAGTGAACTCCGGGAGCTTTATTTAGCTGAACTCTCAACCCATTGTACTGAATTGGTCCGGGAAATCGCAGCGGTAGCCGATGAAGACATGAAGACTTCAGCCGCAGTGCTCCGGCGTGTTCATCGTTTGGCCGGAACCGCGTCGATGTTCGGGTTGGTTGATATCGGTGAACTTGCGGAGCACATCGAAATCACCATGAGGGAACGCCTTATGCCGGGTGACGTGGCGCCGGCCGCCGACTTACGGAGCAGCTTACAGCGTTTGGTCGAACTGCTGACGGCTGTGCTTGAGCGGGCGCGGGATACGGGATATTAGCCCGCGTCCCCTCATCTTGCACCGCACAATTTCATAAAACTGTCATCTTGCTGTCGTATAAGAGTCGTGCTCGGAGACTAGGTTCCGGGTGCAGATCGGCCGGTGGGAATCGGCCGGCTGAGCGCGGAAAACCGGGTATCGGGCACATCATCGGGAGGCATCATCGTGATCAGCAAGAGATTGGCTGTGGCCGCATTGGCGGCAAGCGTTACCATGGCGGCCGGTGCGGCGGGCGCGCAGTCGCGCGACCAGATCAGGATTGTCGGATCCTCCACGGTGTTTCCGTTCTCGACCATGGTGGCCGAGACCTTCGGCCGCGGCGGTAAATTCAAGACTCCGGTGGTCGAATCGACCGGGACCGGCGGCGGCTTCAAGGCGTTTTGCGCCGGGATTGGGCCGCAATATCCCGATATCTCGAACGCTTCGCGCCCGATCACCACATCCGAAAAAGAAGGGTGCGCCAAGGCCGGTGTAACCAACATCGCCGAATTCACCATCGGCTATGACGGGGTGACGGTGGCGGTGAATGCCAAGAGCAAGGCGTTTCCGGTCACGGTGAAACAGCTTTGGCTGGCCTTGGCGGCCGAGGTGCCGGTTGGCGGCAAGCTGGTCATGAATCCGAATACCAAGTGGAGCGAGATTGATCCCGCGTTACCGAACACCGCGATTGAAGTTTATGGTCCGGCCAAGGTTCACGGCACCCGAGATGCTTTCAACGAGCTGGTGATGGATCAGGGCTGTAAAGAGCTGCCCGAAATTGCGGCGTTGGCGGCGGACGTCAAGAAAAAGACCTGCCAAGCCATGCGCGAAGATGGCGCCTGGGTCGATGTTTCCGAGGATTATGCATTGATCGTCGGCAAACTGAAGTCGAATCCGGAAGCGGTCGGGGTGTTTACCTTCTTCTATATCGACCAGAACGCCGACAAGGTTACCGGTTTGAATGTAAACGGGGTTAAGCCTACCTTCGACAACATTCTGTCAAAGAAGTATCCGCTATCCCGGCCGTTGTTCTTCTATGTCAAGAGCGCGCATGTCGGCACCATTCCCGGTTTGCCGGATTATGTTACCGAGTTCCTGTCCACCAAAGCGGTCGGTACGGATGGATATCTGGTGAATAAGGGCCTGATCCCGCTGCCTCCGGCGGAACTCACACAGCAGCAAGCCGCGGCTGCGGCACTGGCGAAGTAAAACCGAACCATGCAAACCAGTCTTCTTCTTGCGGTGATTGCGGTGCTTGCGCTCGTTGGCTATGGCCTCGGGCGCAATCGCGCGCTTGCGGTTGCCGGCGGGAAAATCGCCGGCCTTCACTCAGTCCCGTCTTATTACGGTTTTTATGTCGCCTTGTGGGCCGGTTTGCCGGCGCTGTTGTTACTGGTGGTCTGGAGTTGTCTTCAGGGGCCGGCGGTGATGGCGCTGGTGTTGGCGCGCCTGCCCGATACTCTGGTCCCTTCCGACGGACAGATGCTCGGGTTGCTGCGCACCGATATTCTGAATATCGCGCGCGGGGTGGCCGCCGGCCGAGCACCGGACCCGGCCATTCTTGAGGCCGCAGAGTTTTACAATCAGCTACAGACCTTATTCGGGGCGTCTCTGCTGGTGGCGGTGTCGGCGCTGGCGCTGGTCGGGCTGGTGCGGGCTAAACAGCAGATCAGACCGGATTTGCGAGCGCGAAATCTGGTCGAAAACGCGGTCGGCGTCGGTTTGTTTGTTTGCTCTTCGGTCGCGATCATCACTACGGTCGGCATTGTCTTGTCTTTGCTGTTCGAAGCGATCCATTTTTTTACCATGGTGCCGATCACGGATTTTCTATTCGGTCTGCACTGGAATCCGCAGACCGCGTTTCATGGCGATGTTGCCGGCTCGTTCGGTGCGGTGCCGCTGTTCGGCGGCACCTTGCTGATCACCCTGATTGCGATGGCGGTTGCGGTCCCGGTCGGGTTGATGGCGGCGGTTTACATGTCGGAATACGCCTCGCCCCGAATGCGGGCGATCGCGAAGCCGATGCTGGAAATCCTGGCCGGGATTCCGACCGTGGTTTACGGCTTCTTCGCGGCATTGACCATGGCGCCGTTTTTGCGCGATTTCGGCACCGCGCTCGGGCTCGAGGTCAGTTCACAGTCGGCGTTGGCCGCCGGCGTGGTCATGGGCATCATGATCATTCCGTTTGTCAGCTCGCTGTCGGACGATGTGATCAATGCGGTGCCGCAAGCGTTGCGGGACGGTTCTTACGGGCTGGGCGCGACCAAGTCCGAGACCATCCGCGAGATCATTCTACCGGCGGCGCTGCCCGGAATTGTCGGGGCGGTGATGTTGGCGATCAGCCGAGCAATCGGTGAGACCATGATCGTGGCGATGGCGGCCGGGCTTTCCGCCAATTTGACCGCTAACCCTTTGGCCGCGGTGACGACGGTCACGGTTCAGATCGCATCAACTATTCGAGGCGACCAGGAATTCGACAGCCCGAAGACTTTGTCGGTGTTCGGGCTCGGACTGGTGCTGTTCGTGGTCACGCTGTTGCTCAATACCATTGCTTTGCGTGTCGTCCAGAAATACCGGGAAAAATATGACTGATCTCAGCCAAGAGGTGCCCCTCATGCGCAAGGCCAGCTATCCGGACGCTTTTCAGGCCCGGTTGCGGCGGCGCTATCGGGCGGAACGGCGCTTTCGCCTGTACGGCCTGGGCGCCATCATATTCGCCGGGGTGATGCTGGCGGTTTTGCTCGGCTCGATTCTCCATAATGGCTATACCGCGTTTTGGCAGAGCCGGTTTGAGGTCGAGGTTTTTTTCAATCCCGAGTCGATCGCCCAGGATGGAGATTATCAGGCCTTGGTGCGCGAGGCGCTGCTCGCACAGATTCCGACGGCGACCGGGCGCGATGGCAAACGCGCGTTGATGGAATTGATTAGCGACAGCGCAGCGTTTCAATTACACGATATGGTGACGGCGCATCCGGAACTGATTGGGCAGCGGCGTGTTGTCGGCTTGCTCGCCTCCGATTCGGTTGATCAGTTTGTCAAGGGCAACATCCCGCGGGATGTCAGCGAGGACAAACGCAAGATTTCAGATCGCCAGATCACCTGGATCGACGATTTGCGCGCCCGTGGTGTGTTGAGCAGTCGCTTCAGTCTCGATGTGTTGACCGGAAATAACAGCCGTCAGCCTGAACAGGCCGGGATGTGGGGAGCGCTGATCGGCTCGCTGTTGACCATGCTGGTGACGCTGGCGCTGTCGGTTCCGGTCGGGGTGGCGGCGGCGGTTTATTTGGAAGAATTCGCAGCCCGTAACCGCTGGACCGATCTTATCGAGATCAATGTCAATAATCTGGCGGCGGTGCCCTCGATCGTGTTCGGTTTGCTCGGCTTGTCGATGTTCTTGAACTTTTTCGGCATGCCGCGCTCGTCGCCGCTGATCGGCGGCATGGTGTTGGCGCTGATGACGCTGCCGACCATCATCATCGCCTCACGGGCGGCGCTCAAGGCGGTGCCGCCCTCGATTCGCGAGGCCGCGCTCGGGATCGGTGCCTCGCCGCTTCAGGTGGTCATGCATCATGTGCTGCCGCTGGCGGCTCCCGGCATTCTTACCGGCACCATTCTCGGTCTGGCTCGCGCGGTCGGCGAAACCGCGCCGCTGCTGTTGGTCGGGATGGTGGCCTTTATCGTCGATGTGCCGGGCAGTTTCAGCGACCCCGCGACCGTGCTGCCGGTGCAGATTTTCATGTGGGCCGACGGGCCGGAGCGGGGTTGGATCGAACGGACTTCGGCGGCGATCCTGCTGCTTTTGCTGTTCCTGATCGTGATGAACGCGATTGCGGTGACGCTCAGAAAGAAATTCGAGAGGCGGTGGTAACATGCAGCAAATGGATGGGAATGCTCCGGCCAAATTCATTGCCCGCGATGTCGAAGTCTTTTACGGTGACAAGCAGGCGCTGAAGGGCATTAGTCTGGATATCGGGGCAAATCGGGTCACGGCGCTGATCGGCCCCAGCGGCTGTGGTAAATCGACGTTCCTGCGTTGTCTCAATCGCATGAATGACACGATCGATATTTGTCGGGTGGTCGGACGGATTGAACTGGACGGTGAGGATATTTACGCCAAAACCATCGATACCGTGCAGTTGCGGGCCCGGGTCGGCATGGTGTTTCAAAAGCCCAATCCTTTCCCGAAATCAATCTATGACAATATCGCCTATGGCCCGCGCATCCATGGTTTGGCGCGCAACGGCCCCGAGATGGACGAGATCGTCGAGTCGTCGCTACAGCGGGCCGGGCTGTGGAACGAAGTCAAGGACCGGTTGAGGGAACCCGGCACCGGCCTGTCGGGCGGTCAGCAGCAACGGCTTTGCATTGCGCGCGCCATTGCGGTCAGTCCGGAGGTTATCTTGATGGACGAGCCGTGTTCGGCGCTTGATCCGATCGCTACCGCGCTGATTGAAGAGCTGATCGACGAACTGCGCGAGAATTATTCGATCGTCATCGTCACCCATAACATGCAACAAGCGGCACGGGTTTCTCAGAAGACGGCGTTTTTCCATCTTGGCGAGATGGCGGAGTTCGGTGATACCGAGGAAATCTTCACCACGCCGCGGGATGAACGTACCCTCGGTTATATCACCGGGCGTTACGGTTGAGCCGCGCCGGTATGCACATCAGAGTCTTGCGGGGGAACGGCAGGTTATGAGTAAGGAACATATCGTCCGGTCGTTTTCGGAGCAGTTGCGGCGCCTGTCCACGCTGATTACGCAGATGGGCGGCACGGCGGAGGCTCAGATCGAAACCGCGGTGCGGGCGGTGGCCAAACGTGATGCCGTGCTGGCCGCCAGCGTCGTGCAGTCCGACGCGCGACTCGATGAGTACGAGCGTGAAATCGACGCCGAATCCATTCGCATGCTGGCGCTGCGTCAGCCGATGGCCGGTGATCTGCGCGAGATCGTGTCCTCGCTCAAGATTGCGTCGGATTTAGAGCGGATCGGCGACTATGCCGCCAATATCGCCAAGCGCGCGGTCGTGTTGGCGCAAGTGCCGGCGGTGCGGCCGGTCGGCGGTATTCCGCGCATGGGACGGTTGGTTCAGGAAATACTGAAAGAAGTTCTCGACTCCTTTGTTTCGCGTGATCTGGAAAAAGCAATTTCAGCATGGCGTCGTGACGAAGAGCTTGATGATCTCTATACCAGCTTGTTCCGCGAAGTTTTAACTTATATGATGGAAGATCCGCGCACAATCACGCCCTGTACTCATCTGCTCTTCATTGCCAAGAACTTGGAACGGATCGGCGATCATGCGACCAATATTGCGGAAACCATTCATTTCATGGTGGTCGGTCATTCACTGACCGAGGCTAGGCCGAAGGGCGATATCTCCAGCTATGCGGTGGTGGCGCCCGTAGATCCGGAGGGCTCATGACGACAGTACAAAAACCTCATATTTTGGTGGTTGAAGACGAAATTGCCATTGTCGAGATGCTGCGCTACAATTTGGAAAAGGAGGGATTTCGTACTCTGGCGGCCGGCGACGGCGAGGAAGCAGTGTTGCTAGCGATCGAACACAAACCGTCGCTGATCCTGCTTGATTTGATGTTGCCTTTATTACCGGGGCTGGAGGTTTGTCGGCAATTGCGCCGTAACCCGGCCACACGCGATACCCCGATTATCATGCTGACCGCTCGGGCGGAGGAGACGGACAAGATTCGTGGTCTCAATGCCGGGGCCGACGATTATATCGCCAAGCCCTTTTCTCCGGCCGAATTGATGGCGCGGGTACGTGCGGTGTTGCGTCGGGCCAACCCGCCATCGGCGGAAGAGATGTTATGTTTTGGCGACGTTATTATGGATTTGTCGGCGCATAAGGTTAGCCGTAACGGTCGCGACATCCATTTAGGTCCGACGGAGTTTCGTCTGCTACGCCATTTCCTTAAGCACCCCGGCCGGGTATTTTCGCGCGAACAGTTGCTGGATTTGGTTTGGGGTCATGATGTTTACGTCGAACTGCGTACGGTCGATGTTCATATCCGCCGGCTGCGCAAGGCGCTGAATGAGGGGGATGACGGGGATTTGATCCGCACCGTGCGCTCCGCCGGTTATGCCATCGATCATAAGCCGGCGTAATAACAATGGTCTTCACCTTATGAAGAGACGGAAAACACCAATTCTTAACAACTCTGTTGGATAGTAACAGGTCGGCAACAGAAGGATGCCGGTCATGTCAAACGTCTATTCCGAGCAGCACGCATCTCAGCGGCCGGACGAGCGCAAAGCGGTTCACGGCTTGGTGCTGGGCAAAACGATTGATTTCAAGCCGTCGCCACCGATTGTCGATATGCTCGGTAATCCGTTGGTGCTTCGGAAGCACCCTCCCTACGAATTGCCCCATGATAGCGCGAGTGCCGGTGTTTGTGCGTGGCTTGAGCGGTTGGGTTGGGAAATCGGCGGCGAGCGACTGCATCGGCTCTGGCGGATTCAGGCCGCCACCGCAACCGTCATGGCGGCGGTCGTGCCCGGAATTTCCAGCCGGCTTCGAAACAGTGGATGGCTGTCCCGCCATGGCATCACCGGGCGGTTTACGATTCCGTCTTTCGTTCATCCCTATGATTTTCTTGATATTTTTAATACTTTGATGCGGCTGCCCGAAGATGGTCAGCTGGTGAGGGATCAGCGTTTTCTTGAACTGATTTTGGCGCTGTGTCTGCGTCAGTACAAGGAGACGTTATCACAGTCCACCGGCGCAAAATTTTCTTTTGATTCCGAGGCGAACGACCACTTTATTCACGGTGCGCGGGTCGAGCGCCGAATTAAAATGATAACATCGGTCGATGAGTTAAGGGCGGCGGCACAGGAGCTTCATGATGCCTGGTACCATGGCAGAAACTATTACATATTCTCGATAATTTCACGGGAAGTTCCGGCGCATCCCGGCAAGATGTTTATCTTATACTGCCATGCTTCCTATGGAATTTCGAGAATTACTTGGGACGGCACGATTACGGACCGCCCGGTGGCGCTGCGGCTGCCTTCCCGACGTGATCTTATGTTTTTGTTTCGGCGCGACCGTCCGGCGATGCAACGAGCGGGCGGGGATGAGACTTTCCGGGCGCAGGTAAAAACACTG
>JBAWVF010000075.1:0-16751 GCA_037147415.1 Rhodospirillaceae bacterium | reverse complement strand
CGGGGGTCCAGGCGAACAAGGGCTGGATTCCCGCGTTCGCGGGAATGACGGAAGAAAAAATGGGAATGACGGAAGAGAGAGCGGGGAGCCTCACCCCCCTTCTTCGTCACCCCCGGCCGGCTTCTTCGTCACCCCCCCTTCTTCGTCACCCCCGTCCGGCTTCTTCCTTCGTCACTCCCACCCGGCTCCTTCGTCACCCCCGCGAAAGCGGGGGTCCAGGCGAACAAGGGCTGGATTCCCGCGTTCGCGGGAATGACGGAAGAGAGAACGGGAATGACGGAAGAAAAAATGGGAATGACGGAAGAGAGAACGGGAATGACGGAAGAGAGAACGGGAATGACGGAAGAGAGGACGGGAATGACGGAAGAAAAAATGGGAATGACGGAAAAGAGAACGGGGAGCGACAGCGCCGCCCCCCTTCCGAAAGCCTCTTCCTACTTTTTTCGGAGCAAGGCCAGCACCGCCTTTGCGGCGGTCGGAATATTGGTGCCGGGACCGAAAATGGCGGCGACACCGGCCCTATAAAGATAGTCGTAATCCTGCGGCGGAATCACACCACCGGCGACGACCAGAATGTCTCCGGCATCCTGCTTTTTCAGCTCTTCGATCAGTTGCGGCACCAGAGTCTTGTGACCGGCGGCTTGTGACGACACGCCGATGATGTGGACATCGTTTTCCACCGCTTGACGCGCCGCTTCTTCCGGGGTTTGAAACAATGGTCCGACATCGACGTCAAAGCCGATATCGGCAAAGCTGGTGGCGATCACCTTGGCACCGCGATCGTGACCGTCCTGGCCCATTTTGACCACCAACAGACGCGGCCGGCGCCCTTCGGTCTCGGCGAATTTATTGACCTCGGCCTGAATCGCCTGAAAGCCGTCGTCACCTTGATAGGCCGCGCCATAGACCCCGGATACCGTCTTCGTGACGGCATTATGACGGCCATAGACCTTTTCCAGGGCATCGGAGATTTCACCGACGCTGGCCCGCAACCGGGTTGCCTTGACCGCAAGATCAAGCAGATTGCCACTGCCATCGGCCGCCGCGGCGGTCAGGGCGGCCAGCGCGGCCTTGGTCGCGGCTTCGTCACGCTCGGCGCGCATTTTGGTCAGACGGGCGATCTGGCCATCACGCACCATCGAGTTATCGATATCGAGCACATCGACCGAGCCGGCGTCCGACTCGGGAACCTTGTACTTATTGACGCCGACCACGACTTCTTCACAGCGATCGATGCGGGCCTGCCGGCGGGCGGCGGCTTCTTCGATCAACAGCTTGGGCATGCCCGACTCGACGGCTTTGGTCATGCCGCCCAGTTCTTCAACCTTAGAGATCAGCTCGTCGGCAGCGGCGGCCAGGCTGGCGGTCAGCGCCTCGACATAATACGAGCCGCCGAGCGGGTCGACCACCTTGGGAATGCCGCTTTCCTCGGCGATGATCAACTGGGTGTTGCGGGCAACTCGAGCCGAAAACGCGGTCGGCAGGCCGAGCGCCTCGTCAAAGGCGTTGGTGTGCAAGGATTGCGTGCCGCCCAGTACGGCGGCCATCGCCTCGATCGTGGTGCGAATCACATTGTTGTAGGGATCCTGCTCGGTCAACGACACGCCGGAGGTCTGACAGTGGGTGCGCAACGCCAGCGAGCGAACATCCTTCGGGTCGAACAGCCGCTTCATGTGGCGCGACCACAGCAGACGCGCGGCCCGCAGCTTGGCAATTTCCATGAAAAAATTCATGCCGATCGAGAAAAAGAACGACAGGCGCGGCGCGAACTCGTCAACCTTCAGGCCCTTGTCGATGGCCGAGCGCACATA
This sequence comes from Rhodospirillaceae bacterium, assembly GCA_037147415.1. Taxonomy (GTDB): domain Bacteria; phylum Pseudomonadota; class Alphaproteobacteria; order Azospirillales; family Azospirillaceae; genus BOG-933. Next base: position 14,940 of record JBAWVF010000075.1, on the reverse strand, counting down.
TTCCAAGCCATCAGCGATGGTAAAGGCAAGCTCTTGAACCGCGGTTGCCCCGGCCTCTTGCATATGATAACCGGAAATTGAAATAGAATTAAACTTCGGCATATTACGGGCCGTGTATTCAATAATATCGGCAACAATACGCATCGACGGTGAAGGCGGATAAATATAGGTATTGCGAACCATGAATTCTTTTAAAATATCATTCTGAATGGTACCGCTCAGCTTGTCCTGAGACACGCCCTGTTCTTCGGCAGCAATGATGTAACCGGCCAGTACCGGCAACACGGCGCCGTTCATGGTCATCGATACGCTCATTTTGTCGAGCGGAATCCCGGAGAACAGGACTTTCATGTCTTCGACGCTATCGATAGCGACACCGGCCTTGCCGACATCACCGACGACGCGCGGGTGATCGCTGTCATAACCGCGGTGGGTGGCAAGGTCGAAGGCGACCGAAAGCCCCATCTGCCCGGCAGCTAAGTTCTTGCGATAAAAGGCATTAGAGGCTTCGGCGGTCGAGAAGCCGGCATATTGCCGGATGGTCCAGGGCCGGTGTGCGTACATGGTGGCGCGCGGGCCGCGGGTATAAGGCGGGAAGCCGGGCAGACTATCCAGCGCCAGCCCTTCCAGATCGGCGGCGGTATAAAGCGGCTTGACGTTCAATCCTTCCGGTGTACGCCAAATGAGTTGCTCAGCCGTGCCGCCTTTCCCGATGTCCTTACCTGCCAGGGCCGTCCAATCACTCAGGGTTTTGCTCGAAAACTCAGTCATTATCGCCATCCTCTCGTCGTCAGCCTATCGTCGTCACCGGTGCCGCGTCCCGCCCCGAGGCGGGTGTGCGCTGCACTATAACCAAGCCGCGGGGACTCTGTCACGGAGACCGCGTGCATACCGGTTACACCGGGGACTACCTTGTTCCAGGGTTGTTGATTTTATCATACGATCGTATGTAAAAAGGGGTAAGCATCACGCTCCGGTGGCTCTTTACACGGCGGATTTATGACCAACATACAAAATTCCGGTTTTGAGCACGAACCGGTCGAACGGATTTTCACGCTCGGCGGGGTGGCGTTAAGGCTTTGCCTGGAGCAAGCGTTATGGGACGCTTTCGACGATATCTCCATCAGAGAATCACTAAGCGGCGACGAGTTGTGCGCCAGAATTGACCGAGAAGAGCCCGAAGGCGGGTTTGCCGAAAAAGTTGCCCGCTTTGCGTGCGAATATTATCGCGATGCCATGCCGCCGCTCCGGCATGGCATGTCGGAAGATGACGGCCGCCGCTCAGCGTTGCAGCAGGCGCTCGACGCAGTCGGGCCGAAATCCTGACGCCTTTCGGGAATTACTTAATACTCAATCACCCACGGCTCGATTAAGGCGGCCGCGCGCCAGTCCATCATCGCCGGTAAGGCCAGAATCGCGTCGACATAGGCCCGGCTGACCGGATCGACCGGAACATCGTAGCTATCAAGGCGGGTACAGACCGGGGCATACATCGCATCGGCAATCGAGAACCGGCCGAACAAATACGGCCCGCCCGCAGCGAATCGCGCGCGCAAACTCCGCCAGAGCCCGATCAGCCGTGCCAATTCCGGCTCTGCTTCGGCCGGAACCGGACGTGCCGACGGCTCGCGCCCTAGATCCATCGGGAAGGCCCGGCGCAGTTCCGGAAAACCGCCGTGCATTTCGGTCGCGACCGCCCGCGCCAAAGCTCGCACCGCCGGATTTACAGGCCACAAGCCGGCGTCGGGATACAACTCGGCCACGGCTTCGCAAATCGCCAGCGATTCCCACACCGAACCATCGGCCATAAGCAAAACCGGCACCTTACCCGCCGGAGAGTGCTCGAGAATGGCGGCTTTGGTCTCGGGTCGGCGCAACGGGATCACCAGCTCGTCGAACGCCGCTCCGGCCTGACGCAGCGCCAGCCACGGCCGCAGCGACCACGAGGAATAACGCTTGTTGCCGATAACCAGGGTCAAGGCCGCCATATCGAAACTCCGCAATGTTTCAATCCACGCATCGGCGCATTTCAGCGCCTCCGCGACCGCAGCTCCCGGCCATGAATGACCGGGTTACGGCTGCTTGGATTGGACCTTGCCGAACGCGGCAAGGTCCGTCAACAGAGATTAGGGCACGCGAAACCTCCCCCTGAAGGGAGAGGTTTCGCGTGCAGATTCGATGAATATCGGGCCGGGCCGCGACTGCGGCCCCGCGCGCTCGTGCGCGCGAAGCCTGCGCGGCGTGTAAGCGCGGCTTGTCCGGAAACTTCCGGACAAGGGCATAAATTACCTCTTTTCAGCGGCGGCGTGGCAGGCCATTTTACTTAACACCATCGCTTAGACCTGAACCGGGACATCCTTCCGTGCTTGTTGCGCTCCGCGCCAGATCCGGCGCCGAAACCCTGCCCCTTACGCCCTTGACCAAGGCTCGGTTGAACGGGTTTCTCTCCGACTGCCCGCCCGAAGTTGCGGCCCGGGTCACCAGCACCGCCTTTACCGCCGAGCCGGGTCAGGTCTGCCTGATTTCCGGAGTGGACGGGCGGCTCGCCGGCGTACTGGCCGGGGTGAGCGCGATCGACGACCACAAGGCTTATATCGGCCTGCCGACCCTTTTGCCGCCCGGCAGCTATCGCCTGGACGCCGAATTATCGCCGGTTGCCGCCGACCGGGCCGCGCTCGGCTGGGCGCTCGGCAGCTACACCTTCACCCGCTACCGTAAAGCCGAAAAAACACTGCCGATTCTGGTGTGGCCCAAAGGCGCCAATCGCCCGAATATCGAGCGGGCCGCCGGCGCCGCCTATTACGTGCGCGACTTGATCAATACGCCGGCCGGCGATATGGGACCGGCCGAGCTGGCCGAAAGCGCCCGCATTTTAGCCGAAGAGTTCGAAGCGAAGCTTAAGCTTACCGTCGGCGCCGAGCTACTGGCGCAAAACTACCCGGCGATTCACGCGGTCGGCCGGGCCAGCCCGCGCGAGCCCCGCCTGATCGACCTGAGTTGGGGCCGGCGCTCCGACCCGAAAGTGACCCTGGTCGGCAAGGGCGTCTGCTTCGATACCGGCGGACTTGACCTGAAATCCTCGTCAACCATGCTGTTGATGAAGAAGGACATGGGCGGCGCCGCTCACGTTCTCGGCCTTGCCCGCATGATCATGATGGCCGGGTTGCCGGTTCGGCTGCGCGTGCTGATTCCCGCGGTGGACAATGCGGTTTCGGGCGATGCCCTGCGCCCGCTCGATGTGATCGCCACCCGCAAGGGCCTGTCCGTCGAAATCGGCAATACCGACGCCGAGGGGCGCCTGGTTTTGGCCGATGCCCTGGCCGAGGCCGATCGAGACAAGCCCGAGATACTGATCGATTTCGCCACGCTGACCGGAGCGGCTCGAGTCGCGCTCGGGCCGGAGTTGCCGGCGCTGTTCTGCAACTGCGATACACTGGCGACTGAGCTGTTGAAGGCCGCCGAGGAAACCGCCGACCCGATGTGGCGGCTGCCGCTGTGGCAGCCCTATCGCAGCGGTCTGGACAGCAAGGTCGCCGATCTCAACAATGTGGCCAGCCACGGCCATGCCGGCGCGATCCTGGCCGGGCTGTTCCTGGAACGCTTCGTCTCGGCCGAAACGCCGTGGGTTCATCTCGACATCATGGCCTGGAACGGCTCGGCCAAGCCCGGCCGTCCCGAAGGCGGCGAGGCCATGGGTCTGCGCGCCGTATACGCCCTGATCGAACACCGCTTCGGAGTCGGCAAAACACCGGGATAGCAACGGCCGGATTGCTTACACGCGAAAGGGTGGGTAAACTGCGCGCTGGCGGCATGAAGCCGGCGAAGCGTGGGGAAGCATGGCACGCAGTCTGATAGCGCTTGGACTTTGGCGCAAGGCGCTGGTCGCCAGCGTGCGTCGGGACGCACCGGACCTTTCGGCCCGGCAGATGGCGTTATTGCTCACTGTTTATTTATGCGAACCGCCTCACACCGTGCGCGGACTGGCCGCGACGCTCAACATATCGAAGCCGGCGATCACCCGCGCGCTCGACCGGTTATCGGTGCTGGGCTTCATCAAGCGCAAGCGCGATGCCGAAGACCGCCGCAATGTTTTGGTTCAGCGCACGGTCAGCGGTTCGGTCTTCCTCAGCGAGTTTGCCGAACTGGTGGTCGAAGCCGGCGCCGTCGCGCCCGAGGATATGCTCCAGGTCACCAAGGCCGAGGAAATCGCGAAGATGGCCCGGGCCGAGTTCGACCGGACACGCAAGACCATGCTGACGCCATGACCGCACCCGACCCGATGCGCCAGGTTTGCGTCGGCCATGCCGATCTTAAATCCGCCCCCGCACGGGACGCGGGCCAGACCAGCCAAGTGCTGTTCGGAGAGCACTTTACCGTTTTTGATGAGACCGACGGCTACGCCCGAGGCAGGAACGAGACCGACGGCTATAGCGGCCATGTTGCCTGCTCCGCACTGGGAAGCGCGATCACCGAACCGACTCATCGCGTTGCGGCGCTGCGAACCTTCCTCTACCCCGGCCCCGATCTCAAGCTGCCGGTGCGCGATGCGCTCAGCCTGACGTCACCGGTTCACGTGATCGGCGAGCGCAACGGTTTTGCCGAACTGGCGGGGGGCGGCTGGGTTTTCGCAGCGCACCTGGCGCCGCTTGAACGGGTCGAAACGGACATTGCCGCGACCGCATTGCGCTTGCTCGGGGTGCCTTATTTATGGGGCGGGCGCACAAGTCTGGGCATCGACTGCTCGGGGCTGGTTCAAATCGCACTGGGAGCAGCCGGAATTGCCGCCCCGCGCGACAGCCATATGCAGCGCACCGAAACCGGGGTGTCACTCGGTCCGGTCCCGGCGGACGGGGCGGGCCTCGTGCTGCGTCGTGGTGATCTCGTATTTTTCCCCGGCCATGTCGGAATCATGATCGACGAAACCCGCTTGGTGCACGCCACCGCTTTCGTGATGGCGGTAACCGTCGAGCCGCTGGCAAACGTCGTCGCACGCACCGATCCGACCCGCGGCGGCGGATTGATTGCCGCACGCCGCATCTGAGCACAACTTTCCCGAGTCGCGACCGGTGACGCTCCGCCCCGGACCGAACCAAGGGAGCCGTTCTTAGTCATGCGCAGGCGGAAACGCCAGAATCACTGCAATTACAACAGGCTTATGCTGCACCGCCACATCGCCCGGCCATGGCTTTTAACTCACACTTGATATCCGGTGCGAAATCACATAGATTTCCATGTGGTCATCCGTAATCTGAAACGTGCCGGTTTGCGCAACATACCGGCTTGCAACAGACGACAGGAAGGCGGAGACTCGGGTTCCGGTTAGCCAAGTCCGGGGTGAAGGAATACGCAAATGACTGCCATCAACACCGGCTACACGAATTACTTTTCAAACCCGGCCGCAGTAACCAGCACCCCCGCCAATTTCGGGCCTGGGCAGCTTAAAACTGACGAGCAAACCGACAACAGCCAGAAGAACGCACAAAAAGCCACCGAGACGGACAGCCGGGCCAACAGCGGCTACACCGATGAAACGCGGGGCGGCAAGCTTAATATCGTCGTCTGAAATCTCGAGACTGAGCGTGTGGTCAAAGAACGCGGCGACCGGTCCAAGCTAGAACGGAACCGGCCGCCACAGTTAAACAGGTAAAATGGGAGCAGCACCCATGGACATCAGAACGATATCCAGTGCCGCGTATTCCCGGCCGCCAGGGCCTGTAACCAGCCCCGACAGTGCGGCGGTTTCGACCGGCACACCAAAGGCGGACAGCGCGGCCGCGCCGTATCTCAGCCCGGTCTTTCAGTTTGACCCGGTGGCAAAGCTGACCATTCTCTCTTACCGAGACCCCGGCAACGGTCAGGTGACGACTCAGATTCCTTCGGAACGGATCGTCGAGCAGTACCGGCGAAACGGGGGTAAGTCAGCCGATTCCGTACCGGCGGAGACCGCAAAACCGGACAAGGCCGCAGATACCGGCCCCGCTTATACCAATGATGCTGCCCCGGCCCCGTCAAGTGGCTCCGGACGGCCGAAAGCGCCTGCGGCGGCGCCGAAACCGGCTGAAAGTAAGCCGGTCGAGGGGAAAGTCGACGGGCCAAGAGTGTCGCTCAGCGTATAAAAGCCCGTCGGAGTATAAGAGTCTGCCGGAGTATAAGAGCCGGGCTTTGGATTTCGGATGCGCGGGCGCGCCGCTTAGAACAGTTCGCCGCTTAGAACAACTCGACATCGCCTTCGATTTTGCTTGCCCGCAGTTTATCGGCAAACGCCGTTTCAGTTTGCACCACATCATTGGTGCCGGCCGCGGCAAGTAACCGTCGTTGCGTGCGACCGCTGACCGGAAAAAAACGAACCGCACGGGCTTGGCTGCCGCCGACGTCCCAACTCACGGTCGGAATGCCTTCATAGGCCAAATACGACATCACGAATTCAACATTCCGGGTGCCGACCGAACTGTTAAAATTATTTATCGCGCCACCGCCAAAGACTTTGGCACGCAGCCGGTCGCGTCGTCCGGTGCGGCTCAGCATGCGGTTGATCAATTGTTCCATCGCGGCACCACCGTAGCGAGCCGAGGCGCTCAACCGGTCATCCGCCGCGTCAGCCAGCAAAAAATGGTTCATGCCACCCAAGCCGGCCTCGGGATCGAACAGACAGGTGGCGACGCAAGAGCCCAATGTCGTGGTAATGACCGAATCCGTCTCATCACTGACGACACAATCGCCGACAATGACGCTCAACACACGCAGTCCCAGACGGTCATCGACGTAGCTACGGCTTTCGCCCTGACCGGTGTCTCGCTGCCTTGGCGGTTTGGCTGGCCTTTGCATTCCGTCCGCAAGCCCCGGTCAGAAATCACACAAAAACCGGCGAGCCGAGAAAATGGCCCGCCGGGTCTTTCAATGCGCTCTAAACGACGGTTTGACGCCCGCCCTTGGTCGCGCGCGCCGAACCGGTGCTCGGCGACGACCGGAACACATCCACCAGATGCGGCAACAGCGCTTGGCGCATGGTGCGCAGCCAGTCATGAATCACAATCAACGAGCGCGAAGCAACCGGCGGTGACATGCCGAGTTTCACCAGATCTTCGCGGGTCATGGTGGCAACCTGATCCAACCGATGCCCTGTCAAGCGAGCCCAAGCCGGGGCGGTGCACGCCGGCATGGAAATCACGGTAACATTTTCGCGCTCAACCATCTCGGCCTTGCGCTTGGCGTAGTAGGATTCTTCGAGTTGAGAGAACGAGCCGGAAGCTCCGTTCTCAACCAAAATGCGCTTGGCACCCGGCGCAATCGCGGCAATGCGCTCCAGCGTGGCCATGCCGGTCTGAAGCGAAGCCAGATCAACAGTCACCGGAACCATGAAGATCAAACGGGAACCGTCCCCAACATAATAGTCAAAGCCGGAGACTTCAGCCCAGTTGAAGAACCACTGGCTGATATTGCCGCCGAAATCGAACAAGCGGCCGCCCCGCTGCAATTCAGGTCCGATATTGTCCCAAAATTCAAAGAAACCGTCGCCGCCGGCTCCCATCAGATTGACAAAATCCTGAGAAATACGGCGGTGCTCGACCGTTTCCGAGCCGAACAGGCGGCCGAGCCGCTCATTGACTTCGTATTCAACAACACGCAGGGCCATGCCTTCAAGCATTGCCGTGGCCAGGAGATGGTGGGACAGCAAAGTCTTGCCCACACCCCCGCGATCATTCAGGACAAGTATCGAACCAAGCATGGAATAAAGCCTTTCTAAGTTTTATGTCCTCGTTAGTGCCCGAAGGCACTCCATTATTACCCCGTCGCGAGGGTCATTTCGAACTGTCGGCACGTTGCCACCAATCCCGAGTCATTGCCGCATCGTGGTCGATCTTGCCAACGGTCGGCGCCGTGGAGACCGCCCGTACCGGTGGAGGCGGAGGAGGTGGTGGCGGCGGAGGAGGTGGCGGTGGAGGCGGAGGAGGTGGCGGAGGAGGTGGTGGCGGAGGAGGTGGCGGCGGCGGAGGAGGTGGCGGTTCAGCCTCCTCCGCTTCGTCAAAGGCCGACTGCCCCGACGGAGCGGCGGGCATCATCAACAGCATCATGTCCATGCCGGCCCGCGCCGGACGTGCGGAAGAGACCGGCGGACGCGGAAGAGGCGGCGGCACCGGCTCGAGCGGCTCCTCCTCTCCATAATCCTCGTCCTCTGCGCAAGCCTCGGGCTCTGCTTCTTCGATCAGTAACGGGGCCGGAACCATCGGCGTAGCGGCCGCCACACTTACCACCGGCTCGGGCTCAAATTCGGGCTCGGGCTCGGCAACTTCGTGAAATTCAGGCTCGGGCTCGGGTTCCGGTTCCGGTTCCGGTTCCGGTTCCGGTTCAACGGGGGGAGGGAGAGGCGCCGGCTCGGGCTCAACCGCTGATTCAACCTCGGCCACGGGCTCGGCCACGGGCTTAATCACGGGCTTAATCACGGACTCGACCACGGGTTCCGGTGCCGGCTCCGGTTCTTCCACCGTCCCCTCGACGGTTCCGGCCGCTTCGGCCACCGCTTCCGCCAAATCCTGCATCAGCGTCTCGGGCAGCAGGACCTCGGATGACAATTCGGCGCTCAACTCCGGATCGAGCAGTTCCGACTCGACCGCTGCATCGGCGGCTTCGCCCTTGCTCTGACGAATTTCGGCCCCGACCAGAAAAAAAGCGGCGCGCACCGTGGTCGCCGCAAAAGATTTGCCATCGCGCCCGACGGCGCCGTTACGGCCGAGCAGATCGGCAATTTCACCCCATGGCACGGCCTGTTCGCGCATCAGGGCGATTTCACCATAGGAATCGCGCACCGCTTGAAGCGCACTCCGCTGTCCGCCACGCTTTTCAGCCAGCAGCCGCTCTAGATCTTCTCGTTGGATCGTCACTGCCGCCGCCCGTCCGGATTGTTGGATGACACCCTGGATGACACCGCCGGCCACGCCGCCGGACAACGCGCTTTTGGAGGCGTTGGAAGACCCGTTTCCTTTCCATAGCACCGTCAGCTTTACCGACACCGACGCTCCGTCTATAGTTCGGTTCCAACCATGTCTTCGGTAGAAACAGAGTTAAACATCAAAGCTTCCTGCCCCATTGATAAATTATCGATCGCGATCACGCAAATGATTTCGGTGCCACGTGCTCCTTCAATAGCGGTGGCAAAATCGGCTATGGTGAAACCGGCAATTCGTTTCCGAGCCTTTACGGTAACCCAATCATGTCCTCAGACAATCCGGCCGGGCGCGCGTCCGCGCAAGCTTTCGGGTTTCACCAGTTAAGGCAGGCGTGTGAAATTTCAACGCTGCGTCAGGAAATCTCCGGAATTCTGGCCAATACCGCCGACCTTCAGCTTTTAATCGAAAATGAAGTCGAGCGCATTCGGCTGCAAGCCGTAACTCTCAGCCTTGAAGAGCGCAGCAATCCCGAAATATTGTCGCCCCTGCTGACCGACGCCATCTCCGCGCTGCTGGAAATCCGAGAGGCATCCCGCCGCTTGGAAGGATCACTTGCCCGTCGCGACCCGCCTTCCCCCGCGCGCAAAGCGGCCCATTTTACTATTCCAATCAATGAAGCCTTGCGCCCGTCTTCTCCGGCCGCGCCGCCGGCACCGATTTCCGCGCGGGACGCTCCCGAACCGAGCAAACCGCGCCCCGCTCCGCCGCCCCCCGTGCCGGCCCAACCGAGTGCACCACCGAGTGCACCACCGAGTGCTCCGCCGCCGCCCCGGCCCTCCGCGCCGCCACCACCGAGTCCGGCCGTAGCCGCGCGCGCTTCCAGCCAACAAGCCAAACTCACCAACTGGCTGATGCCGGCAAAACATTAGAATGTGGTGTGTAAATCGGGGGCGCGTAAATCGGGGGCACCGGCCGCATTCAGGCGGCGGTCAAGGCCGGCGCGCCGGCCTTGACCGCCGGCCTTGACCCCTCGTAATCTCCCTTAGTCTTGCGCCGACCCCGCATTCAATGCAGCACGCGCGGCGGCCAGTCGAGCAATCGGCACCCGATACGGCGAGCACGAAACGTAATCCAATCCGATCGTCTCACAGAACTGAACCGAGGCCGGGTCGCCGCCATGCTCGCCGCAAATGCCGACTTTCAAATTCGGCCGGGCCTTCCGGCCACGCTCGACCGCAATCTTCAGCAACTCGCCGACCCCCTCCTGGTCCAGACTGGCGAACGGGTCGTGCTCAAAGATGCCGCGTTGGCGGTAATCGGGCAAAAAGCTGCCGGCATCGTCGCGACTGATGCCAAGCGTGGTCTGGGTCAGGTCGTTGGTACCGAAGCTGAAAAACTCCGCACTTTTGGCAATTTCACCGGCTTGTAAGGCGGCACGCGGCAACTCGATCATGGTGCCGACCTGATACTCCAGGGTCACGCCGCTGGACTGCCTGATCTCGGCGGCAACCTGATCGATCAATTCCTTAAGGATTTCGAGTTCCTTATGCATGCCGACCAGCGGCACCATCACTTCCGGCTTGATCGGTTTGCCGCCCGCCGCCGTCACCTCGACCGCCGCCAGGAAGATGGCCCGCACCTGCATCTCGTAGATTTCCGGGAACGAGATACCAAGCCGGCAACCACGGTGCCCCAGCATCGGATTCGACTCGTGCAGCTGGTTCGCGCGCTGACGCACCTTAAGCACTTCAGTGCCGGCGGCGCGGGCGACCTCTTCCATTTCGGCATCGCTGTGCGGCAAAAACTCATGCAACGGCGGGTCAAGCAGCCGGATGGTCACCGGCAGCCCTTCCATGATCTGGAACAGCTCGACGAAGTCGCGCTGTTGCATCGGTTGAAGCTTGGCCAGCGCGGCCCGGCGTCCGGAAATAGTTTCGGCCAGGATCATCTCGCGCACCGCAATAATGCGGTTGGCATCGAAGAACATATGCTCGGTCCGACAGAGACCGATACCCTCGGCCCCGAAACGGCGTGCCGTCGTTGCATCAAGCGGGGTTTCGGCGTTCGCCCGCACCTTGAGCCGACGAATACTATCGGCCCAGCCCATCAACCGGCCGAAATCGCCTGACAGTTCCGGTTGAATGGTCGGCACCAAGCCAAGCATGACCTCGCCGGTCGAGCCGTCTATTGTAATAATATCGCCCGCAGCGATCTTATGCTTGCCGACCGTGACCGTCTGCGCCTTGTAATCAACCCGCAACTCGCCGGCCCCGGCGACGCAGGCGCGTCCCATCCCGCGCGCCACAACCGCAGCATGACTAGTCATGCCACCGCGCGTGGTTAAGATACCCTTGGCAGCATGCATACCGTGAATGTCTTCCGGGCTTGTCTCGATTCGAACCAGAATCACCGACTCGCCCAAGGTCGCCTGAGTTTCAGCGTCCTCGGCGGTAAACACCACCTTGCCCGAAGCGGCGCCGGGTGAAGCCGGCAGACCGCGCGCCACCACGGTGCGTTTGGCCTTGGGGTCCAGTGTCGGATGCAGTAATTGATCAAGCGAAGCGGGATCGATGCGCAGCACCGCTTCCGCCTTGGTAAGGGTTCCGGCGTCAACCATATCGACCGCGATTTTAAGAGCCGCCGCCGCGGTGCGCTTGCCGGTTCGAGTTTGCAGCATGTAGAGTTTATTTTGCTGCACCGTGAACTCGATATCCTGCATATCCTTGTAGTGATCTTCAAGTTTAAGCCGGACGTCATTCAATTGCCGGAACAGGTCGGGCATGACCTCTTCCATTGCGGGCAGATCACAATGATTGGCCAGCTTGCCGGAAATTGTCAGGTGCTGCGGCGTCCGAATCCCGGCAACCACGTCCTCGCCCTGAGCATTGACCAGATACTCGCCATAAAAGGCGTTTTCACCGGTTGATGGATTCCGGGTAAAGGCCACGCCGGTAGCGCAGTCGGCGCCCATATTGCCGAACACCATCGCCTGAATATTGACCGCGGTGCCCCAGTCGGCCGGTAAATCATGCAGGCGGCGGTAAGTAATCGCGCGCGGATTCATCCAGGAGCCGAACACGGCCCCGATCGCGCCCCATAATTGTTCTTTGACATCACTCGGAAACGGCTGGCCCAGCTCGCGCAGGATCATCGCCTGATAAGCCTCGATCACCCCGCGCCAGTCTTCGGCGGTCATGTCGGTGTCGAGCGAGCGGCGATTGACGTGCTTATACTCTTCGAGAATGTCCTCGAACTGATGATGATCGACCCCGAGCACGACATTACCGTACATCTGGATGAAACGGCGGTAGCTGTCATAGGCGAAGCGGGCGTCGCCGCTGCGCCGGATCAGCCCCTGCACCGTGACATCGGTCAGGCCGAGATTAAGCACGGTATCCATCATGCCCGGCATCGAAGCGCGCGAGCCCGAGCGCACCGAGACCAGCAACGGATTTTCCGGATCTCCGAAACGAGCCCCGACGCTGGATTCGATCGCCGCCAGCGCGGCGTCGACCTGTGCTACCAAGTCGCCGGGATAGGTCTTGCCATGAGCGTAGTAATAAGTACAGACCTCGGTGGAGATGGTAAAGCCGGGGGGGACCGGCAGGCCCAGACTGCTCATCTCGGCCAAGTTAGCGCCCTTGCCGCCGAGCAGATTCTTCATGGCGGCGGCGCCCTCGGCCTTGCCATCACCGAAACCATACACCCACTTGGTCGCGCTCATCTTATCCCCCGACTGAAAGCCGTACCGGCTATTTACTTATTGCCACCAACAGTGCGTAACGCTTTTTCATCCTTGATTTGCGAGAAATCGGCGATCAGATTCATGGTGGTTCTGATCTGCGTTAAAAGTTTAAGCCGATTTTCGCGTAACCCCGCATTCTCGGCATTGACCGTGACCTTGTCGAAGAAAGCATCGACCGGGCCGCGCAGCCGGGCCAATTCCGCCATCGCCCCGGCAAAGTCCTCCGCCTCCAGCTTGGGCCGGAGTGCCGCGGTCACCGTCTGAAGCGCCTCTTCCAAAGCCTTTTCCTCGGCCTGCACCAGCTGTCCGGCGTCGGGCTCGGCGCCATAACTGCGGCCGTCTTTTTTCTCCTCAATGCTAACGATATTGGCGGCGCGGCGATAGGCGATCAACAGGTTAGCGCCGTCGTCGCTGCCGAGAAACCCGCCCAGCGCCTCGACCCGGGCCAACAGCCGGACCAGATCATCCTCGCCGCCGAGTTCTACGATCGCGTTGATCAGATCATGATGCACCCCGCGGTCGCGCAGCACCACCTTTAGCCGGTCATAGAAAAAGTCGAGCAACTGGCTCACCACTTCCAGAGCCGAAGCAGACAGCGCCACATTGTAAGCTCTGTATGCCGCCCGGAACAGTTCTGACAGCTGAACCCGTAGCTTGTTCTCCAGCACCAGCCGAATTACCCCCAGCGCCGCCCTTCGCAAGGCATAAGGGTCTTTCGAGCCGGTCGGTTTTTCATCGATCCCGAAGAAGCCGACCAAGCTATCGAGCTTGTCGGCCAGCGCCACCGCGACCGCGACCGGCGCGGTCGGGCAGGAATCGCCCGGGCCGAGCGGCTTGTAATGTTCGGCGATCGCCTCGGCCACCGCCGCATCTTCGCCATCATGCAGCGCGTAATACTGCCCCATCACACCCTGAAGTTCCGGGAATTCGCCGACCATGCCGGTGGTTAGATCGGCCTTGGACAACAAAGCCGCGCGCCGGGCTTTATCCGGGTCCGCCCCGATCTTGCCGGCCAGCGCCGCCGCCAACTCTTGCAACCGCTCGATCTTGGCGTAAACCGTGCCGAGTCTAGCGTGATAAGTAATGTCCTTCAGCGCCGCGATCCGGCTGTCGAGCCGGTCCTTGCGGTCCTGGTCCCAGAAGAAACGGGCGTCCGACAGCCGGGCGCGCAACACGCGCTGATTACCGGCAATCACCGCCTCGCCGCCATCGTCGGTCACCATGTTGGCAACCACCACGAAACGCGGCCCGAGCGCCCCCGCCGCCGTCCGAGTCGCGAAATATTTCTGGTGGGTCCGCATCGAGGTGATCAACACCTCGGCCGGAACATCCATGAAGTGTTGATCAATCGTGCCGAGCATCACCACCGGCCATTCGACCAGCCCGGCGACCTCCTCGAGCAGGCCCTCGTCGGGTGCCAGCACCAAGCCTTCGGCCGTCGCCAACCGGGTCGCGTCGGCGATGATCTTGGCCTTGCGCTCGTCGCGGCTCAGCATCACGAACGCCGAGCCCAGCTTTTGCCGATAATCGGCGAAACTTTCGACGGTGAACGGTGCGGGCGCCAGAAAACGATGGCCTCGAGTCGTCTGCCCGAAAAACAGCCGGGTCGCCGCAATCTCGCCGGCCATACACAGATTACCGTCGGGGCGCGGCGGTCCCTCGCGGGTGGCGACGGTCAAGCCGCCCTCCACCACTTTGCCGTCGAACAGCGCGATGATCGAATGGAGCGGCCGGACCCAGCGGAAGGTGGTGTCGGCCCAGCGCATCGATTTGGGCCAGGGCAACTCGCGAATCACCGACTCGAGCAGGCCCGGCAGCATGGCGGCGGTGGCGCCGCCCGGCTTTTCGATCACCGCGAACCAGAACACACCCTTGCCGGTGTCGCGCTGTTCGCACTGGTCCAGGCTGGTCAGCCCAGCCCCCTTCAAAAAGCCGGCGACCGCCGCATCGGGCGCGCCGACGCGGGGACCGCGCTTTTCCTCGCGCACATCGGGCTGGGCCAGCGGCAAGCCATCGACCACCAGCGCCAGCCGGCGCGGTGTCGACTGCACCGTCGCCGCGGTAAAGGTCAGGCCGGCGGCCGTGAGCTTGTCGGTGGTCAGCCGCTTGAGGTCATCGGCCGCGCGCGCCTGCATGCGGGCGGGGATATCCTCGGAGAAGAGTTCGACGAAGAGTTCGGCCATGTCCGGTATCCTGATCCAAGACCAGGGGGGCTTCCCCCTGGACCCCGTTACTTGCCGCGGCGCGCGCGCTGGCGGTTCATCTCTTCCATGCGGGAGAGATTGTCCATGCTGCGATTGATCGCTTCCA
>JBAWVF010000074.1:0-16754 GCA_037147415.1 Rhodospirillaceae bacterium | reverse complement strand
CCTCCGCCGCCAGCACCAACCCGAGCCGGCCGAGAAACACCAGCACGACGGTCACCGCGACTTCGGTGAAACGCGGAGACAGCAGCAACCGCCCCGGCGCCTCGACCGTGCGCAAGCCGACCAACAGCAGCGTCAGTAAAAAGGCGATGCCGGCGGCGCCGGCGGATTCCTTTAATGCGTGCCGCATCGGCTCAAACCTTCTCGATTTCCGGACGGCCGAGCAGACCGGTCGGGCGGAAGATCAGCACCAGCACCAGAACCGAGAACGCGGCCACATCCTTATATTCGACGGTGAAATAGGCCGACCACAACGCTTCGATCAAGCCGATGGTCAGCCCACCCAGCATGGCGCCCGGCAGCGAACCGATCCCGCCCAGCACCGCGGCGGTAAAGGCCTTAATCCCGGCCAGAAACCCGATGTAAAAGTCGATCACGCCGTAATACATCGTCACCATGACTCCGGCCACGCCCGCCAAAGCCGCCCCGGTCACGAAAGTCAAAGAAATGGTGCGATCAACATCGATGCCGAGCAACCCGGCCATCTTCATGTCTTGTTCGCAAGCACGCTGCGCCCGACCGAGCGCGGTTCCGTGAATCAGCCGGGTAAACCCGACCATCAGCGCCACCGTCAGTACAATGATCATGATTTGCAAGTAACTGATACTGACCTTGAACCCGTCGGCCCGCTGCATCAACACGATCACGTCGGTAATGACCGGCGGCAACGGCTTGACCCGGGCGCCTTGAACCAGTTGAACATAGTTTTGCAAGAAGATCGACATGCCGATCGCCGAAATCAGCGGCGCCAGCCGGACCGAACCGCGCAACGGTCGGTAGGCGATGCGCTCGACCGTCCAGCCATAGACTGCGGTGAACAGCATGGTTACGACCAGCACGATTGCGACCGCCAACGGTACCCAGGTGATGCCAACCGCACCCAGCACCAGAAAACTGATCACGGAGATAAAGGCACCGATCATGTAAATCTCGCCATGAGCGAAATTAATCATGCCGATTATGCCATAAACCATGGTGTACCCGATGGCGATCAATCCATAGATTGCCCCCAACGTCACACCATTTATCAATTGTTGCAGGAAATATTCCATGGCTCCCGGGGCGCGCCGCCGCAATTCGTGAGCGTTCTCTTATCCCGGGCAGGCCCCGGCCGGCAAGTACCATTAATTCCATATCTTTATGCCCGCAGCGGTCAGACCGACCAGCGCGCCGACCCCGACCAGCACGCCGAGCGCAATGTTTCCACCCGAGCGGCGCAGCACGATAATCGCCAGCGCCGTCGCGACCAGCCGGCACCCGAGGTCGGTCCCCCGCAACGCCCCGATCGGCAAGAGAATCATGCGGACGGTCAACCCGGCCAGCAAAGCATAGGCGACACAGCCGACCCACTCGAACACCGGCCCGTCCGGATCGATGCGCCCTGCAACCAGCACCCCCAGCGCTCGCCACGAGTACGTGACCAACGTTGCCACCAGCAGCAGCGGCCAAACCGAGCCCTCAACCATGACAAGCCTCACGTCGGCGCAACAGCCGGTCAAGCAGAAAAGCCGCCGTACCACCGCCCAGACCGGTTACCAATAAGCCCCAATCGGGATCAACCAGATGGAGCAACGGCCCGGCCAACCCGCCTAACGCCAGCGCCAGCACACGGGAGCGCGGGCGAAACTCCACCAGGAACAGCAACAGAAAATAGCAGGGATTGATAAAAACCAACCCGAGCACCACCGGCTCCGGCAGCGTCCCCGACAGCACGAAGCCGGCCGCGGTGCCGATCAGGCTGAGCCCCCACAGCACCACGGAAAAGCCGAAGAACCAGGAAAAACGCTGTTCGGGCGGCAGGTTCGGCACCCGATTCAAAGCCACCGCCCAGGTCGTCAGCGCAATCAGGTGAGCGATCAGATAATGGCGCCAGCCCGGCCGCGCGCGGGTCAGATGCGGCACCAGGGTAATCACCATCGGCATCAAGCGGGTATTGGTCAGCCAAACCGCCATGCTGTTGACCGCCAGCGAGGCGCCGACTCCATACAGCTCGATCATTGCGATCTGGCCCGGCAGCCCCCAGACGGTCAGGCTGGAAACCATGCCGGCGGTCAGCCCGATGCCGCTGCCGCGCACCAGCGAGCCGAAGCCGAGAAAGCTGCAAAACAGCACCAGCCCCGGCATGGCGAACCCCTCGCCAAGCCCGAGCCGAAATGCCGCAGTCTTATCGTGTATTCCCATGATGGCCCGTATTAACCAAGTAACGAGCCTCTTGCACGCTCTGATTTCGCTTTCACCGCCCCGCCGACGCGGAACGGTGAATTACGAATACAGCTTAGAAAGTGACCACGTTCTTCCACAGGATCAGGTCGGCGTCGCCGCTGCCGGTCTTACCGTTCGCGCCGATATAATCGGTCGAGGTGGTGGTGAACCCGGTCTGATTGTTGCTTGTGCTGCGCAAATACTCAAGCGAGGTGGTCAAACCGGGCGCCAAAGTATAGGTCGCCCCGACCGAGTAGAGGTCAACGGTCCGTGACCCTCTCAAAGACATATCCCCGGCATCTTCACCATGGGCATAATTAAAGCCGACCACGACCGGGCCGGTTTCATAAGAAATACCGGCGGTAAACGCGGACTGAGCGGTCGTGTTGCGGGTAACCCCGAGCGAACCAGCGGTCGCACTCTTGGTATAGCCCGACTTGCCGGCATCCAAATAGCTACCGCCGACCAGGAAGCCGGCATAGCCGACCTGGAAACCAACCTGAAGCGCGTCCAGGTCATTGAACCGGGTGGCACCCAGCGTGGTCGGGATCGGGGCGTCGCCGTGCTCGTAACCGAAGCTGCCCGAAACCGTGACGCCACTAAAAGTACCGTCATAGCGCAGTCCGGCCTCGATGATATTCTTCCAGTTGCAGCCCTGGAGCGCAGTGGAACCGTTCGAGGCCGGGGCATAGCCGCAGGCGCTGTCGTTGGTCAGCCAATTGGTCGGGGCGATCCGGTCAGTCCGGCTGACAGCAGTGCCGACACTCAGATTCTGAGGCGTGTACGACACCATGCCCATCAGGCCGGTCTTGTCATCGCTGCCGAAGAAGCGCGGGGTGAAATAGTTAACCTTGGTTGCCCAGTTATTGTTGGTGATGAAGTTGAATTCGCTGCCGAAGGTCGCGCCGACATAGCCATTCTGGTTGACCAGCCAGCTTCCTGTGAACGGCACCATGCTCGGACCGTCGCTCCAGTCGCCGAGGACGCCGCCGGTGCCGAAGCCGCTCGGGGCGGCCACGCCATACTGGCTGTTCGGACCGGGAGTGACACCGGCCTCGATCCGACCGAAGGTGCCGCCGGTGAAAACATAGGCCTGATCGGCATCGACCACCCCGTTGCCCAGCCAAGTGCGAACCCGCAGATTAGCGCCATATTCCATACCGTTATCGGCTTTAGCGGTCGGGGTCACCTGAAGCCGGAAGCGGTTGGTAAAGTCGGTCGCACTCAGCTTGTCGGTCGCCAGCGGAGTCGTATTCTGACTGACATACCCGGCCGTAAAGCTGGCATCGCCCCCCAGCTTAATGTCGAACTTGCCCGGCGCGGTATCGGCGGCGGCGGTTCCGCACAATCCGGCAAATGCAATGGCGGCGCAGCCCGCAAGCATCGAATTTTTCATGGGTGACATCCTTTTAAAACAAGTTGCCGAGATAACTCGACGATCCATCAAAATCTCATGACCACAATAAGACCCTGCCCCCCCGATCGAGGCAAGGTGAAAACAACCGATCTTTGATTGTGGAGACGGTATTGTGACAATCTTAGCACTACTGCTTTACACTACTGCCCTAATACTATGCGGTAGTGCACGAAAACAAACAATATGCTCTTATTTTGTGCAAGCAATGGACTGCTCAATAGCGACCTGAAACGCAAGGGGCGGGACGGGGGCGCACGACGCACCCTCCCCGTTCCCGCCCCGAACGCTTTGCGTGCCGGAAAGGCGTCGCCGTGCCTCCGAACAGATTCAGCCCCCGAACCGGTTCACCCGTCGAGCTTCTTTTTCAGGATATCATTGACCAGAGCCGGATTAGCCTTGCCGGCCGTCGCCTTCATGGTCTGACCGACAAAGAAGCCGAACAGCTTATCCTTGCCGCTACGATACTCGGCAACCTTGGCGGCATTGGCGGCAAGGACGGCGTCGATTGCCGTTTCAATCGCCCCGGTATCGGTGACTTGGCGAAGCCCCTTTTCCTCGACGATGGCCGCGGCCGACTTTCCGGTGGCGAACATCTCCTCAAACACTTCTTTGGCGATGCGGCCGGAGATCGTGTTATCCGCAATCAAATCAATCAAACCGCCGAGCGCCTCGGCACCGACCGGGCTTTCGGTAACGTCCTTGCCGACCTTATTCAGAGCGCCGAATAAATCGCCGGTGACCCAGTTGGCGGCCAGTTTGGGGTCACGGCCCTTGGCCACCGCTTCATAGAAATCGGCCTTGATCTGCTCGGCCACCAGCACGCCAGCGTCATAGGCCGACAGCTTGTAATCGGCAAGAAAGCGCGCTTTTTTGTCGTCGGGCAATTCGGGCAGCGTCGCCTTGATCGCCTGAACCCGAGCCGGATCCAGCACCAATGGCAACAAATCGGGATCGGGGAAATAGCGGTAGTCGTGCGCTTCCTCCTTGCTGCGCATTGCGCGGGTAATCCCCTTTCCGGTATCCCAGAGCCGGGTTTCCTGCTTTACCGTGCCGCCTTCTTCAATAATTTCAATCTGGCGGCGAGATTCATATTCGATCGCAGCCATCACGAAGCGAATCGAGTTAACGTTCTTAGTTTCGGTCCGGGTACCCAGAGGGCCGCCGGGCCGACGCACCGAAACATTGCAATCGCAGCGCATGGAGCCTTCCTCCATGTTGCCGTCACAAGTCCCGAGATAGCGCAGAATCGTGCGCAGCTTGCGCAAATACGCCCCGGCCTCTTCCGAATTGCGCATATCCGGTTCCGACACGATTTCCATCAGCGCGACACCCGACCGGTTAAGGTCGACATAAGTCTTGCTCGGGTGTTGATCATGCAGACTCTTGCCGGCATCCATCTCCAGATGCAACCGGGTAATGCCGACGGTGCGGCTGCTGCCGTCCGCCATATCCAGAACCAATTCACCCTTGCCGACGATCGGCTGCAAGTATTGGCTGATTTGATACCCGGCCGGCAGATCGGCATAAAAGTAATTCTTACGGTCGAACACGGAGAAATGATTGATTTCAGCGCGCAGTCCGAGGCCGGTCCGCACCGCCTGTTCAACGCAGTAGTCGTTGATCACGGGCAGCATGCCCGGAAAGGCGGCATCGACGAAGCTGACCTGACTGTTCGGCTCGGCACCGAAAGTCGTATCTGAACCGCTGAACAGCTTGGCCTTCGAAGTGACCTGAGCGTGCACCTCAAGTCCGATTACGATTTCCCAATCGCCGGTTTCGCCCTGGATATAAGACATGCTTGCGCTCTTGTTAACTCGTCGGATGCAGGCATCATAACACAGCGGAGCGCGAGGGCAAGGCCACCCCGAGCCTTCACGCCGCCGCGCCCTTCTCTCCACCGTGTCATTCACATCACGGCCCGGGGCAATCAGACCGGAAACACCTTGCAATTTCACAATAAAATTAATAAACTCTTTAGAGCAATATCGGGCATAATCATGACAAACGAAAGCGCGGATACACTGCACCCGATCATGGAATGGAATGACCGGTTGTTGATCGGCCATCCTGACATTGACCGTGAGCACAAATTATTATTTAGCATCGCCCAACGACTTAATGGTTCGATAGAATTCGATAAGCGCGAATCATTTATCGGAGAAGTTTTGTGTGCACTTGCGGATTATAGCCAAGAGCATTTTAGCCACGAAGAATTATTAATGCAAAAAATAAAGTACCCGAATTGTGCGGAGCATGTGGTCAAACACTGGCAGTTTATTCAAAAGCTTTCAGGTCTAATTGACCACTATGAAAGAGGTTCACTTGATATAATTTTGGAAATCAGGGCTTTTGTGTCAGAATGGCTGGCTGATCATATTTCACGTGAAGACATGGAGTTTGGCGAATTTTACAAATCACACCCACATGATTTGATGAAAATCAAGTATGAATCTGTATCCTGAAGCCAGCCCAACGCAAACAGGCATCCAGACACACCACAGAGCAGGAAGCGCCGCGCATTGTTTTCCGGCTTGCGGGGTCTACGTTAATTGTGATGGATGGAGTAAATGCACGGCTCGCATCTAAAATATGTGGTGCTTTCGCGGTCGGTTGGTTTATAACACTTCGCGGGCGTCGTTCGATGCCTCCCGATGTCGGTTTGCTGCCGCACGGGGAGCCGTTCTCGACCGGCCACAGTTGAACAAGGGTAAGTCAGCGTAAGGTTTAACCCGTGAATTCCGACCCCGAAACCGTCGGCGAAATCCGCATTAGCTATGAGTTGCACTCGTTCCGAGAGCAAATGTGGTATCGGTTGAGTTCAACCGACTACCGTTCCGAAGGTTTGGCCGCGGCGGAAAAACTATATTCGGACGGAACTGTTGACGGGGTCAGGCTCGTTCGTAACGAGTACTATGTTGACTATGATTTCACCGACAGCGTTGTCATCTTTAAGCGCTTGATCGGCGATGTTGCCGAACCGGACCCGATGGCTCAGGCCGTCGAAATCGGGGTTCAGTTCTGTTGGCGTCTAGTCAGCGATTTCTTCCGTGAGCGCGGCCGTGATGAGTTGCGAGCGCAACTCAGCCGCTATTTGGAAGACAAGCGCGTAACAACACTTGAACTAATCCACTCGGAAAAGCACGCGATCGATCTGGACAGCGCCGGCACCGTATTGCAAGGCGTATTTCAAAAGATCGCGATCCAACTGGCCCAAACCGGAAAAATATCGGCGGCGACCTTATTCAAGGATATGATGTCGCTATGGAGTCAATTGGTTCTGCAACTCCGGAACGATGCTATAAATGCCAAAGTTCCGAAGTTGGAGCCCGGCTCTTTTGTTTCAGTCTATGCACAGTTTGAGCAACAATTTGGCGTAGAGTTGGTTGGCTATCATATCCAGCGCGCCGTTGCCGCTTATCTGCTTGACGCCAAGAACTGGTTGGAGAAACTCGACCGGCTCGGTCAGCTGAATGAGGCCGCTTGCGAGCGGCGGCACCTGAAAATCCTTGATGCTCAGGCCGCCGACATCTTTTCGATGGCCGGGCCTTTTCGCGAATTACTTGAAGAAGGTGGCGATCGCGTCACCGCCATGTGTACCGTTGCCAGCTTGTATGGTGGAACTTTCAAGCCCGCCGCGGGCTCTCTGCCGCGTGGAGTGAACGCAGTCAATGCCTTGATGAACGAAGGCCTGATGCCGCGCACGCGCTCGACCTTACGTCGACGCTTCCTGCGCGAAGTGGTCAGCCGTCAGCCCTTACTACAGGGGCGGTCATTAATGCAGGAACTCGAAGGCCTCAACACAATCATTCGCCAGCTTAATGAGAGTGCGCAAGCCCTGATTAAAGACGAGGAAGTCGCCGATGCCATGGTTGCCCGCTGTGCGCGCTCCCTGACCATCCAGGGCATTTCCGAATCCATCGGGGTTGCACAGAAAGTTACTGAAAAGCTGAGCGTGTTGAGCCGGCTGGCACAATTGGCACCGGGTCCGTTTAACAAGGCCACGGTTTTCCGTCATTTCCGCGCAGTAATGCCGCCCGATGATCTGGTCCGCATTTGCATGCGGGAAGCCAGCAATCGCTTGGCTGCTGTCGGTTTGTTGGCCGACGTACAACGAGCGCTGGTTGCCGCTCCGATTGATGATATGACCCGCAGTGAAATGTTGGGGGCGGTTGACAACGCTTTGCTCGACATCTTCAAAACCGATATTTTGCAGGCTCCCAACCGGAGCTATGCGGAACGGATATCGCTGCTGTTTAAGGTGTGTTCCGGCATTCAACTGGTTGACGGCAAGGCCCGCACATTGGCGGTTGAATCGATTAGCCGCGAATTCCGCAATCCGAAATTCCTGCCGGCGTTCAAGCAACGCTTCCGGAGCGATGCCGAGGTAAAAGATATTCTGCTCAAGGTTAAGGCCTTCCTCGCCGGTGACAGGACAAGCTGAAAAGGCGTTCTGCCATGGCGGCCGGCGCAATACCGGGACCACAGGCTGCGCCCGACTTACTCGAAGTCTTGGAGCCTTGGCGCCTTTACCTTACTGCCGAGCGGCATGTCTCTCCGCACACGCTTGAGGCTTATCTTCACGACGTTTACACTTTTCTCGGCTTTATGACCGAGTATCACGGACGCTTGCCGGGGTTGGCCGATCTGGCTGATGCTCAACTCAGCGACTTCAGAGCATGGTTGGCGCAACGCGCCACGGACGGGTTAGTCGCCTCGAGCCGGTCACGCAACTTGGCGGGCGTACGCAATCTGTTTCGGTGGCTTGACCGCAGCGGCCGGTTGCACAATGCCGCGATCGGACTGGTCAGCCCGCCCCGGCTTAAGCGCCCCTTACCGCGCCCTTTGACCGAAGACACGACGGCCGAATTACTGATAACGGCGCCGCTGGTTCCCGACGATCAGTGGATCGGCAAGCGTGATTTGGCGCTATTCACCCTGCTCTATGGCTGCGGCTTACGAATTAATGAGGCGCTGAGCCTTAATTATTGCCAGGTTCCCGCCGGAACCGGCGTTAGAACCCTGGTTATAACCGGAAAGGGCAGCAAACAGCGCATCGTTCCAGTACTGCCGGTGGTAACGGCGGCGCTAACCGACTATCTGTCCGCCTGTCCCTTCCGTAGCGCCGGAGATGACCCGCTCTTTGTCGGCGTACAAGGCGGGCGACTCAACCCCGGGGTGGCCCAACGCGCTATGCGCGTTTTGCGTGTGTGGCTTCGCCTGCCCGACAACGTCACGCCCCATGCGTTGCGCCACAGCTTCGCCACGCATCTGCTTAATCACGGCGCGGATTTGCGCACCATCCAGGACTTGCTTGGCCATTCTTCTCTAAAAACGACACAACGGTACACGGAGGTCGATGACAAGCGCCTGATGGAGATTTACAATAAATCGCACCCGCGAGCGCGTTCAGGCCATAATGTTAAGTGAAGCGGTCGCCGACACTTGAGAAGGACCGCCGGCACTGCTCTCACCGCCGCCGTGGTCTTCAACTTCATGCAACGCTGCTTCGGCCTGTTGATTGGCCTTTTTAATTTCAGACAGTTCTTGTTCCGATTGATTAACATCGGCTGGCTTGTGTTTCCTGCGGGCCACACGTAAAGCGTGCTCGGTTACCCCACGCAACGAGGCCAGAGTCGCCCTGACCTGCCCGAACAAGGATTTTTCATCGGCAGTGTTACCCGCAGTGGCGGGGGTTCCGGACACCGCCGCCGAAGTCGCTTCGGCACTTGCGGCATTGGCCTCGGTTTTCAGCGCCTTGGAGCCGGCCCCGGCCTCCGCGTCGGCTGACGGAGCGGCGGGCATGACCGATGCCGCCTTGGCCCCGGCCTCGTAATCTTTGACGGCGGCGGCAATTTGGCGAGCCAAGTCGGCAGCGTGCCGGGCGTTGGCCTTGGCATCAACGGTGCTCATCAACCGCAGCAGCTTCGCCTGATTGATCAATTGTTGCAGCCGGTTGGCAGCAACCTTCGACCGCGCCGCACGGCTGAGTTTTTCCGCCTCGGTCATTGAGCGCAGCACTTGCGGCACATCGGCCGTCGGCCGATCGGTCGAAGGCTGCCCGGCAGGGGAAGACGCCAAAAGCGGCGTGTTGTGAAAAAGACCGGCATAGCGCGCAACGTCAACGCGCAGAACGGACAGACTCGGGGAGTCGATCGCCATGGCCATGATGACCTTCCATCATCGTTTACGTCGCAATTCTTGCGACACAGGTAGCCTACGCCGAGACGGTTTCGGTTACAATGCGGTAGAATGACGCTTCACTGTCCGGGACATGATGTGATGACGACCTCCGGTCATTCCGCCGCGCGCCGCGATCAAGCTTATTTGTTCCATCCCTACACCAACCTGAAGCGCCACGAGCAAGAGGGGCCGTTCATCATTGAGCGCGGACACGGCGTCATGGTCACTGATGACACCGGGCGTGAGTATATCGAGGGCATGGCCGGCTTGTGGTGCGTGGCCCTCGGCTTTGACGAAAGCCGGTTGGCGGCGGCGGCGGAACACCAGATGAGAACGCTGCCATTCTACCATGTGTTCGGCCACAAATCGCACGGCCCGGCGATCGATCTAGCGGAACAACTGGTTAAGCTGGCGCCCTGGCCACTTAAGGGCAAGCCCCTGACCAAAGTCCTTTTCGCCAACTCCGGCTCAGAGGCCAACGACACCGCCATCAAGCTGATCTGGTATTATAATAACGCGCTCGGACGTCCGGAAAAGAAAAAGATCATCTCCCGGATGAAGGCCTATCACGGGGTCACGGTAGCGACCGCCAGCTTGACCGGATTGCCTAATAATCACCGGGACTTCGACTTACCGATTGCGCGCATTCTTCATGCCGAGTGCCCACATTACTATCGACATGCGAATCCGGGCGAGAGTGAAGAAGCGTATGCAACCCGACTGGCCGAAAATCTTGATGTTTTAATTCAGGTTGAAGGACCGGACACCGTCGCCGCCTTCTTTGCCGAGCCGATCATGGGCGCCGGCGGAGTCATCGTGCCGCCGGCCACGTATTTCGAGAAAATCCAGGCGGTATTACAGCGGCATGATGTGTTACTGGTCGCCGACGAGGTGATTTGCGGCTTCGGCCGGACCGGTCGGTTCTGGGGCAGTGAAACGTTCGGAATCGAACCGGATATTCTGACCTGTGCCAAGGCCCTGTCTTCGGGCTATCTGCCAATCAGCGCCACCCTGGTTACCGAGTCGATTTATCGCGCCTGCGTTGCCGAGTCCGAAAAAATCGGCGTGTTCGGTCACGGCTTTACCTATTCGGCTCATCCGGTCTGCGCCGCCGTTGCACTCGAAGCGCTGGCGATATATCATGAACGCAATATTCTCGATCATGTCCGCCGCGTAGCCCCCCATTTTCAGGCCAGCCTGCGCCGACTTGCCGATCATCCCTTGGTCGGAGAGGTGCGCGGCGTCGGGCTGATCGCCGGAGTCGAGTTGGTGGCCGACAAAGCGAGCAAGACCTCGTTTCCAGCCGCCGCAGCAATGGGCGCACACGTGCAAAATTTGGCCGCGGAACACGGATTGATCACCCGGGCCATGGGCGACACTTTGGCTTTCGCCCCGCCTTTGATTATCACCGAGCCGGAAATCGACGAGCTGGTAGCGCGTTTTACCCGCGCCCTTAACGCAACCCGGCGCCCGTAAGCGCCTCGATGATTTGGCCGGTATTGTGGCGAATCATCGCCTCATAGCTGGCAGCCGGGCCGGCGGCGAGAGACAGGGCATCGGAAAACAGTCTGCCGCCGACCTTTGCCCCGGCCTCACGGGAAATTTGAGCGATCAGGCGCGAATCGCTCATGTTTTCGATGAAAATCGCCTTGATATGCTCGTTTCGAATTTGCCGGATCAAGGCGGCGACCGTTTTTGCAGAGGCATCGGCCTCGGTGCTGAAACCAAGCGGCGCCAGCAAAGTCAGGCCATAGGCATCGCCGTAATAACCAAGCGCGTCATGAGAGGTAATAATTTTGCGATCGGCCACCGGCACCCGCTTAAACGCGTCCCGCACGAACCGGTCAAGCGCTTCGAGTCGGGCGGTATAGGCGGCGGCGTTGGCCCGGTACACATCACCCCCCGGCGGATCGGCATCAACCAGCCCGGCAAGAATGTTCCGAACGTAAATCTCGGAATTGACAACATTCTGCCAAGCATGCGGATCAACCCCGCCCCGACCATGGTCTTCTGAAAATCCGGTGCGCCGAACAACCCCTTCGGTTGCCACCACCACCGGCCCGCGATAGCCGGTTGAATGGATCAAGCGGGGCATCCAGCCCTCAAGCCCGAGCCCGTTGGTCACCACCAGCCCGGCCTCGCCGATCGCCCGGGCATTAGCGGGCGTCGGCTCGAACACATGCGCATCACCGTCCGGCCCGACCAGAGTTGTAACAACGACCCGGTTACCGCCAACCTGTTGCACCAGATCGCCAAGAATGCTGAAACTCGCCACAACCTTGAGCGAAGTCGCCATGGCCGGCGAAACCAACAGCAAGACAGACAGGATGAAACACCAAATCCCCGGCCGGCAGTTCCAAGTTTTAATCATTTTGACCGGCCGCAACGAGTCCGACGAGAACCAAATGATTAACCGTCATGGTTAGCACCGCTTCGCCATGTTGATTATAGGTCGCATAAGCCAAGCGCACAATCCCCCGGTCCGGACGACGCGACGGTAGAACCCCGGCGACCGTGACCTTGACGCGCAGAGTATCGCCGGGTCGGACCGGGCGCAGCCAGCGGACCTCGTCGGCCCCGGCCTCGCCCCAGCCGGTCCCGCTCAGCATTCCGGTCGCTTGAAACAACCGGAATGTCAGGCTCATGGTCTGGAAACCGCTGGCAATCAGACCACCATAGGGCGAGCGACTGGCGGCAATTGCATCAATATGGAAGGGCTGCGGATCATAGCGAAAAGCATATTCGATGATCATTGCTTCGGTAACCGTGATCCCGGCCGTTTCAAACACCGCTCCGATCCGAAATTCTTCAAAGGCAAGACCGACCATGACGCGCCCTCCCCCCATATCAAATATTATCCAAGATAACAGTTCCCCAAAGCCCCGGGTCCGAGTAGCAAGATGCATTCTTTTCCCTGAAAAAGCACGAGGCGACAATGAAAAGATTTACGACGGGGCTGGCCCTGGTGCTCGGGCTAATCGCAAGCGGGCTACTGACGGGTGGAGCGGCGGCTGAAGAAATCGGTTGCGTCACCACAGCCTGGAAGCTGATCGGTGCTAATCATAAGGTTTGTGTTGACGCTTTCGACGACCCCAAAATTCCCGGTGTCGCCTGCCATCTAAGCCAAGCCCGTACCGGTGGCATCGCCGGCTCGCTCGGCCTTGCTACCGACCCGTCGCGCTTTGCGATTGCCTGCCGTCAGGTCGGCCCGATCACCATGCCGCCGGCGCTTAAGGAAAACGAGACCGTCTTTACCGAAGACACCTCGATCCTGTTCAAAGAAACCAGGGTCATACGCATGTTCGACCGCAAGCGTAATACTCTGGTCTATCTGGTCTATAGCACCAAATTGATCGACGGCTCGCCGATGAATAGCATCTCAACCGTACCGATCATGCCCTGGCGGTGAGTGAGGGGCCCCCCCCTCACTTCACTCCGGTTCCTTTTCCTTGGTCCGGGCCGCTTCGGCGGCGCGGGCTTCGGCTTCGTTACGGGCGATATCACGGGCGCGTTGGCGCTCGATCCAACGCGCCGCCCAAATCGACACTTCGTAAAGACCGATCAACGGAATTGCGAGACTGACCTGACTGAAGACATCGGGCGGGGTTAGAATCGCCGCGGCGATAAAGACCAGCACCACGGCATAGCGCCGCTTTTCCGCCAGTTGTTGCGAGGTAATCAGGTTAACCCGCGCCAACAACGTTAACAACACCGGGAGCTGAAACGCCACCCCGAAAGCAAAAATCAGACTCATGACCAGCGACAAATACTCGCTGACCCGGGCCTCAAGTTGAATCGGCAAGGTTCCCGGCGCAGTCGGATGCATCTCAAAGCCCAGGAAAAAGCGCCACGCCAGCGGAAACACCAGATAATAGACAACCGCCCCCCCGGTCAGGAACAGAATCGGCGTCGCGATCAAGAATGGCAGAAACGCCTGCTTTTCATGCCGATAAAGACCGGGCGCCACGAACATCCAGATTTGGGCCGCGATAATCGGAAAAGCCAGGAAGGCCCCGCCCCAAAAGGAAACCTTGATATAGGTGAAAAACGCTTCAGTCAGGCCGGTATAAATCATCTTGCGGCCTTGTCCGGCCAGAATATCGGCCAGCGGCTGCACCAAAAACGTATAAATTTGCCCGGAGAAATTATAACAAATCGCAAACCCGACCAACAGAGCCGCTATCGAATAGACCAACCGATTGCGCAGCTCGATCAAATGTTCAAGCAGCGGCATCTTATGGGCGTCGGTATCGTTTTCCACTGGCGTTATTCCTGCCGGGCCGGGGCTTGCTGAACCGGAGCTTGCTGAACCGGGACTTGCTGAACCGGAGAAGGCGCGTCAGCCGCGGCAAGCGACGGCGCAGCCTCTTGAGGATGTTCAGGCTCGGAGTGATACTCGTCATGATCGAGCGGATCATGTTCGGAATAAGCATGCTCCGACGGGCTGCCGGCGTGACCGGCCATGCCGCCATCAAGCGTCTCGAAGTTCCGCCGGATCGAGCCATCGGGGTCGATCAGTTCGGTCAGACCGCCCGAGCGAGTCGGGTCATGTCCCGCATCGGCCTGCCGGCGCAGTTCCGACAATTCCGCCTCGTGCATCATGTCGCTGAAATGATGCTGGAACTCGCTGGCCATATAGCGGGCCCGGCGAACCACCTTACCGACGGCGAACAAGACTTTCGGCAAATCCTTAGGCCCGATGGCGATTAACGCGACCACCACGATCACCAGAATTTCCGACCATTGAATATCGAACATTTTTGGACTTCTGAGCGGACGCGAGCCCCCGCACCTCTGCGGCGTCGATGCCGATAATGGCAGAAAGACACGGGCGCCGCAATGCGGCATGCGAAATTCCCGCTGTCACCGCCGCGCGCGTCCTATACTCTGCGAACAATCCCGTAACGGAGGCTCAAGCCCTGCTCCCCGACTCCCCCGCCTTCCTCAATGTCGCGCATTCGGTAACCGGTCGGCGCTGGCTGGCGCGCTCAAGCAATGACCGGCTGGCGCTGGCACTGTCCCAAAGTCATGCTTTGCCCGAGATCGTCGGGCGCGTGCTGGCGGCTCGCGGGGTAACATTGGAGAATTGCGACAGCTTTCTGACCCCGACCATCCGAGCGTTGATGCCCGACCCGAGCCGTTTGGCCGACATGGATACCGCGGCGAACCGGCTGGCCGAAGCCGTGACTAAGGGCGAATCCATCACAGTCTATGGCGACTATGATGTCGACGGCGCAACCTCGGCCGCGCTGCTGCATCGGTATCTGTCGGCGGTCGGCAGGCCCCCCCGATTCTATATCCCCGACCGCATCGCCGAAGGCTACGGCCCCAACACGGCCGCCCTGCTGAAACTCCACCATGAAGGCGTTCGGCTGGTGGTCACCGTCGATTGCGGCACCACCGCCTACGAACCGTTGGCAGCGGCGGCAAAAGTGGGGCTCGACGTGGTCGTGCTCGACCATCACGCCACCGAAGGCGCCCTGCCCGAAGCGGTGGCCCTGGTCAATCCCAACCGCTTTGACGACAATTCGGGGCTGGGCACGCTGTGCGCCGCCGGCGTTACCTTCCTCACCGTGGTCGCGCTCAACCGCACTCTGCGCAAGGCCGGATGGTTCCGCAACCGGCCCGAACCCGACCTGATGAGCTGGCTAGATCTGGTCGCGCTCGGTACGGTGTGCGACGTGGTGCCGCTGGTCGGTCTTAACCGGGCGCTGGTCACGCAAGGGCTTAAGGTCATGGCCCGCCGCGGCAATCCCGGGCTGGTGGCTCTGGGCGATGTTGCCGGAATGAATGTTCCGCCCGAAGCTTATCATGCCGGTTTCGTGCTCGGCCCACGGGTCAATGCCGGCGGCCGAGTCGGTGCGTCCGACCTCGGCACCCGCTTGCTATCGACCGACGATCCCGCCGAAGCCATGAATGTAGCCCGGCAGCTCGACGAACTGAACACCGAGCGCCGGCAAATTGAGGCCGGGGTGCTCGAAGCCGCATTGGAGCAAATCGGCAACCGCGAGCCGGGCAATCTGGTATTTCTGGCCGGTGCCGACTGGCACCCCGGCGTGATCGGGATTGCGGCGGCCCGCCTGATGGAGCGTTTTCGCCGCCCGGCCTGCGTGCTGTCTGTGGTTGACGGTGTCGGCAAGGGCTCCGGCCGATCGGTGCGCGGTGTCGATCTCGGCGCGGCGATCATCGCGGCGCGCCAATCGGGCATATTGCTGACCGGAGGGGGGCACCGGATGGCCGCCGGGTTTTCGGTCGCCGCCGGCCGGATCAGCGAGTTGCAAGAGTTCCTGTCGGGCCGGATCGCCGAGCAACTCGGCGGCGTCCTGCCCGAAGCCAGTCTGGAGCTGGACGGCGCGCTGTCGATCGGCGCCGTTACCCCCGAGCTTGCAAAGCTGCTGGCCACGCTCGGCCCGTTCGGCAGCGGCAACGCCGAGCCGCGCTTTGCCGTCACCGACGCCAGAGTGGTGCGCGCCGATGTGGTCGGTACCGGCCACGTCCGCTGTATCCTCACCGGGGCCGAGGGCGGCAGGCTGAAGGCAATCGCCTTTCGCTGCGTCGACAACGACCTCGGGCAGTTGCTGCTGACCTCGAACGGCCGTCCGCTCCATCTGGCCGGGCCGCTTCGCCTCGACACCTGGAACGGCAATACCGGGGTCCAACTCGTGCTCGACGACGCCGCCGCCGCGGTTTAAGCCGGCACGGAACTGAACCGGTCTTTCTTCGTTCGTCACCGTCGCTGTTTCTTTGTCACCGACGCTGTTTCTTTGTCACCGACGCTGTGTCTTTGTCACCGACGCTGTGTCTTTGTCACCCCCGCGAAAGCGGGGGGCCAGCATCGTGAAGCACCCGACCCCGAACGGGTTGCCCTGGATTCCCGCTTTCGCGGGAATGACGGGAG
>JBAWVF010000073.1:0-17155 GCA_037147415.1 Rhodospirillaceae bacterium | reverse complement strand
AAGGGCAAAGGTGGCGAAGGAGAGGGCAAAGGTGGCGAAGGAGAGGGCAAAGGTGACGGATGCTCTCTTCCCGTCATTCCCGCGTTTCCTTCCCGTCATTCCCGCGAACGCGGGAATCCAGCATTTGTAAGTCTGGACCCCCGCTTTCGCGGGGGTGACGAAGGAGAGGATCGCGGGGGTGACGAAGGAGAGGATCGCGACGGTGGCTAAGAAGAGAGCGAAGGCAACAGACCAGACCTTCGAACTCTTACCGCCCCTTTCGACCGACTTCGAAGTCGGAACCGCGGGAGAACACGGTCGGGTACTGCTCCATCTGCGTATATTTAAAGGCGACAACCGGCACATTCTCCGAAGCATAGGAGAGCACGCTTTTCGCCCGGACAATAGACTCTCCGGATGAACGGCCTTCCAAGCCCTGAAGCACGGTATAAGTAAAGGCGCCGTGACCGAGTTCGGTCAGCTCAACCGCCAACTGATCTTTATCGGTCGCCGCCAAGACATGGATGCCGGCGCTGCGGCTGACCATTTGCAAGTCTTTACGATCGGCATCGGCAGCAAAAGCCTTGCTGAGCGAGCCCGACTTACAGGCATCGATCATCATGAACACCCGCGAGGCCCCCATCTTCAGAATGCCGTCTTCGATCATCTGAGAAGAGACGCCTTCACTGGAGACCCCGGCTAGGCTCATGGAACGACCGAATTCGGTGGGCAGGAAGTACCAGCTTCCGTTTGCATTTTCACCGTGACCGGCCAGGTAAATCATGACCACGTCTTCAGGCTTGGTCGATTTAAGCGCCTGAAGCTGACCCAGAATACCGGCTCTGGTAGCCGCGCCATCGAACAACTGATGCACCTCGATTTTGGCAAAGTCGGGATTAACTTGCTTTTTGGCCCAGTCGACAAAGCCCTTGGCGTCGGCTACCGCATAATTCAAAGTCATTTGCGGATTGGCGTATTTATTGATGCCGACCGTCACCAGATGTAGCGTCGGTTTCTGCTCGGGCGACGACACCCGCACGGTCAAGGTCGCGGGCAGACCCTCGATGCGCTCGACACTGGCGGCATTAGCCCGGAAGTTATTGGTGCCGGCGCTGAGATCGACGTTATAGCTTACGGTTCGAGTCCGGCCGGGCCCCGAGTCGGCAGTCACGCGGGACGGATCGACCGCCTTGTCGTTCTGAAACAAGCTGACTTTGGCCACACCGGCGCCCTGATCACTGGCGGTCACCGTGATCGTGGTCGGGCCGGGCGCACCGGCCGAAGTCCCGGATGCCGCGGTCAAAGTAACGCTGGGCGGGACACCGACTCCGGCTTCTACCGCGGGAGCGGCCGCGGTAATCAAAGCGCCCGGCGCGCGCAAAGTCTTGGCCAACAGGCCGGGCTC
This sequence comes from Rhodospirillaceae bacterium, assembly GCA_037147415.1. Classification (GTDB taxonomy): domain Bacteria; phylum Pseudomonadota; class Alphaproteobacteria; order Azospirillales; family Azospirillaceae; genus BOG-933. The sequence continues at coordinate 15,771 of JBAWVF010000073.1, read as the reverse complement.
GAAATAGGGCTCGGAAAAGTTGGAAATCTCGAACGTGCCTTGGTCGGCCGCCCAGGCCACATTGCCGACACCGCCTTCGGAGCCGTCAAAACGGCCGTTAGCGTCGGTCACCGCCCAGCCACCCGTGGTCGGGATCAACTGAGCCAGAAACCGGCCGTCCGCCGCATCCCAAACCCGGGCCAACCCGTTGGTGCCGGCGGTGATCACCCGGCTGCCGTCCGGCGAGAAGGCGACCAGCGTGACCTTGTTATTGGCGTCCTTAATCCGTGCCCCCGAACCACCGGTCGCGGTCCAGACATGAGCCATATTGTCGCCCGCAGCGGTCGCGACGGCACCGTTACGCGATACGGAAAGGCCGGTAACCGGATCATCCTCCGCCGACCACGAGCCGATCTGTGCGCCCGAAGCCGACCAAACCCGAACCTTGCCGTCTTTGGTTCCGGCAACAATGCGGTCATCGCCGCCAAAGGCCAATGAGGTCACTTTCGAGCCGGCATCCAAAGTCGCGACCGAACCGCCGGCCGGCAACGACCACAGCCGGACCGAGCCATCATTACCGCCGCTGGCCAACAACCGGCCGGACCCGCTATAAGCCAGCGTGGTGATGGTGTCGCCATGCCCCTTCAATTCGGCGGTCTTGCGCCCCGAAGCGGTTTCCCACAAAGAAATCGAACGGCCGCTGCCCGCGGTCGCCAACAAAGCCCCTCCCGGAGCCAACCGCGCCGCCAGAATTGCACCTTGATCCCGGAATTGCCGAATCATGGTCCCGGCAACCGCATCATAAAGCGTAGCGGTGCCGTCCGAACCACCGGTGATGACGGCGCGCAGACCCGCACCGGCGACACTGCGGGATCTGGTTGCGCCGGCAACGGGAAGGGTGCCGACATCCAGCGCATTGACCGATGAGGCGGCTCCGACCGACAACCGCTTGGTCTGCCGGCCGGTCTCCAAGTCCCAAACCCGCACCGCTCCGTCGGCCGAGGTAATGGCGATCGTTCGACCGTCCTGACCCAGTTCAAGCTGAGTAATCGGACCGGCGCCATTACGGATTTGCAGCTTCGGACGCATCGCCTGTTGAATCTGATTTCCGATCGCCCGGTTAATAGTTTGCGTCTGAACACGCAGACCTTGAACGCCCTGAGCGGTTGCCGGCTTCGTCATTCCGATGATTATCAGCGTTGCTGCCACCATGCCGGCGCACGTGCCAAGCCGAATACTCCTCCCGAACCTCGTTTTCATGGCCATCACCCCTGTTGCCGCAAATTGAACACGCTATCATACTGTCTGAAGCCGGTTCACGAAAGAGGCACCGGTATCAGGCAAAAGGCGAGGGTCACCATGCTCCGGCGTATTGTAATGCTTATTATGGTTCTTGCGGTGATACCGGCCGGCTGGACTGTCACCGCCTTTGCCGGAGTGAATGTCGAGGCAGCACGCCGACAAGGCGATGAAGCCTATAGCCGCAATGATTTTTCTGCCGCCGCAGAGCTTTACCGGACCGCCGCCGTGGCCGGGGATGCCGTTGCGATGACGCGGCTAGGCTGGATGTGCCGCAACGGGACCGGCGTTCCGCGTGACACGACGCAAGCTCTGCTCTGGTTCAGCGAGGCGGCCCGTAGCGGAAATGCCGGCGGCCGATTCAGCCTTGCCTTACTCTATGAAAACGGCCTTGGCGTTACGCGCGACTATGCCGAAGCAGCCCGTCTGTACCGGCTGGCGGCGGACCAGGGTAATGCCATGGCGCAAAACAACCTCGGCTGGCTTTACCAGAATGGACGCGGTGTCTCACAAGACTATACCAAAGCCGTGCGCTGGTATCGCCTGGCTGCGGCACAGAACCAACCCGACGCCGAAGGCAATCTCGGTCTGCTTTATCTTGACGGAAAAGGTGTTCCGAGCGATCGGGCCGAGGGGATTCGCTTGCTACGCTTGGCCGCTTCGGGCGGGGACCGGCAAGCGGGTTTAATCGTAAAAGGCATTACCGCCGGACAGTCTTCAACAGTCGAGGCCCCGCCGGGCGCACGCAGCATCAGCGGCAGCGACTCGCCTTCCACCATCTTCGGCCAGTGGCGCTCAAAGCAGGCGGTGCGCGACGAAGGACTGCGCCGCTTTTATCTGACCATGGACATCCGACAGGGGGCCGTCACCTTCCGCTACGACTGTCGTTTCCTCGACGGCAGCATCCTGATCGGCAGTTTTACCTCCAAGGCTGAAATAACATCCGGCACGATTCGCATACTCGAAGGCGGCGTCAGCCGCGCCGGCAACGAGGAAAACCAATGCGAGGTGTCGATCAAGCCGGCCACCCTGCCCTATCGTTTAAACAATGGCGACCTGGCAATCACACTCGGCAGCGGCAATACGGTGATCATGGGACGGAGCTAGGCCACGCCGTAAGACTTCATCGGTATGACGGGCCGTCATACGGGGTGCGCGGCACCGAAGTACGGGGCGTTGAAATGAGGACCGAGCGCAGTGATCATACGTACGGCACGCTCCCGCCACGAATGCCGCTTGACATACTCCGACAGACCGCGTTCCCGGATCGCATTCAGCCGGTCGGGGGCTTCGCACAAGGTACACAACATATCATTGATCTCGACGGGATGCCGGGGCAAGGCGACCATCCCGGCCTGTCGCCGCAACTCGTCGCGCAGAAAGCTGCCATCCTCGGTCGCGACAACGGCGCCCCGGCTCATGCCGTAGAACACCCGCTCATGAGCCCCCCGCCCGTATGTCCAGCGACTGTTAAGCAGAATCCGGGCATCGGACATCATGCTTAAGGCCTTGGCAAAAACAACCGGTCCGCGTATGTCGTGATGATCGAGACCGGCACTCGGTGCAACCTCTCCGGCGATCACGACCCGGCGATCCTTGATTGCCCGCAGCACTTCAAGCCGGCGGGTACGGGTTGCGAAAGCATCGAGCGCCGCAACATTCTTTGCCAAAGCCAGCGGCCGGGCATCAAGCCGCGCCCGTCCGTACGCTTCGACCAGCGCGGCATACACCTCCCGCCCTTCTTCGCGTACCTCGGAATACGCCTCGGCAATGGCCCGCCGGGCGGGACCACGCGCCCCGATTTCCTCATTCAGCCAACGGGTGAACGGCCCCGGATCATCGACCAAACCGACCATCAGCAAATCAATCCCGCGCTCTTCGGCCCGTCGCATTACCGGCAACGGCTCCGGACCGCCATGCGGGCAGAATATCCGGGTGCGCGGACGGAAACCGGCATCTTCAAGAAAGGTCAGATGACCCTCGTCGATAACAGTAATCACCGCGTTTTCCGGCGCTCGCCGCAAGTACTCAACATGACAAGCCGGATGATCGGCCATGAACGCAATCAGCGGAATGTTCCAGGCATCATGAATGGTCAGCGGGTTTCCGTCGCGATGTTCAAGAATAAGCTCATCCTTAGCATTGCAATTAACCACCACACCCGGCAATCCGCCATCGCGCAACTGTAAAACCAGCGCCTTCATCAAGGCCGGATTGGGATAGTCGGAAGCATGGAGCAGCGTCCGGGTCACCACCCCCAACCCGTTCAATGCCGAACCGATATCAGTCATCATCGCATCGAAACATGACGCGGGCGTTACGGTAGCGGTGACCAACGCTTGCAACTCGGGAATAAACATGACCAACTTTCATAATATCAGGCGCACTAATGACCCATAACACGAAGCCGCTGCACACTGTCGTCAGGTTTTCGGCTTAAACGCCACCAATACCCCGAACGGATTATTGCCGGATACTTTGCTTTCTTCTGCATCCCGATCATCGTCGACACCGGGGAACTCGACACCGGGAAACTCGACACCGGGGCAACGAGGATACGGATCAAGCGCCAAGGAAAGATGCTGCGCCGTCAACTCGCCGATATCGATGCCCTCTTCAGGCAAAAGCTCCGGCACATCGTCATCGGAAAACGGGTCGATCACGATTTCTTCATCCGGCGCCGGCAACAGGGCCTCCGGAGCATACAGCGCGGTAAACGACTCGGTGACGGAAGCAGGGACCGAAGCCAGACTCACCACACAGGTCTGCACAATCTTTGCCGCCAACCTGCCCCGGACGCGGATCATCCGTCCCCCATCCTGCCGACACAGGCGCACGGTAGCGCTCAGACCATCGATCGACTCCAAGGAAAAGCGGGCGGCCAGCGCCCGGCATTCCGCCGGCGTCGCCTCGATCTCCCGCACCATCTTGTCCGCCGGAATACTCTCGAGGCGAATCACCCGCGAAAATTCGGGTTGCAACCCACGATCGACACTCATGACACACCATCCAGCGACAGAGCCGGAAATTGAAGATCACCGGCAAGTATACGGTCCAGAGTTTGCTCTTCAAGACAGGTGACGGCGCTTCGGATATAACCGGCGAGAAGAGCCAACATTGCCGCATCCGGGCTCAATACTGTACCATAAAGATTATTATCGAGCGCTACCAGTAAAGCTTCATCCCCCGGCGCCGCCAAAGCGTCATTATAAGCGTGGATTCGGCCGTTGAAGCCCTGGGCCATTGCTTTGACATGGCGCGGAACCCCCATATCACCAACTCCCATTTCCCGCATCGTGCGATCCATGTCGGTAATCATGGTCTCGAACAGGCGCCGGGAAAACCGTTCAGCCGAAATGCCCCGACCCTTCAAGCGATGCATGACCAGAAAAGCATGTACGGCCAGCATATCGAAACGACCATCCAGTGTATCGGGGACGCCACACACCCGATAAAAATCAGGCAATCGTGATTGATCAACGACACGATGATAGCATCGCGTCACCGAATCGTCCCGATCCGACAGGCCGAGCAAGCGCTTCAGAATTCCTATCATTTTCCATCCAGCGATACATTGACAGCGGGAAGCCGCCGGTGCGATTGTCAGGGTATTCGAGGCGGTGCAGCCCTGTCGCCTCCCGCACAACCAAGATAAACGATTGTCATGACCGGATCGACCTCTGTTAAACCGTACGCCCTCGCGCTGCTTCTCGCCGCCGCGACCGCCTGCACACCGATCGTCACCATGCACGGCAATCTGGTTGAAGCCGACCGCCTTGCCGAGATTCATGAAGGCACCAGCCAGAAGAACGATGTTGCCACCACCCTGGGCACACCCACGGCGACCGGCACCTTTGACGGCAGCACTTGGTACTATATCGGCCAGCGAACCGAGAAAGTCGGATTCCTTGCGCCCGAAATTGTCGATCGCAAGGTGGTCACAGTCCACTTCGACGCGCGTGGTGTGGTCAATAAAATCGAACAGGCTGATCTAACCGCCGGTCAGGAACTTGAGATCGTCTCGCGGGCCACCCCGACCGCCGGCAAAGACCTGGGCTTCCTTGAACAGATGCTCGGCAATGTCGGCCGGTTCTCCGGTGGCAAGAAGGCGCAGGGGCCCGGTCAGTCCTGACCCCCGTATCGGGAAAAGCGTCGGCCGCCCCCTGAAGCCTGGGGGGCGTATTCCGACGCTTAGTCCGGGAACAGAAACCGGTCGATGCGCTCGCGCAAGGCCGGCAGAGTGGGTGGCTTGACCACAAAGGCATTGACGCCCAACGCCAGCGCCTGTTTGACGATTTCAGATTCATTGTGTTTTGTCAAAAAGATGACCGGCGTACGCGGGTTGCGAATTTCGGTGCTGGTGCGCAAACCGGTTAGAAAACCCAACCCGTTCATCGGCTTCATGTCGATATCGCAAACCACGACGTCCGGATTTAGCCGCTGACACTCGCGCAGACCGGACTCGCCTTCCTCCGCCTCGCCGATTCGCCCGAACCCGAGCTGACCCAACAGCTGCACGATGGTTTTGCGCACGAAGGCCTGATCCTCAACCACCACAACCCCGAACGACTGATACTCCGCCTTACTCCGTTCCATAAGTACTCTCCCACCGCTCCGACGGTTTTCCTCGCTTTCGAAACGTGAATGATTTTTAACCATCTGAGATCATGATCACAAGCGATTTTGCCCGACCGAGCAAAACCTTGCCGCGTTCACAATCAAGCTTGAGATTTAAGGCAAGTTTGAAGTTTAAGATGGTGGGCCCGGAGGGATTTGAACCCCCGACAACACCGTTATGAGCGCGATGCCGGGGTGGTTTTTCCCGAACCTGCGAACACCCTACAGACCAAACATACACAGCATTTCAATAAGTTAATAAAACCGCATGTGCGCCATTGTGTTCCCGGGTTCGACGCGGTACAGTCGGCTTGCACTTACAGTGCACTTACGGGCCGGCACACCGTTCGCACTTATCCGGGAAAAGGCGTTCATGAATTCAGTAATTTCGAACTCATTGGTTGCAAATCTCAAGCCGGCAGACAAGCCATATGAGGTGCGCGACACTCGCCTGAAAGGCCTGTTGCTACGGGTCCAATCCAGCGGCGTCATGTCTTATTACGTTGAGTACGACCGAGGGAAGCGGATCAATCTCGGTCGGGCCGACGCGGTGGCGCCGGCTCAAGCGCGTGATCAGGCAAAGGCCATTCTTGCCGACGTCTACAAGGGCAACGACCCGGCGGTCCCGCGAAAGGCCGTGAAAGAACATACCCTTCGGACATTCCTTGATGAGCTATATGACCCATGGGCACGCGCCCATGTCCGGAGCTACGGCAACACCATGATCCGACTCCGGGTTACCTTCGCGAGCTTTCTCGATAAGAAGCTCGGTGAAATTACCCCTTTGGACGTCGAAAAATGGCGCACCGGCCGGCTGAATGGAGGAACCAAGCCCGGGACGGTCAATCGCGACCTGGACGACCTTAAGTCGTCGCTCAACAAGGCGACGTCGTGGATTAAGGGCTTTTCTAACCCGATCGCGAATGTGAAGCGCGTCAAGCTGGATGCCAATCGCAAGGTCCGCTTTCTCTCCGTCGATGAGGAAAGGCGGCTGCGTATCGCTCTTGATGAACGGGAAGAGCGCATCCGGCAGGAACGAGACAACGCCAACGAATGGCGACTCGGCCGAAACTATGATTTGCTTCCCGATCTTCGTGCCGTTTCCTTCGCCGACCATCTCAAGCCCATGGTGCTGGTGAGCCTCAATACCGGCATGCGACGGGGCGAGCTTTTCGGGTTGACCTGGAGGGAAGCCGATCTCGATCGACGCGAAATCACCGTTGACGGTGCCAAAGCGAAATCGGGACAGACTCGGCACATTCCCCTGAACGATGAAGGATGGTCAGTTCTTTCGCACTGGCGCACACAGGTGGATAGTACCCCTTTGGTTTTCCCAAACCGCGACGGGGGCCAGTTCAACAACGTTCGAAAGTCTTGGGAGGCGTTGCTACTGGCGGCCAAGATCGAAGAGTTCCGCTGGCACGATATACGACACACGTTCGCCTCGAAGCTCGTCATGGTCGGCGTCGACCTGAACACGGTCCGCGAACTGTTGGGACACTCCGATATCAAAATGACGCTTCGCTATGCTCACCTTGCGCCAGAGCATAAGGCGGCGGCCGTAGCAAAACTGGTAGGAGCTTAACAAGTTTAGGTAAACTATAATGAAATAGTAGAATGAATGCCTGCTTCAAACTTTCTCTTTACTCTATATTAACATTTGCTCCGACAATTCCTTCGCACCATTCAAGTGATTTTTGAAAATATTCAGGATGCTCAAACTCTTTCACAAAAACAAGTGATGCCGTGGAAATCCGTATCGACCGCCCGCTAGCATCAACGATAGCTTGCCCGCTTTCGTCCATTACCTCTGAGGTAATGGGTCTGTATGTTCGAAAGCTAAACGTAACTGCATTAGCTCTTTCATATCTTGCAACTACAGCAACATGCGATAACACATTGTCTGCGCTGCGTTCAATACTCGTGTATGCCGAGCGCACGATTTGTGAAGAGTATGAGTCAACCGAGAAAGTTACGCCATCGCCAAATGGATCGTTGATTGCCATGTCATCGCAAAGCTGCGTCATTAATTTTCTTGAGTCATATGCGTCGGGCATTGATCTGGGATTGCGAATATGTGTCCGAAGTTCATCCCAGACTGCGCAAACACCATTAACAAAAATTTCTCCCGAAGTAGGAAAGACTGAATTAAGTATAATTTTCTCTTTTGGGAAAGACTTTTCTTTTAGCTCAAGAATCCCATGTGCTCCCCACCACGTTTCTAAGAATACAACACCATGACCTTCGAGAAAATTTTGAATCGCTATCAGCGTTGCTAATCGTGGTGCGCGTTGATCATCTTCAAAATAGTCAAGAGTACGAAGACTAATACTAACCGCATCAGCCAGCTGTTGACGGCTGATTTTGGCCATCGCGCGAGCTGCGCGGCATTGTGCGGGTGTGAGCGTCATGACGCATTATCCTACCAAATGCAAAATCGCGCAACAAGATGGATGGTCGGCGCATGTTGCAAAATCTTGCACTGCACTGGCAAATAACGCTTGATTTTTTGCAGGACATTGCTATGCTCCTCCCACCACCACCCCGCCCTGGAGTCCACCTCGATGCATGACGAATCACTCGACACACCAGCCGCCGCAAAGTACATTGGAAAATCAACGAGTTGGATGAAGCAAGCGAGGTGTTCCGGCGACCCTGGAGCGCCGCAGTTCATAAAAATCGGAAGATCTGTTCGATATAGGAAGAAATACCTTGATGCCTATCTGGCCGGCAGGACCGTCACGTCGACGGCGGCCGCCAAGGCCCTCGGCCCTAAAAATGACCAAAAATAAACCGACCTCGCCAAAGGTCGGTTTATTTTCCTAATTCAACGTCGGAGTAAGGCTCCGAGCGTCGAATCGCAGTCCTAGCAGACGCGATTCTGCCCGTTCGCCCTGGCTCCGTCAAGCTTTTTCACGGAGGAGTCTGTGGTTGAAAAACTGCGCAATATTCTTGTGTCGGTTGAGTAGATCGACGACGGCGCAATTACTGCCGATATGCTGGCGGTGTTGGTGACCTTAAAGCGTCATGCTGATTTCGCAAGCGGCGAAGCCTTTCCCTCTCAAGCAACCATTGCGCGCAAACTTGGCCGCTCGCGGCCCTGGGTGAACCGGGTGATTGCGGAATTGGCCGAACAGCTCTTGGTTGTAAATCGCGTCGCCATCTCGCGGAAGGTGGTGAAATCTCGTGCTCATACACCCTAAACTTGCCGGAACCGGTGTCAAAAATCGCCGACACCCCCTGTCAACCGGCTGACACAAACTGGGGTCACAACCAACAGATTCAGGACGCACGCAAAACGCCCGTCCAAATTTTAAAAGTTCCGGCTGAAGATTGGCAACCGACAGACAAAAGCTTGGCCCGAGCTCTTGAACGTTTTCCAAATGTTGATTTGGCGGCCAGCATCGAAAATTTCGTCTTACGGTGTCGAGCCAAAAATTATCGTTACCACGATGTCGATGCCGCTTGACTAAGCTGGTTTGCCGAAGATGCACTTAAACCACCGCGCCGTGCTTCGGCAAGCGGCACGCAAAAGACCGATGCCGCTGAAAGCCGCTATTCCGCCTGGGCTGGCGTTGCCAGGTCTTAATAAATGGTTCGCTGGACAGGCACGGCTCATTCATGCCACCGCGACATGTATTCGCCCCTTTCCTTCCATGGCCGGAACAATTCGAAGTTCAACATCCTGCCCGAGATCACTTAATGCCTTCAACAACCGATCTGTCGAGAAAAGGGTGATCTTGCCGCGCAACAGCGCCGAAACCCGAGGTTGATCCATCCCGATCATATGACCGACCTCGGTTTGCGTAAGCTGACGTTGTTTGATGATAGCCGCAATGGTGCGGGTCAGGTCAGCTCGAACCAGGAGATCGTCGGCGTCGGTCAGTCCGAGGGCATGAAAAGCGCTCTCGGTCGTGACGATTACATCATCTGGTTTTTCCATTTTGCATGCTCCTGTTCGGCCCGAGCCAACCTTCGCCGAACCGTTTCTAATTCTTCCGGCGGTGTGGCGATCCCGTTGCGGGATTTCTTTTGAAACGCATGGAGGACGTAGACAATTTCGGCAAAGCGAACGGTGTAAACGGCGCGGTAGGTATCGCCATCATGGTCTTCGACGATTTCCAGGACGCTGGCACCGCCAAACCCTTTCAGCGGCTTGGCAGAGGGGTGCTTGTCACCGGTCTGTGCCAGATAGAGGGCGTGTCCAATTTCTCTGATGGCGTCGTCCGGAAAGGCCAACAGATCGTCGCGAGCACTCCCTACCCATCCAAGCGGCTTGATCATGGGTCGCGCCCCGCCGTTGTGTTTCCTGCTGAGCAAACATATCAGTTCTGACCTATGTCAGTATAGACATATTTAGCGCGTAGTCGGCTTCGGTCGGCAACGCGACAACGCCAACCGAGAACCTGCACCACCGGAGCGGGTCGGCATTGGCGGGGCCACGGATGACGCCATCGTTTGGCGTAACCGGCTGGCAAGCGGGCCTTCAGGGCCGTGGCTGCCGAGCTGGAGCGCTCTCGGCCCGACGAACCTGAATGCGAGGCACCGCAAGCCCTGCTCGCCGCAAGCCCTTGGAAAAACGAATCACAGCGAATGGCGGCTTAAGAGGGAAATTAGATGCAACCTGGTCCCGCAAAGTTCTGCAAATCGCTGTCTTTGATGGTGACGCGCTACACAAGCAGCGTGCTGATCTTAGCAAGCACGTCGTCAACGATGTAGGTCGGCGCGGACTCCAGCTTCTTGCCGCCACGGGCACGAAGATCGAGGGCGCGCGGCTGATCACAGCGGACGATGCCTTGAGTTACAAGACCGGTACCTGACAAGGACACGGCAAACCCGGCCACGCGAGCAAGGTTTCCACCGATGGTAATTGGCACTACGATGGGCGTACCGGTAAGACGGTTGAAGTCCAAGGGCGAGACGATGAGCACCCGTCGCTCACCTTCTTGTTCATGGCCGACAGTCGGGTTCAGATTCACGAGGTAGATGTCGCCGCGATCCATCAGATGATCTCATTGCCAACCGAACCGCCGGAAGTCCATTCGGCTTCATCGGCGGGTCGATCGGCCATCACGTCACATTGTGCCAGCAACTCTGCCAGAGTGTACCGTGGTCGTTTAGGCTCCACGATTATTCTCGATCCTTCGAGCGCAATACCAACTGTTGAGCGGGCCGTGAGAGCCAACTGCTCAAGGAACGCAGGTGGAAGAGCCAACATGACCGACCCTCCGACCTGTCGCAACATAGCCTGAACCATGCCGATCTCCGAGCAAATGTTTTCTTAATATATAACTTAACTGCCCCGCTGTCAACCTGCGGGAGGGGCGTCAGTATCCGATTCGACCTGAAACACTACCGGAATTCCCCCGATCACTGACGCACATACCCACCGGGAAACACCTTTTTGCCATCTCCACCAGCGCTGTCGGGGCGCGCTCCGATGGCAAAAAGGCTACTGCGCTTGCGCTCCGTTTCTCCGTGGATATGTGGACAGCGTCCGAACACCGTGATCGTTCGCGCTTATCGGAATCCGGCGCTGCCGGCTTCCTGCGCTCACGATATGGCTGGTTTCTTACGCCGCTTTGTCGTCTTTGCAGCCTTTTTCTGTACAGCGTTTGCCTGCGTGACAGCACGCTGTTCGTGTGATAGCAGCGCGGCGATCACCTGCGCCCGGACGCTTTCCTCACTGCCCTCGACGCGCTTGCCGACAATCCCGGCCCCTTCATCCAGCACCGCATTAATAGTAACTAATTTTTCGGCAAGGACGTGCCCGACCTGCTCATCGAGATGGCAGGAGTATTGCGTCGTTATGTTTCCTGTTCCCTGGTCTGAAAGGCGTGACATCGGGCAATCATGAGCCTAAACTTTAAATGAATCATGAGTCTGTACGGAGGGCGCGTCATGGAGTCAACAACGGACGTCGCAGTCGAGTTCATTGATAAAGACGGCTTGTTCATAGCAACCAGTCCAGATGTGCCTGGTTTGGTTGTAGAAGAAGAATCATACCAGGATATGGTTCGCGCGATCAAAGCACTAGTACCGGAATTGCTTTTCTTAGATAAGCGTCCAACCTCAAATTTAACCATATGTATTTCGCAACGCCTGTCTATCGGTGAGAACTCCATTGCCGCCTAATTATTATCAGACTGTTGCTTGCGTGTTGGAAAAGTATAATTGGTATAGAAATACCAGCTCTTATAACGGGTATGAGATTTGGCGTCGAACAAGCCGTCCTCCCCTCTCTGTGCCTACACTTATTCGTGACGCTTATACGGCTAACGCCATCCTGCAAAAGGCCGGATTGACAGAGAGAATTTGAGATATCTACAGTGCGGACCGCGCCTCCGGGCACTATGTGCCCGGAGGGCTTGAGGCGGTCACTTATTGAGCTGATCGAACCAGCTGAAGCGCATTGGTACGCATTAATGCGCGGTTTGATCTACGATTAAACTGGCCTTCAACTTCAGAAAACCCTGCCTGTGTTTCCGGAATGATCATTTTTATTAGCCCGCCCGGGCGGGCGGTGCCAATTTCTTGAAGCCGACCGTATTGGTCCTCTTGCCATACCTCGGTTGCCACCGTTACCTTGGCGGTATCGCCGGCCCGGAGCGGCACCGGCACGATGAAGAGAAGACCCAAGGCCATCACCACCAGGGCCATGGCAGCGACCAGAGGCGCTCCGACCTGTTCAAACACTCGCACGGAGGTTTTGGGTCCCTTGTAAAACGGGTTCTTCGCGGCGAGCCCGCTTAATTCAGGCCGCTGATGATAATGAACCAGACCACAGCGTAGCGCATCCTGGTGTTTTAAGAGCAAAATTTGCTCAATCGGCACGCCGCTGGATGAAGTCGCCAATTTCTTGACCTCATCCGGCGCAATCAACACCACTTCTTTACTATGTTTAGTCTTGGTTTTATTTTTCGTCTGGCCTTTAGAGCCCCCGCCCGTTGACGTAGATGTGCTTTCTGATATTTCGAAGACACAGTGAGTGCCACACTCTTTGCTGACGTATTCAGCGGTCTCCAAATCATTGACGCCGAAGAACTGGCGGACACCACAGTTAGCCATCCAGCTCAAGTAGCCATTGTCGCCATAGGCCGCCTTGAGTTGTCCGATATCTTGACAAATTGCCCATAAATACAGAGAGTATTTGCGAGCAACATCGCGAGACGTCTCCAATACTTTCAGACGACCGAGCCGCGGCATTTCGTCGACCAGGAATAGCGTGTCGTGCTTGGCTGCGGCGTTTTGTCGTAAGAATATCGTGGCGAGCGCGCCAAGCAAGACGCGGGAGATTTGAGGGGTAGAATCCAGGATATCGGTTGGCACGCAGATGAAGAAGTCTGTGTCACCCCGCAAGATATCACTGAGGTGAAATCGCTTTTCAGGGGCGACATCGCCACAAAGAATAGACTCGTTTCCTTCGATGAATTGGGTCAGCGCATCAAAATGCATACGGACGCCAGCAAAAGTTTCGTCCGAGTCCATGACCCCGAGCACCATTGCTGCCCCGTTTGCCATCGCGCCATTGGTGAAACTGCGCTCCTGCGTCATGGTCAGTAATAAATCTTTCAGCGCGAGGCTGGCGCCGAGTTCCCTGACCTTTTTCAAAGTTTTGTCGGTGGGCAGAATATGTTTGCTACCAATTGTGTACATTATCAGAGTGGCGCACAAAGTCCGAGCCAAGCCCGCAAACGAACTGTCGTTCGGTTGACCGCCATTCTCTTCCGGGTCGAGCCAGGACACCACTGCCCGCACGTCGTGTAAGAATGTGCGCTCGACACTTGGATCAAGACAATCTAAAATATTTACACCGTCGGTATCATCGTCAAGCGGGGCAATTTTGCGGACGACACGTCCCATCGCGATCCGATGGTGCCGGACAGTCGGGTACGTTTCGCACGACGGATCATGAACAATAAGCCCCCAGGCCCACGCCAAGCACTGGACAATAACAACACCAATACCCTTGCCGCTGCCGGTACTGGCGACAGTCAAGAGATGGCCTTTCGGTAAAACACTGAGAATAGGCGAAAGCCCCCACAGGGCGCGGTCTTCGGTCGGAATACACGCTTCACCAAGAATCAAACCGCCCGGTTTGCTCATATTGTTTGTAGCATCGCGCATTTTCATCCACTTGCTCTTGGCCGTGCCGTCTTTATCTACTTTTAGAGGGCGGCGCCCCTCCGGCGGCGGCGCACAGATCAGGACTAAACCGCCAATCACGCCGCTTAAAGCTATGGCGCTGATCCAGATGCCGGCGTGCCAAACCGCAGGAATAAAGGATTCGCCAGAATTTAGCGTCGGCCCAACCATGGCCAACCAATGCCAGGCGCTGAGTACCACGAGCGCCAGTCCCGGAGGGGCAAAGCACCAAACCGGGAGCACCGTCGACCGTCGATAAGTATCGACGATCATCAGGACAGGCAAGGTCGCTATCAGCGAGGTCAGGATAGTGGCTGTCGCGGTGAGATGACCAGCCGTCCCTGGTAAAATGGCCTCGACCAGGGGTTCAGCCCAGCGGCCCAGTGGCGCACTGACAACCCCGAGAAAAAGAGCAGCAAGCCCAAGAGCCCAAGCTCCCAAAGCCCTTATTAGTGTAGGATTAAGCATAGGTAAGTACTCCCCAGGTGATTGTAAGAATAATGAGGCAGAACGCCACGATCATCACTAAGTCAACGCACGACCTAATAAATGAGAGATTACTCGGCCGTAGGTTCCACGGATTCATCTGTTCGAGCGTATTGATAGGGTTTACTGAAGGCTTAAAATTGCTAACTGGCAGTGTTGCCGCATATTCCGCCACACGCGCGAGTTGTGCCGGGCTGAGCAGCGATGCAAGGGTATCGTCGCTTCGCAAGCTCACTCGTGCCGCCGTCGGCCCCGCTCGAAGCAGGTCGGCAACCACGCGATCCGGCAGGCTTGCTCGGGCTAAGGCGCTCGTCCGGTCGGCGGGCCGATCGAGCGCTAGGATTTTGGGGGCAAGAGCCCCTCCAGATTCTTGTCGATGGCTGCGATCCAGTCTTCACAGCCAAACTTCGTGCGCTCCGCGATCAGTCGGTCAAGGCCGAGCTGGTCGGCGGCTTCCGAGATGCTCCAGGCCGCTACCTGATGGGCGGAGCGTGGCCCTCTCTTCAAAGCGGCCAAGCCAAGCGGAGGAATTTTTGCTTTAGGGATCGTGAACAACTGAATGCCAGCGCTTTTGAGCGCAGCGAGGCATTTGCCCTGTGGCGAGGTGTCGAAGACTTCGAACCCGCCGTCTCGGCGATTCAGCACGACTCTGACCGCGTCGGCGCCGAACACTGTAGCCGCCGCGTTGGCAGTGCGAACCGCGCTGTCAATGTGGGCAGAGTCGGAATTGGTCGGAACCCAGACCGTGGTGGTGATTCCATCTTCGCGCCACCGCGTGCCGGCCCTCATATGGGCGGCATACTCCAAGAATCGCTGAACTGTGTTCGCGCCGAGGTCGAGAATGACGTCCCGTTTATCGAGCACGCGACGGACTTTGTCCCAATGCTGCCACCCGGCGTCAGGGTCTTCGTCCAGCACTTCCTGGGTCGGGCCGGTGCCTAGCCAGACAACATCGTGCTCAGGCAAGGCGTTGACCAGAGCGGACGCCCCGTCCGCAGCCCGGTGTTTATCATCGGCGTCAAGCACGACCGGCCGCAGACTGGAAGACAGGGCACGCCAAGCAACGTGACAGGCCAGGGTGGTCTTGCCGACCTGGCCGGCCTCGGTGCCAAAAATGTTGACTGTTCTCATCTGGTTATCCTTCCTGAGCTAAAAAGTCGTCAATAGTGCGACCGGGGGATGCGTTGTTTTTTGGGGGCGCAAGAATTTCATCCAGCCCCGGGATCGCGCGACCTGGTTCGGCAG
>JBAWVF010000072.1:0-17158 GCA_037147415.1 Rhodospirillaceae bacterium | reverse complement strand
GAGGTGAAGCCCGCTCCTTCCGGACTCACCGTCGCGGTGCGGGACAAAACCCTGGGCGTAGAAGGGTTGGCGCACGGCACCACCTATACCGTAGCCCTGCGCGAAGGCTTACCCGGCCCGGGCGGGGTGCGTCTGGCTGCGACCGATAGCCGTGAAATTTCAGTGCCGAACCGGGCGCCGAGTCTCGCCTTTCGGGGGGCCGGCTACATCATGTCTCGAGTCGGCTCCGAAGGGCTGCCGCTCCGCAGTATCAATGTCGATCGGGCCCGCCTGCGCATCTTGCGCATGGCCGATCGCAATCTGGTCGAAAAGATTTATGCCGGCCGAGTCAGTCAGACCCTGAGCGACTGGGATATCAGCGAACTGGTCGAAAAATCGGCCGGGGTTGCTTGGCACGGGGACGTCACGATTACGGCCGCGCGCAACACACCAATGATAACGCCATTTCCTATCGAGGCAGGCCCCGGGATTCTTGAGCACGGCGTCTATCTCGCCACGGCCGAGGCCGAAGACCCGGGCCGGGCGCCAAAGCCGGCCGGGGCGCCCGCCAGCCAATGGTTCGTAGTCTCGAATCTTGGACTCACCAGCTTTCTCGGCGATGACGGCCTATCGGTTTTCGCGCACTCCTTGACTGAGGCGCAACCGGTTGCCGGAGTTGAACTGCATCTGCTGGCCCGCAATGGTAAGGAACTGGCCAAGCAGGTCACCGGGGCCGACGGCATCGCCCGCTTTGCTGCCAGCTTGGCGCGCAAGGATGGCGACGCGGCGGCACAAGCCTTGTTCGCCTATGGCGCCGATGGCGATTTCGGCTTTTTCGACTTGGCCGTCCCCGGGTTCGACTTGAGCGACCGGGGCGCCGGCGGGCGCGCCGTGCCGGGACCGCTTGATGCCTTCCTCTATTCCGACCGCGGCGTCTATCGCCCCGGCGATACGGTGCACCTGACCGCCTTGCTCCGAACCGCTGAAGCGACCGCAATTCTCGGCAAGCGGCTCGTGTTCAAGCTTTGGCGCCCCGATGGTTTCGAAGCGGACCGTCGCGATGCTCCGGATGGCGGGGCCGGCGGCAACACGATTGATTTCCCGTTGGCCGCGTCGGTTTCGCCGGGAACCTGGAGTATCACCGCACATGCGGATGCCGCCGCGCCGGCGCTGGGCCGGATCGAGTTTTCCGTACTCGATTTTTTGTCACCGCGCATGGAACTGGCGCTGAGTGCCAATCTATCGGCCTTGACCGAAGGCAGCGACTTCACTCTGAGCGTCGACGGGCATTATCTGTTCGGTGCGCCGGCCGCCGATCTGCCGGGTGAATTGTCGATGGTAATTCGTCCGGCTGAAACGCCGTTTCCCGATCTTCAGGGCTATCGCTTCGGGCTTGCTCAAGAGAAATTCACCCCGACGCCGACCGTGCTGCCGGGCTTCACCACGAATACCGCCGGCAAAGCCGGCATCGTGATTCCGGCCGCTAAACTGCCCGAGTCGACCCATCCTTTGGAAGCGGTGATTCGCAGTACCTTGCTTGATATCGGCGGGCGCCCGGTCAGCAAGGAGCTGATTCTGCCGATTCACCTTCAGCCTTTCGCCATCGGGGTGCGGCCACGCTTCGAAGGCGGATTGGTGCCGGAGGGCGCAACCGCCACATTTGACGTGATCGCCGCAAATGCCGATGGAAAGGTGGCCGATGGAAAGGTGATCGACAAGTCGGAACTCTCTTATGAATTATACGAAGAAGAATATGACTACCGTTGGTTTGAAGCCAATGGCCGGTGGGACTATGAAACCATCGTCCGCGATCATCGCAAGACCGGCGGTACCTTGGTTGCTCCCGCTGTAATTGAAGAACCGGTGACCGCCGGGCGTTATCGCCTTGAAGTTTTCGACTCTAAAAGCGGTGTAGCCACCAGTGTGCGCTTTGCCGCCGGCTGGTGGGTTACCCCGACCACGGGCAATCGACCGGATAAGGTCGAGGTTTCGGTGATGCTGCCCCGCTACCACGGAGGAGATGTCGCAAAAGTCTATGTGCGGCCACCCTATGATAGTGAAGTTCTCATTGCCGTTGCCGATCGGGCCGTACGCAAAACTTTCAGTCGCAAGGTACCGGCGACCGGTGCATTTCTCGATATACCGGTTGATCCGTCCTGGACCGCCGGCGTGACCATTATCGCCACCGCCTATGCCGCGGTTGATCCGGCACACAGGAGCAATCCCAAACGAGCGATCGGAGTCGGCTGGTTGGCGGTTGACCCGGCACCGCACACGCTTGAGGTTAAACTGAACACACCGACGACATTCGAACCGCGACAGGCGTTGCCCGTAAAAGTCAGCGTCACCGAATCCGGTGGCACGCCGTTGCCGCCCGGCACCGACGCCTTTGTCACAATATCGGCGGTTGATGAAACCGTACTTCAGTTAACCGATCAGACCTCGCCCGACCCGGTGGCCTTTTATCTCGGTCAGCGCCGCCTTGGCGTCGAATTGCGCGACGTCTACGGCCGCTTGCTGGATCCGAGCGGCACCGATGCTCCGGCAACCCGAGCGACCGGGCCGGAAAAGCGGCGGCTCCGTCAGGTCGTCAGTCTGCCCGAGCGTGATCAGCCGGTTGTGTCGCTGTTCTCGGGCATCGTCCGGGTCGGCACCGACGGAACCGCGACGATCCCCCTGACTTTGCCCGATTTCGACGGCCGCCTTCGTCTGTCGGCCGTGGCCTGGTCCACCACGCGGCTCGGTCATGCTGAAACCACGGTGTCCGTGCATGATCGGGTGATTGCCGAGTTTACCACACCCCGGTTTCTCACGTCCGGCGATCGAGCGGATATAACCGTTGCCTTGTCGAATATTACGGGTGCCCCCGGTGACTATCGAGTCGCCCTGACCACCGAAGGCGGTCTGTCGCTGGCGGATAGTCAATTTAGCTTTTCACTCAAACGCGGAAAACGCGTCGGCAGCACACGCCGGCTTGAAGCCGGTCTGCCCGGTGCCGGCAGCGTCCGGCTCGAGATCACCGGTCCGGACGGCTTTCACTTGCTGCGCAGCCGGTCTGTCCGGGTCCGTGCCGCGGATACTCTGATTCGCCGCCATCAAGCCTCCACCCTGGCTGCCGGTGAAACCGTTGCGGTCCCGCCCGAACTGTTCAAAGACCTTCATCCCGAGTCGGTTACGGGCGTGGTTGCTCTCAGCCCCCTGCCCTTCGCCGATTTGCCCGGTTTAGCCCTGACGATTGACCGGCCCATGAGCGGTGGCGGCGATAGAGTTGCCTATAGCGTACTGCAATTGCTGGCCGGAGGTGAAACACTGGTTTCACTGGGACTGGACAGTACCGACGGAGTGCGCAAGCGGATCAATACCGGACTCGACCGGTTGTATAGTCTGCAGCGTACTGATGGCGCCTTTGCCCGATGGTCGTCGAAAGATGAAGCTGACCCTTGGATTACGCCGCTCATTGTCGAAGTTCTTGACCGTGCTGCCGATGCCGGTTTCCGCATACCCGGCAACACCCTGTCGCTAGCCAGGGACTGGCTGAAGCGCATGCTCGACAATGGCTGGTTTGAAGATAGCGATCTGCCCGGCCGCGCCCGAACCACCTATGTGCTTGCGCGGGCGAAGCTGATCGACATCGGCGCGGTTCATTACGGATTGGAGACCTATGGCGCAAAACTGCCTTCGGCTTTGGCTCAAGCTCAACTTGCGGCTGCGCTAGCCCTTCTAGGTGACAACAAAACTGCGGCTGAACATTACGATAAAGTGACTGAAGCACTTATTCACCAAAACACGAACAGCCAAAGCTTAAATGAGCTTGCCGGTTTAATCGTGCTCGGTGCGGAAAACAATATTGCCGGCAATGAACGGCTGGCTGCTCTGGCAACACGTCTGACCGCGGCTATCCCCGCACCCGAAATACAGTTCTCCGACTCCGAAACGGCTGCGCTGACCCTGGCGGCGCGCGCCATCACCGACCACGCCGTACTTCCTCCGGTCCGGGTTGCCGAGAATGATCATATTCTTGAAGCCCCGCGCGTGGTTTCCCGCCGCTTCGGTCTTAATTCGCTGCCACAGCTTCGTAATCCCGGCCCCGGCCCGCTGAACCTGACGGTAAGCCTGTCCGGGCTGCCGGCGGGGTCTCTGCCAAAAGCGGAAAACGGTCTGAGCATCAATCGCACCCTGTTCGATATGAACGGCAAACCGGTCAATCTCGAATCGATCCACCACAATCAACTCTTGGTCGTTATTCTGGAGGGGAGCAGCTTGGCACCGGGTCGGCAGCATGTCTTGGTTGTCGATAACGTCGCCGCCGGTCTGGAAATTGAAAATGTGCGATTGGCCAACAGCCCTCAGCTTGGCGCGTTATCCTGGTTAGGAGAACTAAGCGCGGTCCGCTATTTCGAGTTTCGTAACAGCCGCTTTCAAGCCGTGTTGGATATCGACGATGCTCACCCGCACTTCAAGTTGGTCTATCTTGCCCGCGCCGTTACCCGTGGCGAGTTTAACCAGCCGGGGGCAACTATTGAAGCCGAAACGTCGCCACGATTGTTCGGCCGAAGCGCCGTCGGTCGCCTGAACATTATCGGGGAAAAGGATTAAGGCGGGGTCACGCTTCAGGGTGAACCCGCCTTCGCAACCGGCTCTATACCAAGTCTACTTTTCGAAAGGGCCGGGGCAAATCAGATCGGGGCTGGCCCGAATCCGCTCGTCATGCCCGAGGCATCCATGATTTGAGCGCTCAATTCATACGCCGCCACCAGCAGCATATCAACTTCGCGGCTACTACAGGACAACGGCAAAACAAGCCGCTCCCAGGTCTCGACTCGTTTGGTGCCGATACGACGATTGAGGTCGATAATGTCAAAACCACCGGTATAGAGCCGGATTAAGGGCTGCCGTGTTCTAACCACAGTGTCATAATCGCGACGAACCGCAGAGGCCTGCTCGCGCGGCAAATCATCGACAACACGGCCGGTCATCTCAATGCCGAAACGATAAACGAAATTACTACCGTAAAGTCGATACCGATATTGTCCATCGGCAACATCAATCAAGGCAAGACTACCGAGCCATGACCGAAGAACTTCAGGAGTGAAGCAAGTCCGATCAGGCAACCCCGAATCACCACACTTCTCACGCCACAGGCCAAGAAGATTCGATAATCTGCTATCAGTGGGTTGCTGATAATCCATAATGGATATTCCCGGATTACAACCGCTTGCCGTTGAGCAAACTCTCCAACCAGTGGATATCGTAATCGCCATTAATGAAATCACGCTGAATGATCAGGCGATTGTGTAAAGGAATTGTGGTCTCGATTCCTCCGATCACAAACTCCTCAAGCGCGCGACGCAGGCGCATTAAACATTCATTGCGTGAACTGCCGTGAACCACAAGCTTAGCGATCAAACTATCATAATGGGACGGCACGCGATAACCATCATACAGCGCACTATCAACCCGCACCCCCAAACCACCCGGCGCGTGATAGCCCTCGATCCGACCCGGCGAGGGAGTAAAGGTTTCCGAATGCTCCGCATTAATTCGGCACTCGATCGAATGCCCCTGAATCCGGACGTCGCTTTGACCATAACCAAGCGGGGCGCCGGTCGCGACTCGAATCTGCTCACGCACCAAATCAATACCGGTGATCATTTCAGAAATCGTGTGCTCGACTTGCAGCCGGGTGTTCATCTCGATGAAGTAAAACTGCCCGTCTTCGAACAGGAACTCCATGGTCCCGACGCCGCGATAGCCGAAGCCCCTCGCGGTGCGAGCCGCCAATTCACCGATATATTCACGCTGTGCGGCGTTAAGCGCAGGAGATGGCGCTTCCTCGATGACTTTTTGATGGCGGCGCTGAACCGAACAATCACGCTCGCCGAAATGAACGACGTTACCGTGCATATCAGCCAGCAACTGAATTTCAATGTGGCGCGGTTTAGCCAGATACCGCTCCATATAAACTTCGTCGTTACCGAAAGCGGCCCGCGCCTCACCTTTGGCCAACTGGAAAGCCTCGCGCAGCGACTCGGGATTGCGCGCCACTTTCATGCCGCGGCCACCGCCGCCCGCAGCCGCCTTGATCAGAATCGGATAGCCGACCTGACGGGCAACCTCTTCGGCTTCTTCAACCGAGTTGACCGGGCCGTCGGAGCCCGGCACCACCGGCAATCCCAGGTCCATCACGGTCTTTTTAGCGATGACCTTATCGCCCATCATCCGGATATGTTCCGGCGTCGGACCGATAAAGGTAAAGCCATGCTCTTCGACCATTTCGGCGAACTGAGCATTTTCGGACATGAATCCGATGCCGGGATGGATGGCGTCGGCACCGGTTATGGTTGCCGCCGACAGAATCGCCGGAATGTTGAGATAGCTATCTCGCGCCGAAGGCGGCCCGATGCACACGCTTTCGTCGGCAAGCCGAACATGCATGGCATCGGCGTCGGCGGTGGAATGCACCGCAACTGTATGGATTCCCATCTCGCGGCAAGCGCGATGAATGCGCAGCGCGATTTCGCCGCGATTCGCGATGAGCACCTTTTCGAACATGCCAGCGGTCATGGGGCCGACCAATTACTCTATGATCAAAAGGACTTCGCCGAATTCAACCGGCTGAGCATCGGACACCAGCACCTGAGCAACGGTGCCGCTACGCGGCGCCTTGATCGGGTTCATCACTTTCATCGCTTCGATGATCATGACGGTCTGTCCGACTTTAACCGCTTCACCCGGCCGGACAAATGGCGGCCCACCCGGCTCCGCGGCCACATAGGCCGTTCCCACCATCGGTGAGGTGACCGCACCCGGCGGCACCGCCGATCCACCGCCGGCCGGTCTCGACCCGCCGGACGGCACGGCCAGAGGTGCCGGGGCCGACATGATCGGTCCCCCGACATTTACGGCCGAAATCGCGGATTGACGGGTGACGCGAATGCGCCGATCCCCCTCCGCGTATTCCATTTCATTCAACCCGGTTTCGCGCAACAGATCCGCTAGCTTGCGGACCAGTTCGCCGTCTATGTCGAAACTCGCCATCCTCAAACCCTGTTGCCTAAACCCGATCGAGAATCGATGACATGGCATCGAGCGCCAGCAGATATCCGTTTACGCCGAGGCCGCAGATGACACCGTGTGCGACCATGGAAACATAAGACTGGTGCCGAAACGACTCGCGCCTGAAAATATTAGAAAGATGAACTTCGATAACCGGCAATTCAGCAAGCGTCAGAGCATCCAGTATCGCAATCGAGGTGTGGGTATAAGCGCCGGCATTAATGATTATACCGTCACTCTCCGCCCGCGCCTGCTGTATCCAGGTTACCAGTTCACCTTCGCTGTTGGATTGCCGAAAGTCAATGCCGATACCAAGGACATCAGCCCGCTCACGACACGCCGCCTCTAAATCCGCAAGTGTCTGCGACCCGTAGATCGCCGGCTCACGCACGCCCAGCATGTTCAGATTAGGGCCGTTAAGGATCATTACTGAAGCATCGAGGGCCAAAGTTCACTCTCTTACCGTTGTCACACCACCTGTACCGTCTCTGCGCTTATATCACGCGCCGCAGCAACAGCAATGGCCGCAGGGCAACATTACACAAAAAACACTTCGGTCCGGCCGGCTGCCGAAGCAAGTGCAGTATGGAGCAATTTCGCAGCAAAGGGAATGAAACCTTTTGCACCGCACAATTTCGTCAGCTTTCCGTTTCCGGCCCGGGTCGTGTACCCTGCATGAACCGGGTTGTCATCCGGGGTAACCTGCGCATCGCCGAGGCAAAATGCTAACCCCCTGCACTCTCGAGAGTCCGGAAAGTACGGTCGCCGCCGAGGATAACCGTTTTCATGCGATTCTCGACCTCACATCCGATGCCATCCTTACCCTTGACCGGGACGACGTGATTCGCGACGCCAATGGCGCGGCGCTGCGCTTGTTCGAACTATCGGCCGGCGAGATGATCGGCAGCCCGATCAGTCGCCTGATCCCCGACTCGCCCCCGCTGCGCCGGGAAGTTCAAGGGATACGGCGGGACGGCACCCCGATCGATCTGGAGGCGACCGCCGGCCCGGCACACTATAATGATGAGCCCTGTACAATTGTCATCTTACGAGCCGTTAACGACACGAAGCGCCTGGAAACACATCTGCGTGCGGTTGAATATCGCTATCGCACCCTTGTTGATACCGCCCTTGAAGGCATATGGATACTTGACAGCGATGGCCGCACCGGATTTGCTAATCGTTGCATGGCCGATATGCTCGGCTACACTCCTGCCGAGATGACCGGCCGCCATCTTTTTGAATTCGTTGATGAAGACGGCCGAATCGACGCCGCTCGCGCCCTGGCCCGCCGTCGGCTCGGCATCGCCGAACGCTATGACTTTCGATTCCGTCGCAAAGACGGCCGCGAGCTATGGACCCTGGTCTCAACCGTCCCGTTAGCCGATGAGAGCGGTGCCTACGCCGGCATGTTGGCGATGGTAACCGATATTACACAGCGTAAACTGATAGAAGATGAAGAATCCCGCAGTCGTCAGCTTCTACGGGACGCTATCGAAGCGATATCGGAAGGCTTCGCTCTTTATGATGCTGATGACCGGCTGGTGCTTTGTAATGAAAAGTACCGGCAACTCTATTTTCTTGCTTACGATCTTCTGGTTCCTGGGGCTCGTTTTGAGGATATTCTGCGCATTGCGGCAGAACGCGGCCAATTCGCCGATACAACCGGGCGAGTCGAAGAATGGGTGGAGCAACGCTTGGCCCGACGCCGTACCGCCGGCCGCAGCCTGGAGGAATCGGGTGATCCGCGCGCAAGCACCAAGGCCCCGGGCAAACGTCCGGTCGAGCAACGATTGGGGGACGGGCGCTGGCTGTTGGTCAGCGACCGCCCGACTCGTGACGGCGGTATTGTCGGCATTCGCACCGACATCACCGCCCGCAAGCACTATGAAATCGAATTGCAAGCGGCACAGGAGCAATTGGCCCGGCAGGCCGAAGACCTCGACCGTTCGCGCGAACGCTTCGACTTGGCGGTTTCGGGCACCAATGATGGCATTTGGGATTGGGATTTACGCACCGACTCGATTTATTTCTCGCCGGTGTGGTTTCGCATTCTCGGCTATGACAGTCAGGAATTGGCGTTCACCGCCACCACCTGGACCGACCACATCCACCCCGACGATCTTATGGAGGCCTATCGCCGCATTCAGGACCATATTGACGGCAAAACAGAGCTTTATGTCCATCCCCACCGTTTGCGTCACAAACAAGGCAACTATATATGGGTTGAAGCCAAGGGCAAGGCCGTCAAAGACCCGGAGGGCCGCCCCTATCGCATTGTTGGAACGATAACCAATATTGAAGATAAGAAGCAGCAGGAGGCGGCATTACACCGCGCAAAAACCGAGGCCGAGGCTGCCGCCCGCACTAAATCTGAATTTCTTGCCGCTATGAGCCATGAAATTCGAACACCGATGAACGGCATTATCGGCATGACTGAACTGTTACTGGATACACCGCTGAATCAACGCCAGCATCAGTTTGCCCGGTCCGTAATATCTTCTGCAACGGCGTTGCTAACTATTATCAACGATATACTTGATATCTCCAAACTGGAGGCCGGACGCATGGAAATCGAAGCCGTCCCGGTTGATATCGGTGGACTGGTTGAAGGCGTCGTCGATCTGCTGACACCAAGTGCTCGGGAAAAGGGTATAGAGATTGGGTTTTTCGTGTCTCCCGAATTGTCTTGGCCTGTGATCGGCGACCCGACTCGGCTCCGTCAAATTCTCGTCAATCTGACCGCCAACGCCGTCAAATTCACCGAACGCGGACAGGTTATAATTGAGATCGCCGCCAGCAGAACCGGAAACGAGGCCCGCGGGCTCTCTCTGGCGGTCAGCGACAGCGGCATCGGCATTCCCGAAGAGGCGCTGGAAAAGCTGTTCGGTAAATTCGTGCAGGTCGACGGTTCGATTACCCGGCGTTATGGCGGGACCGGGTTAGGGCTGGCCATCACCCGCCAACTGGCCCTGTTGATGGGCGGTATGATCGAGGTCGACAGCCGCCCCGGTGAAGGCAGCCGGTTCCGGGTCACGGTGCCGCTCAGATTCGCCGGCCAACCGGACGCAGCTAACACTGAACTGCCCGGGTTCCTGGCCGGTCGGCAGGCGCTCGTGCTCGACCCGCACCCCTTGCGTCGGCATTTGCTGACCCGTCATCTTTCGGCAATCGGGATGGTGGTGACTGAAGCCGCCGCAACGCCGGCTCGAGCCTTTGATTTCGACTTGGTCGTTGTCGATGAATCCGAACCGCTGACCCCTGACCACCCGTTGATCACTCAGCTGCGCTCGCACCCCGCCACGGCCCTGCTCCGCGTGGTGACCAGCATCAACGGACGCGGGACCGGACCGTGCGAGGCCTGCCTTAGCCCGTGCCGCGCCGCTTTTCTTGTTAAACCGGTCCGCAACACCGCCCTCATTCTTTGTCTCGGCAAGTTGTTCGAGGCAACCGCCGCGACCACTCCACCCGCTGACGGTCTCCCCCTGCCCTGCACGGCCTCAACCATGGAACCCACCATAGCCACAATAGCGACCGTATCCGAAAATGAAGAGCCGCCGGAGGTAACGCCGCCCGGAACCGGCCCGCGCTTGCTGCTGGCCGAGGATAACCGGACCAACCAGCTTTTCGCCGTGACCTTGCTGCACCAAGCCAATTATCGCGTCGATGTGGTCGAAGACGGCGCCGCCGCGCTCGAAGCCGCTGCATCCGAGGACTATGCCGCGATCCTGATGGATGTTCAAATGCCGTTGATGGACGGCATCGAGGCGACGCTTCAAATTCGGCAGTTGCCGGGAACCCGGGGCCGGGTGCCGATTATCGCCATGACCGCCCACGCCATGAGCCAAGCCCGGACCGATTGTCTAGCCGCCGGCATGAATGACTATGTTGCCAAACCGGTCAATCGTGTAGAACTATTGGATACGGTTGCTCGCCATATTCCTGAGATTAAAGTTGAAATTGACGAAGATCAGCTTAACGAATTACTGTCTTCAGTTCGGCCAACCGAGTTACGAGCCATCGTAACCTGTTTTCTCAATGATATTGCTAACCGGATTACCAGGCTCGACACGGCGGCTCAAACCCGGGATTTGCGTAAGCTGACGTCGGAGGCTCACGATTTGTCGAGCACCGCCGGCAGCTTCGGCGCCACCGGCGTGATGCATCTGGCCATCGAGTTGGAAGTTATCGGCCGTTCCGGCGACTTGGCCGCCGCACTGGCCCACTATCCCGCTGTCGCCACCGCAACCCGCGCCCTGATTGCCGTCATGGAAGCCCGCTTTGCCGGCATGAGAACGGATGGCCTTTGAACTGGGTCAGCATCAAAGGCCCTCGGTATAGGAGGGAGTAAGACATTGCAGATACATATTATGCCTAAAAGTAAGCTACCGTACCTGCCCGGAGCCGCTCGATAAGATGTTAAGACTTTCATTTTAATACTGATGTAAGCGCCACGTTAGGTATCACAAACCAAGCAAAGGAAGCAAAAAATGTCAACAATATTATCAACATCTAAATGTCCCACCATGCGCGAAAGTGCAAAAAACATCGTTGCAAGAGTTACTGACAATCGGGCTACTCGAAACATTGCCTTTATGCACGTCCCGAACAAGGCTGACGAAATTAATTCAACTCGTATTTTAGAAAAATCGGCCATCAATGCCGCTGAATATGTTAAGCACTTTATGTCAGGTGACGATCACATTGACGAAACAGATGCGTCTTCGAATATTTTGACATGATCTTGTACCATTTCTGATAATCATAATCTACTGAGTATACAACATGCCCCATAATGGACATTTAGGAGGCCCTACTGACAGGGTCATTGGTGATCTGCTGTTTGCAGAATCACGGCTTGATCCAACATTGAAAGCAAAGGTTAATGGCCGTTTTGAACTGCTAATTAACCTTTGGTATGTTTTTTGTGATGCAATAATAGCTAATCCACCATCAGTTGGATTCAGCACCTGCGATTTCCATATGTCATGGGAAACTCTATTTAACGTAGTGATACAGTATTTTACACGCCTGGAACACTACAAGAAACGACATAACATCGATATGCTGCACCCGCAAAAAGAGCCGCACTGACAGCGATGTGGCTGGCCCACCTTCGCCCGGTTAACATCAATGAGATTGCTGACATAAAGGAAACACATTTAACAATTAATGAGGACTTTGCAATATTTGTTGGCCTAAATTTTTTAGAAGTCAGTAGCCGAGAACTAAATCGCAAGCAGCGAGCCCATATTTTGTACCTGCTTCGATATGGCGATGTTTGTGAAGATTCATTTGTGTTTGCCTTCGAAGCGTTGGAAGATTACATAACCGAAAGACGAAAAATTCAGGCGCTAGAAGTCCTTCTAGAAGAAGCAAAAAAGAATGGCTTCACACAGTAACAGCCTCATGTAATCTTATATTTTGCTATGCAATGTCGGGGCATGAATTATTAAGCCCCGGCTTTTCTGCCTTTTACGTTTATCCTATCATGCCACGCGGAACCAATAGGCAGCTACAAAACCACGGCTTGACTCCCCGAGCCCTCCGGTCACAGAATACCGGATCAGGCGCAAAGGGAAGCGCATCGCCACCGCGAGGACACATGTTCAGAACCGCTGAGCTGGGACGCAAGGTCTCCAAAGAAGAATTCGATCAGGTCGCACCGGCTTTGCGCATTGAAATACTGGAGCTGCAACAACGATTACGGGCGGCTGACTTTCCGACCATCATCGTGTTCGGTGGTGTCGATGGCGCCGGAAAAAACCAGACCATCAATTTGCTCAATGAATGGATGGATCCGCGCTGGATTGAATCCAGGGCCTATAGTGTTCCATCGGACGAAGAATCCGAACGGCCCGAGTTCTGGCGCTATTGGCGCGATTTACCCCCGCGTGGCAGAATCGGGCTGTTTTTGCGCTCCTGGTACTCGGCTCCGGTACTTGATCATGCCTATAAACGTATCGGCGAGAATGAATTATCCCGTCGGCTTGATCGGATCGTCGATTTCGAGACCGCGCTTGCCGATGATGGCGCCCTTATTCTTAAGTTCTGGCTTCATCTTAGCAAGGATGCTCAAAAGCGTCAACTCAAACGCCTTTCTAAAGACCCGGATGAAAGCTGGCGGGTCAGTGACATCGACTGGCAGCACTATAAAATGTATGACCGCTTTATTACAGCGGCTGAGCGTGCGATTACCCGCACCGGATCGGCCAGCGCACAATGGACAATCATTGAAGGCGAGGACAGGCGCTACCGTGAATTGGCGGTGCTAACCGCGTTTCGGGATGCCGCCAACCGTCATCTCGAACAACGATTTGCTCTGCGTGAAGCGCGCGCTTTACTGCGTGCATCCGATCGGCCCACCCCAATTGCCCCCGGTCAGGTCCGGATTACTCAACCTTCGGTTCTCGACACTCTTGACATGAGCGTTCTCTGCCCCAAGGAGCACTACGATGCCGAAATACTGCGCCTGACCGCACGCTTGGCCAATCTCTATCGTGAGGCTAAGTCGCTCGGGATTTCAACGGTTGCGGTGTTCGAGGGCTGGGATGCCGCCGGCAAAGGCGGCGCGATCCGGCGCATTACAGGAGCGCTGGATGCCCGCGACTATCGTGTTCTGCCAATCGCCGCCCCGACCGACGAGGAGCGTGCTCGACACTATCTATGGCGCTTCTGGCGGCATTTGTCTCGCGCCGGCCGAATCACTCTGTTCGATCGCAGCTGGTACGGCCGCGTTTTGGTTGAACGGGTTGAGAATCTGGCGGCAGAACAAGAATGGCGCCGGGGTTACAGCGAAATCAACAGTTTCGAGCAACAACTGGCCGAACATGGCATTGTTCTGGTCAAATACTGGCTTCACATTACGGCTGATGAACAAATGCGCCGTTTTGAACAGCGCGCCAGTATTCCCTATAAAAGCTGGAAGTTAACCGAAGAGGATTGGCGAAATCGCGATAAGTGGGGCGCCTATGAGGTCGCCGTCAATGACATGATTGAGCGCACCAGCACCACTTTGGCGCCATGGACTTTGGTTCCGGCTAACAGCAAGCATCATGCCCGTCTTTACGTTTTGGAAACTCTGTGTAAACGGCTGAAATCAGCTATATCGGGCGTTGCAACGGCACGCCGCACAAAAGGGTGACGCCAAGCTCGCTTTAGGGGTTGTCAGCCGTGAAAGATGATGCTACATCCCCGCCACCCGCGGAGATCAAGGGCCGGGGGGATCGGGATGGGCGCGTAGCTCAGCGGGAGAGCACTACGTTGACATCGTAGGGGTCACAGGTTCAATCCCTGTCGCGCCCACCATCCTTTTCCTCTTATATGTCGTAGACATAACTCCACATTTTTTGAGAGCGCTACTATCGTGTGAGAGCATAGGGCGAAATCCTGTGAATTAAACGCAGGGTTGTAAATCGCATAGGAATCACAAATCACCCCGTCACCCGCCCCAATATCGCCACAGCTTCTTTTCCGAACTCCGGGCAGAAATGCGCGTAGCGTGCGGTTGTTTCGATCTGTGACTGCCCGAGCAGTTGACCGATCATCCATAGCGGAACCCCGGCCTTGGCAAGCAAAGTACCGGCGATATGGCGCAGCACGTGCGCCGACACTCCGGCAATCCCGGCCCGAAACGCTGCGGCGCTGAGCGCCTTCTTAATGCTCAAAATCGGTTGGCCGTGCCAGTTCACGACATAGAGCGAATCAGCGGTTTCCTGTGCGTTTCTTAGCGCGTCGCCCAGTTGCGGTGACATTGGCACCTTGGGGCGCTTCTTTTGCGTCTGTGCCCGCCCCGGAGGGTTAAGATCGATCACACCGGTGGTGAAATCGATCTGAGGCCAAGTCAAATCCAGGATGGCAGCTCGGCGGGCGCCCGTGTTCAGGGCCAGCATGACGAACAGCCGCAAGTGATCGTCTCGGCATTCCGCCAACAATCGGCCGATCTCTGATTCATTCAAATGGCGTGTTCTCCCCGGCGGGGCAGGCGGGAGCTTGATCGGAGGTGCGCCAACAAGCCGCCCCGATTCGGTCGCGTCAACCACTGCCGCAGCCAACACCGACAACTCACGTCGGATCGTCGCGCGCTTCATACCCTGGGTTTTCTCATAGGCCGTCAGCACGGCCGGCGTCAGGTCGGATACTCTCACGCCAACGAGTTGTGAGAGTAACGCCTTCGCGTTGTATCCGGCTGTCGCCGGCCCCTGACCGCTTAATGACGGCGCCCGGTCGGTCAGATACCAGGATATGACATCCTCTACGCGGCAGTCATCGGCGCGAAGGGCAACACGACGCCGTTCAGGCTCTGGCTTTGGACTTTCGGCCGGGGCTTCCGCTCGTTCGGTAATGAAGCGGCCGAGCTGCGCGTGAGCTTCTCGATCATCTCTTGTGCCCGTTGAGCGGCGGGCGACTTTTCCGGAGTCGGGGTCGTACCAGTAGATGAACCAATTTGGTCGGCCGGACTCTCGACCGAGCCAGGGGAGATCGCTACGCTTTCTCGGCATGGCTTCACGCTCCGTGCGATATACTCTTCAACGTCGACGCGCCGGAAGCGCAAGTTCCCACACATCCGTATTTTTGCCAGTTTGCCGCGTCGTGCCAGCTTATCCACCGTTGCGGTGTCGACTTGGAGAATGGCCGCGACTTGATCAACTGTTAATACGAGAGGTTCAGTCATCGCTTCCACACTCCGCTCCGCGCTATGGTCCATGACCGCCCTCAAAAAAAATAGAAATTTCGTGGTGGAACAAGCCTAACTGGTATGCAACCGCGTGCTCGACCGTGGGCGGCACGTCGAAAAATTTGAGTGCGCCCCTACAGGGCACGGGGGTCGAGAGTGCGACGGGATTACCCAGCACGAAGCCGTATTTCCCGAAGAACCATCTGCTTGGATGGGACGTAACGCAGTCCGTGATGGGGACCATGCCGACGATGGCGCCGAGCGGACAGCCCAGCTGAATGACGATATCTTTGTGTTCGAGGTCGAAGTTTTTTGAGGCATAAATCAGTACCGGTCCGCGAAAATTCGTATACCAGTTTCGGTTCTCGACATCCTTGCCATCGTTGAGGATGCGATGGCACCAGGGCTGACGGATGCTGAGGGCTTTCATTTTTAACCTCAAAACAGGGAGAGTTGTTTGTCATCGCCCGGACGGGCGCGCTTTGCCGGCGCACGCCCGGTCGGGACCGGCGCCGACGGAACCGGCGGTGCGGCTGGCGCCGGAGGCGCGGCGTTCCCGTCGACCTCCCGCGCTGCCGCCAGTGCCGCCCAAAATTCGGCGCCCGCCGCCAACGGAACCGGGGGGCTACCGCGGGTCTGAGTCAAGAGCGCCGGCTCAGCCCCGGTTTGATCGAGGTGATAGATCGCGCGCCCATAGTCCGCCCCGTCCCGACTGAGCGTATCCGACATCCGTGCCCAACCGGCATGCGCCAGCCACACCGCACGCAAACATTCGATCGGACAGGCCAGCAGGGCCGGGCCATAGCGCCTTGCATGGAGGGCCAGGACCGCGGGTGCGGTGTAGCTCATCAATATTCATCCGGGTAAAAGCGCAGGGCCATTTCCTGAAGGGCGTAACCCCGGTCATTGACCGCGGCGATGCGCCGGTCCAGCCAGTCTTTGACGCCGGCATTGACGCGCCACGCCGTATGGGTCGCCGTGATGGTGGCCTCTCCCGCCCACAGCAAGAAGCGCCAAATCGGGTATTTGAGATAGTATGTGATCATGGTGTCCTCTTAAGTTCGGGTGGGGCCGGCTCAACAACTGGCGCGGCGCGGAACCCAGACCGGTTGCCGGCGTTCGGCGGCGCGGACCCGGGCGAGCCACGCGCGATGCTCCGCGTCGGTCGGACCGGGCTCGGTCGAGACGGGCGCGCGGTAGAATTTCGGGACCGGGCGCGGGATACCGACCCGATCGAGACCGGCCAGGATCTTTTGCTGTGATTTTCCCAGGTCATCGCTGACCCGAGCGATGATTTCCATCGGGTCGGTGGCCCCGGACCCGGCCAAAGCCTTGATGGCGGCATCGATCCGGGCGCGTTCCGCCAACTCCAGCTTCGTCGGGTTGCTCATGCTCAGAGCCTGAAAACCAATCAACATTGGCTGAGAGAGCGAGGTGGCCAAAGTC
>JBAWVF010000071.1:0-17243 GCA_037147415.1 Rhodospirillaceae bacterium | reverse complement strand
GTCCGCGGGAATGGCGGGAACTTATGGTGGTGCTTGGCCGCGAACAGGCCCGGGAATAGATCAGGGTTCAGTCGGCCGTGTCCTTTCTGTCAGTATCGTAAAATATTGGTCGGAGCTGTTTGACTCTTCTTGAAGCCGGGAGAATGATGTCTCCCCAGGGCTTGATCGGGTGTCCGTTTCGATGTGCGAAACGGCGCCGTCAAGAAACCGACCGAAGAATCGGGAAAGGGAGCACGGAGAATGCGAAGACTGGTATTTGCGGTTCTTGTGGCGTTATTGCCCCTAACCGGGTTTGCTCAACAAATGGGGCCGCTGCCCACTCTGGAACGCGCGTCATCTTCGTTACGCTTAACCAACGATCAGGCGGTGGCTATAGCGGTCGGCGTCTTCGGCGGCGCTATCGTTCTCTATACCGCATTCGGCGGGGTTGCCTGGACCTTGGCCGGGGTTGCCTCCGGAGCCCTGATCGGTGAATGGTGGCACGTTCAAAATGCCGGGGGCGTTGGTGCCCGAAAGGTCGGGCCGCATTACGCGGCGCGCTGAAATGCTCGTTTACAGCTGAAAGCGGCGACACGGAAAGCGCCGCCGCTTCAGTTTTCACAAGCTTTCAGTTCAGAAGCGCTTAAATTCGGTAACGGGCCGTACAACAAATCAAACGCTCAAGTCTATTGCAGCGCCGCGCTTACCCTGTTCACGAAAGGCCGTCACGGCATTTTCCTGAATCGTGCTGGTATTCTTTGTAACGCGCCGCAACATACTGTCCGCCGCTTGCTGTTGATTATCACGCAACGCCTGAAGGCTTTGCGCGCTTCCGTTCGCCCCGGTCTGTAAAAACTGTACCGAAGCTTGCCCGGATCCGATGCTAATCGACATGGTTGTCCTCCAGAACGGGCCATGTTAACAGACTGTATACACTTTAACAGACTGTATACACTTTAACAGGCTGTATACACTACGCCGAATTTCGACCCTTGTATCGATCATAATATCTAAAATATGGTTCGTCAAGGCGGTCGAATTCGTCCCGCTCCCGTGTTTATGACGGTTGCCGCTTGCCGCTTCGTGTGCCGCCCCGCTTACCGAGCGGCCGCGGCGGTTCGAACGGCGCTGCCCGGTGCTTCAGTTCCTCGTACCGCTCAAGGAATAGCGTGTAGGCTCGCTCGGGACCGACCGGAATAATTTTGTCCGGGTGCGGAGGCGGCAGGTGTCCCCAATCCATCCAGGCGGGCGGCAGCAAATCGCGCAATTCGGTCGCCATGCACACCAGATCGACATGCTTTATGATCGAAACATCATCCTGAAAGCCGAACCGGCGACGCAGAGCGTCCTTCACCGGGCGCAGCCGTTGTTTGACATATTCTCGGTCCAACATAACCTTAACCGGGGAAGGCCAGTCTCCCAGGAATTCTTCGCTGTCGTGCATAAGCGCCGAGTAAGCCTGTGCCGGCGGCACAAGGCGAGAGACCATGACCGAATGTTCGGCAACGGAGTACCACGGCCGCACCGCCCCACCCCACCGGGGCTGCGATGCCAAACATTGCGCAATATCGGTGATCGGCAGTCCGGTCGCGTCCGGCGCCAGCAGGTCGAGAACGAAGCCGGAGGGCATGAGAATCGAAGTGCGTCCGTCCGGTCGGTTCAGAAGGTCGAGTTGTATTGCCATAGCGCAGCATAGCAGAGCGGCGAGCGCCAGACCACCGCGCCGGGAACCACGCGCATTGCTTGACTTGGGCCGCCTGAACATGGAACCTGCTTAGCTCTGAAAGTTCGGCACCTCGCCGACACACCGGGACCGCCGACACAACAGGACGGCCGACACAACAGGACGGCCGACACAACAGGACGGCCGACACAACAGGACGGAAGAACGATGATCACCGATTTACGCATGATCGGATTTTCGGCGGAAGCTCTGCTCGAGGCGGTTCGATTGTTCGGACAGTCTAACAAGGACCGGCACTTCAGCGGGGTTAATGACGTTTATGTTCGCCCCGGCGTGCCGCCGGTTTTGGTGGCGGAAGTTTATGGTGATGACCATGCGGCTTCGGATACCATCGAATTCACCTCTGCCGAGACTGCGGCCTGCTTAATTTTATTGTGCCGACGACAGCAGATACCTTTACCGCATCATGCGGAAAAGGTATTAAAATTGATCGGGGGCGAGCTTTATCTGGTTATTAACTCACGGATGTTTCAAAGCCTTACAACAAAAGATCAACCGGTGAGCCTTGATTCGGACAATACATCGGATTTTGTAACTCCGGATGGCGGCTAATACTTTTTAATTAATTATACGAGCTGTATACTAAAGTATATTGCCATCAATTACAATGACCCGACGCCGCTGGACCGTTGTATCCAATGGTGTGCTTGGCTTACTATGCCCGACGCTCAGAACCGGTCTCCGGTGTTGATGGGCCGAAGGGGAAAGCGATGGCGTGTCGGATATTGCGGGTCATCGCCGGTGATCAATTGAGTCGTGGCCTTTCGGCCTTGTCCGATATTGATGCCACCAGCGACGTCGTGTTGATGGCCGAGGTGTTCGATGAAGCCACGGTTGTCCGGCACCATCGCAAGAAACTTGCCTTTCAATTTTCGGCGATGCGCCATTTTGCCGTATCACTGGAAAATGGGGGAATCGATGTCGACTATGTTCGACTCGATGATTCCGACAACAGCGGCAGCCTGCGGACCGAGCTGGTGCGGGCGGTAAAACGCCACCAGCCGGAGCGAATCGTTCTTACATGCCCCGGTGAATATCGGGTCGCCCGCGATGTGGCCGGCTGGTCGGCAACCTGCGGCGTACCGGTCGAGCTTCGCGAGGATACCCGGTTCTTTTGTAGCCGCACCGAATTCACCGACTGGGCCGGGCCTCAAAAGCCGTTGCGCTTTGCCCCGTTTTACCGGGAGCTTCGTCGGCGGACCGGATTGCTGATGAGCCGGGACGGAACGCCCGAGGGCAACCGCTGGCATCACCGGGTTTATCACACACGGACCCGCCGAACGCCCGACCTGGTGCCGCCGGGTCTACGGGAGGAGCCGGACACGATTACCCGCACCGTTCTTGATTTGGTGGCGCGGCGCTTCTCGGAACATTTCGGTGATCTGGAGCCGTTCTGGTTCGCGGTCGATCAGGCCGGGGCGGAGCGAGCGTTTGATTACTGCCGATCGCGATTGCTGACCGACGGCCCGAGCGAGACGGAGGACACCGGCGACGCCCGGGCGGGCTGGGCGGTGATCGCGCTTTACCTGAATACCGGTCTGCTTGATCCCCGCGCGGTCTGTGTCCGTATCGAGGCCGACTATCGCCGAGGACAGATACCACTCGGCAAAGCCGAAGCCGTGATCCGGTTGGTGTTGGGCTGGCGCGAGTTCTATCGGGGCGTTTATTGGCTGCGCATGCCCGCTTATGCCGATCTTAACCACTTTAACGCTTACGGACCGCTCCCCGATTTTTACTGGTCGGGCGGGACCGAGATGGCCTGCATGCACCATGCGATCGAGCACGGACGGCGCCATGCCTTTACCGACCATGTTTCACGCCTGGGCATAACCGGCAACTTCGCCCTGCTGGCCGGAGTTGCGCCGCGCGAAATCAGTGAATGGCAACGCGCCGTCTATGCCGACGCCTTCGAATGGGCGGACTTGCCCCATGCCCATGGTCTGGTGACCTTTGCCGATGGCGGGCTTTTTACCGGGCAACCGCATTTGGCCAGCGGCTATCATATGAACCGTCATTTTCCCTTTTGCGACCGGTGCAGTTACGATGTCACCAGCTTTTCGGGTGAACGCGCGTGCCCGATGAATTTCCTGTATTGGAATTTTTTGCTGGTCAACCGCGACAAATTGGCGGGTAACCGGTTGATGAACCGGCGGTATCGTGACATGGAACGCCTGTCCCCCGACATGGTCGCCGGCATCCGCACCAGTGCCGAGCATTTCCTGAATTCACTGGGGTAAGGGGGAAAGAGCGGGGCTAAGGGCGCCACCCCGTTTCCCTTGTCGCGGAAGGCTGAAGGCCGGTTTGGAACCGGCTTGCACCGATGGCGCTTGTCCAATAATATGGTTTCACAGTTCGATTGTGGAAGAAAAGGCCGTCCCTTGTCCGATTTCCCCATCCTCGACGGTAAGCGTATCCTGCTGGTGATTGCGGGTGGCATTGCCGCGTATAAAAGCCTGGAGCTGATCCGGCGTTTGCGGGAACAGAACTGCTCGGTTCGCTGCATTCTAACCGCGGCCGGGGCTCAATTCGTGACACCGTTGACGGTGGCTGCGCTCAGCGAAGAAAAAATCAACCAGGATTTGTTCTCGCTGACCGACGAGTCGGAAATGGGACATATCCGGCTGTCGCGCAATGCGGATCTGGTGGTGGTGGCCCCGGCAACCGCCGACCTGCTGGCCAAGATGGCGGCCGGACTGGCCGATGACTTGGCCTCGACCGCATTGCTGGCGACCGATAAGCCGGTGCTGGTGGCGCCGTCGATGAACGGCGCGATGTGGGAGCATCCGGCGACTCAAACCAATATCGGCGTACTGACCGGACGCGGGATTCGCCGAGTCGGTCCAAATGCCGGCGAGCTGGCCTGTGGCGAGTCGGGGCTGGGCCGCATGGCGGAACCCGAGGAAATCGTTGCCGCCATTGCGCATTATTTCGACGCGGCGACGCTCGGGCGCGGACCGCGACCATTATCGGGCCGCCGGGCGCTGGTCACCAGCGGCCCCACTCTCGAGCCGATCGACCCGGTGCGCTACATCACCAACCGCTCTTCGGGACGACAGGGCCACGCCATCGCCCGCGGCTTGGCCCGACTGGGCGCGCAAACCACTCTGGTCACCGGCCCGAGCGCCGAACCCGATCCGCCCGGCGTGACCATGGTCCGCATTGAAACCGCGGTGCAAATGCTGGCGGCCTGTCAGGCCTCGCTCCCGGTCGATGTCGCCGTGTGTGCCGCCGCGGTCGCCGA
The DNA here is from genome assembly GCA_037147415.1 of Rhodospirillaceae bacterium. Taxonomy (GTDB): domain Bacteria; phylum Pseudomonadota; class Alphaproteobacteria; order Azospirillales; family Azospirillaceae; genus BOG-933. The sequence continues at coordinate 12,279 of JBAWVF010000071.1, read as the reverse complement.
TTGGCGGGTGCGCGAAGCCGCAAGCCACAAGCTGAAAAAAGACAAGGGAGAGATGCCGCTGCTGGAATTGGTCGAAAACCCCGACATTCTGGCGTCGCTCTCGCGATCCGGCGCCGCCCGCCCGGCTCTGGTGATCGGCTTTGCCGCCGAAACCCGCGATATCATCGAGCACGCCAGCGCTAAGCTGGCCCGCAAGGGCTGCGACTGGATCATCGCCAATGATGTCGGGACCGGAACCGGTACCTTTGGCGGCGCACGCAATACGGTCCATATTCTACGCCACGGCACGGACGGTATCAGCGTCGAGGACTGGCCGCAGCTGAGCAAGGTTTCCATCGGCGAACGACTGGCGGTCGCAATCGCCGAGCATTTTTCCGGAGCCGGCGCCCCATGACCCTCCCGCCTTCTTCGCTACAGGTTCCGATGGTGCAGTTGCCGCATGCCGACGGGTTGCCGTTGCCGGCTCATGCCACCGCGGGCGCGGCCGGGCTCGACCTGATGGCGGCGGTCCCAGAGGGAAAGCCGGTGACGCTGGCGCCCGGCGCGCGCGTGCTGGTGCCGACCGGACTGACGATCGCGCTGCCGCCCGGCTTTGAAGGTCAGGTCCGCCCCCGCTCCGGCTTGGCGCTGAACCACGGCATCACCGTGCTCAACAGCCCCGGCACCATCGATTCCGATTATCGGGGCGAGGTCGGGGTGATTCTGATCAACCACTCCGATCAGGCTTTTGTCGTCGAGCGCGGCCAACGCATCGCGCAACTGGTCGTGGCCCCGGTGACGTATGTCGTCGCCCTCGCCTGCACCGGCTTGGCCGACACCGGGCGCGGCGCCGGCGGTTTCGGCTCCACCGGCACTCACGGGCCCGGCCGGGGCGCAAGCTGATGTTCCGCATCTCGAAAAAGCTGATGTTCGCGATCGAGGCGGTGCTCGACATCGCTTACAACGCCGGCGACGAGCCGGTGCAAAGCGGTGAAATCACGCGCCGCCAGGGAATCCCGAAGCGCTATCTGGAACAGGTGCTTCAGCAGATGGTGCGCGAAAATATCCTGGCCGGGGTGCGTGGGCCGCGGGGCGGCTATCGGCTGGCGCGCGAGCGTCGACGCATCACGGTCGGCGAGATCGTCCGGGTGGTGCGCTCCATGGAAAACGCCGCCGACGCCTTGGAAGAGTCGGTCGGCTCGGTGCTCGGGCATCAAGTGGTGCGACCTTTGTGGCAAGAATTACAAGAAGACTGCATGGGCCGGCTCGACAACACCTCGATCGAGGATCTGTGCCTGCGCGCCAGACAGGCGGGAGTTCCCAGCGAGACCGGAGATCGCATCGATTTTAGCATTTGACCTTCTTGTGGTGCGGCATTACCAAAACCGCGTTAGTGTAGTTTGCCTGCGCCGATCGTCGTAATCTACAAACAAGTGGAGAGTTTTCATGTCAGCTTCGGCACCGGAATTTCGCGGCAAAATCTACGACAGCATCACCGAGACCATCGGCGCGACCCCGCTGGTCCGTCTGCCTCGTCTGGCCCGCGAGTTGGGCGTCCGGGCCGACATCCTGGGCAAGCTGGAGTTCTTCAATCCGCTGGCTTCGGTTAAGGACCGGATTGGTCTGGCCATGATCGAAGCGGCGGAGCGCGAGGGCAAGGTCGGCCCCGGCACCACCCTGATCGAGCCGACTTCGGGCAATACCGGCATTGCGCTGGCCTTCGTCGCGGCGGCCAAGGGCTATCGCCTGATTCTGACCATGCCGGAAAGCATGTCGGTCGAACGGCGCAAGATGCTGAAATTGCTGGGTGCAGAGCTGGAGTTGACCCCGGCCGCCGAAGGCATGAAGGGCGCGATCCGCCGCGCCGAAGAATTGCTGGCCAAGCTGCCCAACGCCTTCATGCCCCAACAGTTCAAGAATCCAGCCAACCCCGAGATTCACCGCAAGACCACCGCCGAGGAAATCTGGAAGGATACCGCCGGCGCGGTCGATATTCTGATCAGCGGCGTCGGCACCGGCGGCACCCTGACCGGCATCGCCGACGTGCTTAAGTCTCGCAAGCCCGGCTTCCGCGCCATCGCGGTCGAGCCGGAAGACAGCCCCGTGCTGTCGGGCGGGCTGCCCGGGCCGCACAAGATTCAGGGCATCGGCGCCGGTTTCGTGCCCGATATTCTGAATACCAAAATCATCGACGAGGTGGTGCGGATTTCCAACGAACGCGCCTTCGCCACCGCACGCAAGGCGGCACGGATCGAAGGATTGCCCTGCGGCATTTCCTCCGGTGCGGCTCTGGCTGCGGCCTTCGAAGTCGGCGCCCGGCCGGAAAACGCCGGCAAGATGATCGTGGCGATTCTGCCATCCTTTGCCGAGCGTTACCTGTCCACCGCCCTGTTCGAAGGGCTAGAATGATCCGCCTGCTGAAACCGGCGATAGCGGGGCTGCTTTTAGCGGTCTCGCTGTTTCCGTCTGCCGCCGGTGCATTTGCTGGCGGTCTATACCGGCGCCGAAGGCGTGCCGCTGGCGATCCCGGCAGAGCCTGATCCGCACTGAAAGTGAATATTCCTCGCCCTTTTCCCGTCACCCCCGCGAAAGCGGAGGGCCAGCTTAACAAGCACTGGCCTTCCGCTTTCACCAAATGGCGCATTGTGAAGCGGCAATGACGGAAAACCACACTTTATTGCCGTTTCAAGCAATAAAGCCATTGTCGGCGGTGACACATGGGGCTATCTTGTGCTTTGCGACATACCGTGTCCCGCCCGTCCTCTTAATCGGGGACGGAAGGCGTCGTGAACCGAGGAGAACCCGACTTGGCTTAATTGCCTTCGGCCGGGTTTCGGAACAAGGCGCCCGGGAGCAACGCGGTTTACCGGAGAAACCTCGAAGCGGGTTCGAGCCGCAAACTCGGACCCTTCTGGATGCTGCCTCTCGACCCGTTCTGGCTGCTTAATCAGCGCCGTTTTACGATCTGTCGGGGCAGTATTCGGAAGCTTCGCTCAACAAGGAGACGCGCCGGCTACCCGTACGTCGCGCGGGAAGGCAGGGCGGCGTCGCGAGGGACGTTAATGGCAAAGCGTATGCTTGTCGACGCCACACAGCCGGAAGAAACCCGGGTTGTCGTGGTGAACGGAAATAGACTGGAAGAACTCGATTTCGAGATCGCCAGCAAGAAGCAGCTCAAGGGCAACATCTATCTTGCCAAGGTGACCCGGGTCGAGCCGTCGCTTCAAGCGGCGTTCATCGAATATGGCGGCAACCGCCATGGGTTTTTAGCATTTTCTGAAATCCACCCCGACTATTACCGCATCCCGGTCGAAGACCGCGAGGCATTACTTGCCGAAGCGCAGCGTTATGCGGAGGAAGCGGAGGAGGCGGACGACGATTTCCCGCCGCCCCACCATCATGAGTCCGACACCGGCCATGAGTCCGGCGACGCAACGCCGCTCGCCGTGGCCGGGGAAGCCGGGGCAAGCCGGGGATCGGACGAGGAAGACCCCACCGCCGAATCAGTCCCTGAAGAACCCTCGTCTCGCTTAGAAAGCGCTGACGAGACACAAGATGATGGCGCGCCGGCAGATGAGCCACGGGACTCGATCGAGGCCCGGACCCTGGCCGAAGCCATCCCGATGGACTCCGTATCCGAAGACGGGCCGGCGGGTGAAAGCCCGTCCGATCCGGCTCCGCCCGACGAAGCGCCGTCCGACGAAGCGCCGTCCGACGAACCCGGGCCGGAAGCCGCCGCTGAAGCGGCTGGTGAGCCGGATGAACTGCCGGTTAATCTCGATATCGTGGGCGGTGATGAGGTTGAAGATATCGCGCGCCGCCGGCCCCGGCCGTTGCGCAGCTATAAAATTCAAGAAGTGATTAAGCGCCGGCAAATTTTGCTGGTGCAGGTGACAAAGGAAGAGCGCGGGACCAAGGGTGCGGCGCTAACCACTTATCTTTCTTTGCCCGGCCGTTATTGCGTATTGATGCCGAATACCGTTCGCGGTGGCGGGGTCAGCCGCAAAATTACCAATCCACAAGACCGTAAGCGGCTGAAGGAAATACTCTCCGATCTGGATGTTCCCAAGGGCATGGCGGTTATTCTGCGCACGGCCGGGATGGAGCGGTCCAAGGCCGAAATCAAGCGCGACTTGGAATATTTGCTACGCCTGTGGGATAGCATTCGTGAACAGACCTTTAAATCGATCGCGCCGGAGCTGATCTACGAAGAAGCTAATCTGATCAAACGCTCGATCCGCGACCTTTATACTAATGATATCGACGAAGTGCAGGTCGAAGGCGAAGGCGGTTATCGAGTCGCCAAAGATTTCATGCGCATGCTGGTGCCGAGTCATTCGAAGCGTGTGCAGCTTTATCAAGATCAGGAAATTCCGCTTTTCTTCCGCTATCAGGTTGAAACTCAGATCGACGCCATCCATAGCCCGGTTGTGCAACTTCGATCCGGCGGCTATATCGTTATTAATCCGACCGAAGCCCTTGTTGCGATCGACGTAAACTCCGGCCGTTCGACCCGCGAACGTAATATTGAAGAGACGGCTTATAAAACAAACCTTGAAGCAGCCGAGGAAATCGCCCGGCAGTTGCGCTTGCGCGATTTGGCCGGCTTAATCGTTATCGACTTTATCGATATGGAAGACAGCCGCAACAACGCTTCGGTTGAACGACGACTTAAAGAGGCGATGAAAACCGACCGGGCTCGAATCCAGCTTGGCCGAATCTCGCCGTTCGGCTTGTTGGAATTGTCGCGCCAACGTATGCGCCCCAGCCTGACCGAAACCAATTTCGAGAAATGCCCGCATTGCACCGGGGCCGGCATTATCCGTTCCATCGAATCGGCCGCTCTTCACAGCTTGCGCGCCATCGAAGAGGAAGGCATCCGACGACGCTCGGCCGAAATCACGGTCGCCCTCGCGCCCAAGGTCACGCTCTATATTCTGAATTTCAAGCGAATCGAGTTGGCGCGAATCGAGGCACGCTACGGCTTGCGGGTCTTGCTCTATGCAGACGAATCTCTGATCATACCCGAGCTGCGGATCGAACGGACCCGCACCCGTGTCCCCGGCGATGATTTTGTGCCCGTGGTTAGCACCGAACGCATTCATGCCGAATCCGCCCGGGGCATCGCGGGCGCCGACGAAGACGACGACGCCGACGAGGGCCGGCGCGACAGCCCGCCGCTTGTTGAGCCGACTCCGCCGCCGGCTCGCATCAGCGGAACCGGGCCGCAGCCGACCACTGAATTTTCAATGGAAGACCCGCGCGACCGCAACGGCCGGCGAGGAAGACGCGGCCGACGACGCAGCGGAACCTTCGATACGACATTTCCACCGCCCGTCTCCGAGCCCGTGCGCCCTGCGGTTGAGGCCGGAAGCGCCACGGAAGGTCTTGAAGATGGTGTGGAGCCTGTCATCGGAACCGAGCCGCAGCCGGCGATCGCTTCGGCTGAAGCCCAGTTGCGCAAACGGCGACGCGGCAAGCGCGGCGGGCGCCGTCGCGGCCGAGGTCGATTTGAACAGGGCGGTGAAGGTCTTGAGTCGGCAGCCGCTGTTGACGCGATTAACGGTGAACCGGCCGACGATGACGGTGACGGTGAACTGGTTGACGGGGAACTGGTTGACGGGGAACTGGTTGACCGCGAACAGGTTGACCGCGAACAGGTTGCCGGTGAGCTGGTTGCCGGTGAGCTGGTTGATGGCGAACTGATTGAAGATGTGACGATCGAGGGAGCGCCGACGAAAAGCGAAGCTCTGCCGATTGAAGATGCCCCCGTAACCAACATCCTTTTGCTTACAAACCCGCTCGCTCCTCTGGCAGTCGAGATTCAGACGTCCGATGATGTTGAGTTCGACTGGGGCCTGGATTCGGAACGTCCGGTGCCGCCACCGCCGGTTGCGACACCGGCGCTTCCCGTCGCTGAAATCGCGATTAAAGCCGCTGTTGTCGAAAAGCCCGAGAACGTCGCCCTCGATGACGGTGTAGAAGTGATCGTCGCCTCAACCGAAGGCGACGGCTTGGCCCTTGAGCCCGTTCCCATGGCCGAAGAAGCGCCGGAACCGGGGACTCGGAAACGGACGACCCGTCGACGGCCCCCTGTCGAAGGCTCGGGAGCGCCCGAGGCACCCCCGCCGGCTCGTCGCCCGCGCCGCCGAACCAAGGCGGCAACCGCCGAAGCCGACTCGCCGATTGAAATCACCACCGAAATCTCAGCGGATTTAGCCGGCGAGATCATGCCCGAACCGGTTACGGAGGCTGAATCTCTTGCGCAAACTTCGGCTGATGAGACTGCCGGTGATTCGGCGGACTTCGCGCCGACCGAACAGCCGGCAGAAATTCCGCCACTGCCCCCCGTGATTGTCGTGGACGCCCCTTTGCCCGCGCCGACCGGAGAATCCACCGTTAACGCCGAGATCCCTCCCGTAGAAGCAGAAGCGCGTCCGGCCCGCCGCGGGTGGTGGAGCAAGGGCTGAACCCTTTGAGGTAGCCGGGCAAATTGCCTATCGAGGCTGTGGGATGAGTGTGTCAGCCGATCAAACGACCGACGCCAAACTCACGGTGCTGGTAATTGAGCCCGAGCCGGAAGCATTGCGTTTCATTACGTCGGTGCTCTGTAGCAAATATCGAGTGGTGACGGCGGAGGATCGCAGCCAGGGGCTGACCTCCGCCCGCCTTGACTTGCCGTGCCTGATCTTGACTGCCGTCACGATGCCCTTGATGAGCGTTCCGGTCATCTTGATGGCAAACGCGGAGGACGTGGCGCAACCGGACGCCGAGGCTTGCCTTGCCGATGAATATTTGGTCAAGCCGTTCGGTTTTCTCGAATTACTGACCCGAGTTGCGACCCTGATCAGACTGCATGATCTGGAAGCCCGACTTGCCGAATCAAAGGCCCGGCTTGGCTTGATCATGGATAATGTCCCCGCCGGTATTGTTCTGCTGAAGCCGATCGAAGGAGAGCACCCCGACTATTTGATTACGGCGGTTAACAAGAACGTCAACCGGGTCGCCGGTTTTACGCAAGACTTCCTTTATGAAGGCGGCCATCTGGCGCAGTGCCTGCGACCCGCCGCCGCCAGCGGCATGTATGGCGAATGTGAAATCGACCGGCGGATCGCAGAGCGCATGCAATGGTACGCCTCGCGTCCCGACGAAACCATTCAATCCGTCTTTCCCACGATCAACGGCCGCTTTGTCCAGGCTTCCCGCTCACCTCACGGCACCTTCGGCTTTGTGGTGGTTACCGTCGATATTACCGAGCGCATTCTGGCCGAACAGGCTCTGACCGTCAAATCCGGTCAGTTCGACTTGATGCTAGAGAATATTCCCGAGGGCGTCTTCATGTGCGCCCGGATTTAACTGTAGTCGCGTGCAATCACCTTGTGAATACAACATTGGGCGTCGCCGATGGTTGCGTCCAGGTCGGGCGTTCGCTTGAAGCCAGCATCCGGATCGCCGCCGAGGCGGGGCTCTATGTCACCGACACGGCGGGGATCGACGAGCTAATTCGCCGACGTATGGACTGGTACACGTCTCGGCCCGACGAAACCATTTCGATCATTTACCCGGCCGCCGGTGGCCGCTTTCTTAAATTCACCCGCTCCCCGGTCGGGACATACGGCTTGGTGGTGGTGTTTGTTGATGTCAGCGAACAGATAAAAAATGAAATCACCCTGAAGACGGCGTGCGAACGTGCCGAAAAAGCACTTGAAGACTTGCTCGGCGCCCAAAATCGCTTAGTACAGTCTGAAAAACTTGCCTCATTAGGGCGGCTGGTTGCCGGGGTCGCCCATGAGATCAACACACCGCTTGGTATTTCAATTACCACCGCCTCTTTGTTCGCGGATTGGGTTGAAAGCTTGGCCGCCGATTTCAGCGCCGGCCGTTTGCGCCGAAGTGACATGGTTTCTTATATCGCGGACGTGCGGGAAGGTTGCACTTTGCTTCGGATGAACCTGGAACGCGCCGCCGATCTGGTCAAAAGCTTTAAGCAAGTTGCCGCCGACCAGACCAGCGACAGCCACCGCCGATTTGAACTGAGCGATTTGTTGTCGGATATCGTGATCAGCCTTGGTCCGGTCTGGCGTAAGGCCGGGCATCGCGTAAAAATAGAATGCCCTGAGACTATTGTACTGGATGGCCATCCGGGCGTGATTTCACAGATACTGACCAATCTTATTACGAATTCAGTGATTCATGGATTTGAGCCGGGGCAAAAGGGGACGCTGACGGTTACCGCCGGCCTGTGCGCCGGCGAGGGCGTCGAGCTTACCTATAGCGACAACGGCAAGGGCATCCCCGGCGAACTTCGCGACAAAGTCTTCGATCCGTTTTTCACGACAAAACGCAACAGCGGCAGCACCGGACTCGGCATGTATATTATCTACAATCTGATTACTGGTAAACTGGGCGGCAACATTTCTCTGAATTCGGAACCAGGATACGGGGTCCGCTTTGTCATGCGGTTTCCCCGTAAGTTTCCAGTGACAAATAGTCAGGGCTAGCCGTTCCGGATCGTGCCGATGAACCGATTGACTTCTCCGGCCAGACTTTCGGAGGCCCGGCCAAGGTCGTTAGCCGCCGAAAGCGTTTGCTGAGCGCCGGTTCCGGTTTCTTCGGCGGCATGAACCACGCCCCGAATATTGGAGGATACTTCCTGCGTCCCGGTCGCGGCCTCGTGAACGTTGCGGGCGATTTCGGCGGTGGCGGCACCCTGCTGTTCGACCGCCGCGGAAATCGCGGTGGCAATTTCACTCATGCGTCCGATGGTGCTGGTAATGCTTTTGATCGCGGTTACCGCATTGCCGGTGACGCTCTGCATCTCGCTGATTTGACCGGAGATTTCATCGGTCGCCTTGGCGGTCTGATTGGCGAGGTTCTTGACCTCGCTGGCGACCACGGCGAAGCCCTTGCCCATTTCGCCGGCCCGAGCCGCCTCGATGGTGGCGTTGAGCGCCAGCAAGTTGGTCTGGCTGGCGATATTATTGATCAACTGCACCACTTCGCCGATTTTCTGAGCCGCCTCGACCAGACTGGCAACGGTGGCATTGGTCCGGTTGGCTTCTTCCACCGCGACACCGGCCATTTTGGTCGAATCCGCGACTTGGCGGCTGATTTCGTGAATCGAGCTGGTCAGTTCTTCGGTCGCGGCGGCCACGGTCGCGACATTGGCCGAAGCGTGATCGGCCGCGTTAGCGACAATGGAGCACTGGCGGTTGGTTTGGTCGGCATTGGCCGACATGGCCTGAGCCGTGCTTTGAAGTTGCCGGGAGGCCGAGGACACGGTCGAGACAATGCCGCGCACGCTTGAGTCGAAGCGGTCGGCCAGCTTGGTCATGGTCTCGCGTTTATCGCGTTCGGCCTGCTGCTTTTGCCGCTCCTGATCTTCGCGCATCCGGTCCATGGCCAGGGCGTTGTCCTTGAAAACTTGAACCGTATCGGCCATGGCGCCGATTTCGTCCTTGTCGCCGACGCTCGGTACGGCAACGGCCTTGTTGCCATTGGCCAGTTCATGCATCGCACCGGTCATGGTTTTGACCCGGGCTGAGATCGAGCGAAAACCGAGCAGCGACATCAATCCGCCCAAGACTAAGCCAACCACAATCAAAATAATGTTGGCGAAATGGAGTTTATCGTAAAGTTTGGAGGCGCTGGTATATTCCTTGGCAGCGACCCGCTCCTGAAGCCCGATCAGTTTTTTCAGCGCCTCGCGGGTCTCATCGAAGCTGGCGCCAGCATCGAGTAGCGCCGCGTCGAGACGCTCACCCCGGACTCCGGCTTTGATCAGCTCGATGGTGGCTCCGCGCCTTTTCAGATAACCCGCGAATTTTTCAGCGTAAGCGTCGGCCAAAACCTTTTCTTCCGGGGTCAAATAAGACGAGGTATAGTCGCGCCATTGCTTATCGCTGTCCTGTTCGGCGTCGCTGATCCGGCCCAAGCCTTGCTGAATCGCGGCATCGGCACCGCTGGCGGGGGTCGCGGCCATGCGCAGGATATTCGCGCGAATACGATGAATGTCGTCGAGAATGCGGGACAATTGGACCAGACAGATCGTACGGTCCTCATAAACCGTGCGCAGGCCGTCCTTGATTTCGTCCATGCCATGGATACCGGTGACGCCGACCGCTATCAGTAAAACCAGCAGTACAGCCTGCATGCCGGCCAGTTTCGCGCTGATTTTCAGATTATTAAGCATCCCGTACCCCGCTGTGAATCGATGTCAGCTATGCGAGCCTGACCGGATAAGCCGTCTTGACAAATTCAGGACAGCAGATACCTAAAGATACGAGTTTAATTACATAAGATAAAATTTAACGCAACTTAAATTATTTCGCTACCTATTATAATCAGTGAGATGCTCAGTAAGGTTTATGATAGAGCCGCGCTGCGGCAAACTGTCGCGGTGGATTCGCGTCTGTTCAGACCCCATGTTCGCTACTGTCTCATATGAATCTTTTTCGCCGGAACCATCGCGATCGGAACCTTCAGGAGAGAGATCATGCCGCACCGCCGAATTCAGCAGATTCTTCGCCATCAGCACCTGCTTCATCTCGGACCGGAAGTAAGTGTGCGCGATGCCGCCAAACAAATGTCGGAACGCCATGTCGCAGCGGTCATAGTTACCGAAGGTAATGATGCGTTAGATGGTATTTTTACCGAACGCGATCTCCTTGACCGTGTGGTGGTTCCGGGACTTGATCCCGACAAGACACCACTTAGCAAGGTCATGACCACCAATCCTGCCACCGTCACACCCGGCGAAACGGTACGTGACGCCTTGGAAATCATGGATTCCAAGGGCGTGCGCCACCTTCCGGTCGTGGTCGAAGGCCGGGTGTTGGGTGTTATCTCCATGCGGGATTTCGTCGGCGACGAGGTGGCCGTGCTCGACAAACTCCATGAATTGGAAGAACAATACGCCGAACACATGCGTTAACGGCAACGGATCGGAACGCGCGCGATGATACATGAACCGGACATCGAATTCCTCCAAACCGGCTACCCGGAAGCGGAACTGCCCGAAAAACATCCGGATGCCCGCTTGGTCGCCGAGTTGGAGACCGCCCTTGCCTTGCGCAACACACGGATTGCTGAATTAGAGGCCGCACTCGCCGAGCGCGACCGCCTTGTCGGTGAACTCAAAACCAACCTGGAGTCCATCAGGGCCGAAGCCACCGCCAGAACGGACAGCGCGCAAGTCGCTCTGGCCGATATTGATCGTCGGGTGTCCACGGTAGAAGCCAATCTGGAACGCGCGGCTGACCGGGCCAAGGAGCTTGAAGCGGCACTCGCCCGCACCACCGAGGTGCAACACACTCTGGAAACCGAGTTTGCAACGCTGCATAAGCACCAGCAAGAAAATATTATTGCACTGGAAGCCGCGCAGGCAAATCTTAGTCAGAACCAGGCAGCAATCGAAGAACGTGACCGCATAATACTTCTATTAAGGCAAGAACTGGCAAAGCGTGCCCCCCCGGGCACACCGGCTGCACTTGGCGCCGCCTTTGTCGATTTACTGAGAAAGGCCCACCAGCGTCGGCAAGCTCAACTTGCGCTTACTCAGCCCTGGCGTGTCCCGCCGGACCGGCGTCCTTAAACCCCGTCCGCCGGGTTTGCTGCGGCCGGGTTTGGTGCGGCTGGATTTGCTGCGATCGTCGGACGCCGGATATGATGACGGTGATGAACGGAGCGCGCCCGCAGCGGTGGCCGCTCCGATGGAAAGCCGTTGAGCGCTTCTTTGAAACTGGCCGCAAACTCCGGGTTGACCGCAAACTGCCGCAACGCGGCTTGATCACGCAGGCCGAAGTAAAATACCCGCTCTCGCTTCGGCAGATTTTTGGCGCTGGAAACCGGCAATACGGTTCCGTCCCAATCAACCCGCGCCATGAAGCGCCACGCTCGACAATATGCTAGAAACAAGGCATTTTCAGGATTTACCGGCTCTCTAATAAATATTGAACCCATGTAATAATACAGTCCATGATAATAATTATCATAGACGGTCTGGCGTGCGGCTACCATATCAAATTGTGACTCTGGATATCTCACCCGGCGTTCGGCCCGATAAGCGAGACTAAAGTACTGTTGTGCTTCGCTGTGAAATTCAAACGGCAATACCCTTTTTCTGCTTAGCCGTGCCTTATACTGAATTAATATTCCTGAGATTAAATCTTCAAAATATTTACGTTCCGCTGACAAAGCATCGGGAAGATCGGGGATCAGGTCGAAAACCGGCCTTAATTGGTAAAAATGATTCATGCCTATCGGCTTGACGCACACACCCACTAGATATAGTATTTTCCA
>JBAWVF010000070.1:0-17440 GCA_037147415.1 Rhodospirillaceae bacterium | reverse complement strand
CTTTCTGGAAAATACTATATCTAGTGGGTGTGTGCGTCAAGCCGATAGGCATGTTTTAATGTTCCGGTCGTATGAGAAGGTAAATGTCACATAAGATATATTATGGGAAATCAGGGCTAAAATGATCTCGCGCGCTTGGCTTTAACCGACAACTCGTCTATGGTACGCACGGAGTGCCCCTGGGCGGCGCTTTCTGATCAATCATAGTGGGTTCGATCAGGGTTAGCCCTCGTTGACAGTAAAGGGGCGGTTCCCTATCTATTCGACGGTCCTGCACTATCGTATTTTCCCTGTCCGGTTCGAGGTCTTTCATGTTCGGCGCCATCGCCCGTAAGCTATTCGGTACGGCCAATACCCGCTATCTCAAGACATTGGCAAAGCCGGTCCAGTCAATCGACGCTCTTGAACCGGCAGTTTCAGCACTAACGGACGAAGAGTTGCGCGCCCGAACGGAATGGCTGCGCCGCCGTCTTGCGGATGGCGAGACACTTGACGACATTCTAACCGATGCTTTTGCCACGGTACGCGAGGCAGCCAAGCGTACACTGGGCCAACGACATTTTAACGTCCAGATGATGGGCGGCATGGTTCTACACGCCGGACGTATCGCCGAGATGAAAACCGGCGAAGGCAAGACTTTGGTCGCGACACTTGCCTGCTATCTTAACGGAATTGAAGGCAAGGGCGTTCATGTCGTAACTGTCAACGACTATCTGGCCCGCCGTGATAGCGCCTGGATGGGACAAGTTTATCGGTTTCTCGGTTTGACAGTCGGCTGTATCGTCCACGGCCTTGATGATGACGAGCGCCGTGCTGCTTACGCAGCTGACATTACTTATGGCACCAATAACGAATTCGGTTTTGATTATCTGCGTGATAACATGAAATTCCGGCTGGAAGAAATGGTCCAGCGGCCGTTCAACTTTGCGATCGTAGATGAGGTCGACTCGATTCTGATCGACGAAGCTCGCACCCCGTTGATCATCTCCGGCCCTTCGACCGATTCATCCGAGCTTTATATTGCGGTAAACCGACTCATCCCGATGCTAGCCGATAGCGATTTTGAGAAAGATGAAAAGGCACGAGCGGTTAATTTTACCGAGGCCGGCACAGAAAGAATAGAAGCCTTGCTCCGTGAGATCGGTCTGCTCAAGACCGGCAATATGTATGACATTCATAATATTGCTTTGGTTCATCATTCAAACCAAGCCTTACGCGCTCACAAGTTGTTTCAACGCGATAAAGATTATATCGTTAAGGACGATAAGGTCGTTATTATTGACGAATTTACCGGCCGCATGATGGAAGGGCGGCGTTATTCGGACGGGCTGCATCAAGCCTTGGAAGCCAAGGAAGAAGTTACGATCCAGCGTGAAAACCAAACACTGGCTTCGATTACATTTCAAAATTACTTCCGGATTTACCCGAAACTGTCGGGCATGACCGGAACCGCCATGACCGAAGCGGCCGAGTTCGCAGAAATCTACGGGCTGGAAGTGGTCGAGATTCCAACCAATGTTTCGGTTACTCGCATTGATTATGACGACGAAGTCTACCGCCGTGCCTATGAAAAGAATACCGCAATTATTGCTTTGATAGAGGAGTGCCGGGAACGGCAGCAGCCGATTCTAGTCGGGACGGTAACTATCGAAAAGTCGGAATCACTTGCAGCCGACTTGAAAAAACGTAAGATACCTCATAATGTATTGAACGCCCGCTTCCATGAACAGGAGGCATTTATTATCGCTCAGGCCGGGCGTCCGGGTGCCGTCACCATCGCCACCAACATGGCGGGCCGCGGCACGGACATTCAGCTTGGCGGCAATTACGACATGCGGGTGCAACTCGAGCTGAAAGACATCACCGAACCGGATGAGCGCACCCGACGTTGCGACAAAATCCGTGCCGAAATTGCCGAAGCACGTGACATTGTGCTCAAAGCGGGCGGGCTCTATGTCATTGGCACCGAACGCCACGAAGCAAGGCGGATCGACAACCAGCTCCGCGGCCGTTCAGGCCGACAGGGTGATCCTGGCGCTTCTAAATTCTTCCTGTCGCTCGAAGACGATTTAATGCGCATCTTCGGTTCAGACCGTATGGATGGCATGCTCCAGCGACTCGGGCTTCAGGAAGGCGAAGCAATCATCCATAGCTGGATCAACAAAGCCCTCGAAAAGGCCCAGCAAAAGGTTGAGGCGCATAATTTCGAAATTCGTAAGAATCTGCTTAAATTCGACAATGTAATGAATGATCAGCGTAAGGTCGTTTATGAGCAGCGCCGTGAAATCATGGATGCGACTGATGTCGCGGAAACCATCGCAGAGATGCGGAGCGAAGTCATTGCCGATCTGGTCCGGAAACATATTCCGGCTAATACTTATTCCGAGCAGTGGAACCTCAAGAGTCTTCAAGAAGACGTACGCCATATCCTGAACCTGCCTTTGCCCGTCGAGGATTGGGGTAAAGAAGAAGGCATCGACGAGGAACATCTGCTCGCTCGAATTGCTGAAGCCGCTGATCGCAAGATGGCCGAAAAAGCCGCCAATTACGGCCCGGAAGTCATGCGGAGTGTTGAAAAAAGCCTGTTGTTACAGCTGCTTGACCAAAACTGGAAAGAGCATTTGCTTCATCTCGATCATTTGCGCCAGGGTATTAATCTGCGGGCCTATGGTCAACGTGACCCGCTAAATGAGTACAAGCGCGAAGCTTTTGAAATGTTCGAACAGCTGCTGGTGTTGTTACGCCAGTCGGTAACTACCGTCCTGCTTCATGTTGAAATTCAGCTCTCTCCGACGGAGGATCTGGATAGCCTGTTCCAGCGTCCAGCTCCTGAAATGCAGGAAAGCCGTTCCGATCCCGCGCTTGCGACTCTGACGGCAGAAGCGCTACCCGAGGGCGATGCCCAGATACGCCGAATCCCGGTTACGCATGGCCCTGCCTCTGGCGGCATTGATAAAAATGATCCGGAAACCTGGGGCAAGGTTCCTCGTAACTCACCCTGCCCCTGCGGCTCCGGCAAAAAATACAAGCAGTGCCACGGGAAGGTGTAATTCCCCTCCCCGTCTCTCCCTTTTCTCAGGCCAGAGCCTGTTCTAAATCGGCCAGGATATCGTCGATATGTTCGATGCCGACTGAAAGCCGGACGTAGCCATCGGTTACGCCGGTTTTTAGTCGATCTTCAGCCGACAATTGGGAATGCGTGGTTGAAGCCGGATGGATAGCGAGACTGCGAGAATCGCCGATATTCGCAACATGATAAAAAAGCTGTAGCGAATCGATAAAGCGCTTGCCCGCCTCAACCCCTCCGGCCAACTCAAAACCTAGCAAGCCACCGTAGCCGCCGCTCAGATAAGCATCGGCACGACGTCGACTTTCTCCGCTTTGTTGCGAGGGATGAATAATCTTAGTAATCTTAGGATGTTTTGCGAGGTAGTTTGCAACCGCCAACGCATTCGCCGAATGGGCGCGAATCCGCAGCGCCAGCGTTTCCAAGCCCTGAATAATCTGGAACGCATTGAACGGGCTGAGAGCGCTGCCGATATCACGAAGTAAGGTTACCCGTGCCTTCAAAATATAGGCAATCGGGCCGAGAGGCTTTACCGCCTCAGTCCAAACCGCACCATGATAACTTGGATCTGGTTGATTCAGCATCGGGAAACGATCGGGATAGGCTGCCCAATCGAAATTACCGCCATCAATGATAACACCACCCAGCGAAGTTCCGTGACCGCCGATGAATTTTGTGGTCGAGTGCACAATCACCGCAGCGCCATGGTCAAACGGGCGGCATAAAATAGGAGCTGCGGTGTTATCGACAATCAGGGGAATCCCGATCTTACGACCAAGCGCCGCAACCTCACCGATTGGAAACACCTGAAGCTTGGGATTGGGCAGGGTCTCGGCAAACCAAGCGCGGGTCCGATCATCGGAGGCGCGCACAAACGCTTCGGGATCGCCCGGATCGACGAAACGAACCTCAATACCCAGCGTCTTGAAAGTATTAGCAAACAGGTTCCAGGTGCCGCCATAAAGGTCGGTCGAACTGACAATGTTGTCGCCGGCATGGGTGATATTTTGAATTGCCATGAACGCTGCGGCCTGCCCCGACGCCACCGCCAGCGCCGCAACGCCGCCTTCCAACGCGGCCAACCGCTCTTCCAGAACCGCCGTGGTCGGATTCATGATTCGGGTATAAATATTGCCCAATTCCTGAAGCGCGAACAACCGACTGGCATGCTCGGCACTGTCGAACAAATAGGAGGTTGTTTGATAAATCGGCACGGCAACGGCATTGGTTGCTGAGTCGCGCCGATGACCGACATGCAGAGCAATTGTTTCGGGATGCTTCCAGGGTCCGGGCATAATGGACGGTCCTTGCTTCGGGGAGGGAATGCGATTGTGAATGCTATTCATATCAAAACGCTTCCGTCCAACACCATCAGTTAAAATACCTCGAAAAATTCCCACCGTCGGCGCCGAGAACGAGGTATTCTCATGCCATCATCGCGACTTCACAGTCGCAGAGCCGTTCGTTGTCGGAGGTTGTTACCACGATGGGGTCTTTCAGCATTTTCCACTGGTTAGTGGTGCTTGCCGTTGTCATGATTCTGTTCGGGGCCGGAAAGCTGCCGAGCGTCATGAGTGATGTCGCCAAAGGAATCAAGGCCTTTCGTGCCGGGCTAAAGGACGAAAGCGACTCCATGGGCACACCGCCCGCTTCGGTGCCGACGCCGGCCGTCGCTCCGCCGCATCAAACCGTTAATGCCCCGGGACAGACCGTGGACACTCGACCGGTAGGTGCTGCGCCGCCACATGTCGGATGATCCTGTGGGGCGCGCTCACTTTAGGAGTGATCATCGGCCCGGTTTTCATTAGACATTAAGGTGCCTTTAATCATCTTTCCTCTAACCGGCGTGCCCCGCCCGTCCCCGTGACAAGCAGAGATAAAAACGAAAAGCCCCGGCCCGGCTCATCAGCCTCCGGCGTGCCCGACGACAATGATACGGCCCACGCATCTTCCGCTTCGGACACGGGCGAAGACGAGCAGGCAGCTATCGTTCGTCTAATGAAAACCCTGCGTGAATCTATTCCCTACCGGGATGAAGACGAGCGGGAATCGGAACCGGACTCGGGATTCGACTCGGACTCCACATATTTGCCCGCAGCGTCCCCGCCCCCTACCCGTCGTGAGCCGCTTCCTTCCGCGATCGATAGGGATAGCGAATTCGAGCGGGCAGCGCACCCGGATGATAGTGATAATGAGTTCCGGCGATTACTTTACACCTTGCGCGCGGAAATCCCCGACGAGTCGGAAAGCGATATCTCCGATGATTTGGCCCCCCTGCAAGATGATGAAGATATCATAGAGGAAGGAGATATCGAGGAAGGGCTTGAGACGATCAATGACCGCCCTCGATCAAATGATGCTCTTACCTTGACCACTTCAACCGACGACGACAAAATCATCAATGATGATGACGACATCGTCGATGAATCCGATTATCCCCCCCTGCCCGATCCTGTTAAAGACAACCGGATACTGCCGATAAAGGCCGGGCCGAATTTCGAAAGCGGGCCTGATACGCTAGAGGTTTCGCCGGGAGAGAGCGCAGTAATAGCCGATATTCTGCGCTCAATGCATGATATAAGGCCACGCGGAGCAAATACCGGTCACGAGGATGGCGAAGCTGCCGCAGGGGATGAAGATGATGAGGAACAGTCGGAGCGCGGGCAAATCTGGAAAATAGCCCTGGTATTGGGTGGTGCTGCAACATTTGGTTTGGCAATTGCCCTTGTCAACCCGTTTGGTGATTCTGCGCCGTTAACTTCAGATCAAAACCGTGTTGTGGTTCCGCTGCTACCGCCACGAATGGCCGAAAGCACTCCGGTAATTATACCTTCGATCCCGGAACCGCTACCTGAGCAAAAGCCCGAACCACCGCACCGCACAGTAGTTGCCAATCTGCTGCCCCCGCCTCCGGTTGCAGAGCCGCCACCCGCTTTGGTTGCGCCACCGAGACCTGTTGCAGCGCCCATCCCCGTGCCACCGCCGGCAGCGGAACCACCACCACCGCCCCCGCCGCCACCCAAGCCGGTCGCTATGGTGGAGCCCCCTCCACCACCGCCCCCGCCGCCACCCAAGCCGGTCGCTATGGTGGAGCCCCCTCCACCACCGCCCCCGCCGCCACCCAAGCCGGTCGCTATGGTGGCGCCCCCTCCACCTCCGCCCCCGCCGCCACCCCCGACGCCTAAACCGGTCGTTGTGGTGGAGCCCCCTCCGCCGCCGCCACCCCCGGCGCCTAAACCGGTCGTTGTGGTGGAACCTCCGCCGCCGCCGTCGGCACGAGAGCCGGCACGAATCATCACACCGCCACCGCCGCCGATTGCCGTCGCTTCGCTCCTGCCTGCGCCTCCACCAACGGTTGCCGCACTTAAACCGCCATCTCCGGTCGTTGTGCCAAGCACTCTACCAGGATCGATTGAGACTCCTAAGCAAGCCGGACAACGCTTCCTTACGGTTCAGGTTGGCAGCTTTCAAATACAAGATAACGCCAATGTCATGCTTCAGAGGCTGATCCATGAGGGATTCGATGCTTATCAGAAGGAATGGACCGACAGTAATGGACAAGTTTGGCACGTGGTAAGGGTTGGCCATCTGACTGCACAGACAGATGCGGAGGGCCTGCTTGAACAGGTTCGAGCCAAGGTCGGGCTACGGCCACAGATTAAATTATCCCGCTAAGATCGCGTCGAAAACCGGTGGGGGGACAGCCCCCTCACCGGCTTTCCGGCACGGTCATCCCAAAGTTCGGTTTGACGGCCCGGAGCGAACAAAGTCGTGATAAGCCATTGCCATTATTCTATGGGGTTGCTAAATGTTATAATGAGATTTACAGTGAACAATGACGTTTTGTGTATCCGTGATCTGTCGCGGCCTCGACTGGGACTATAAAAGCCGGGGCCAGAAATAAGTGGTCGCCCAAAATAAGTGATCGCCAATAAAGTGGTCGGTCGTGTACCGAGCCCGATAAAATTAACGGAGGAATACAGACCATGAAGCCAACCATATTGGTTGCTGATGACGAACCGAGTATCTTACTTTCGCTTCAGGTGTTGTTACAAAAGGCTGGTTTTGTTGTACGGGTGGCACATGATGGCGAAGAAGCGATTCTTGCCTTGGAAGAATCAACGCCCAGCCTTATTTTGCTGGACGCCATGATGCCTAAGCGCGACGGTTTCGACGTCTGCCAAACTATTCGGGCCAATCCTGCTTATAAAGATCTCCCTATCATCATGCTAACCGCTAAAAGCCGTGATGTAGAGCGTGAAAAGGGGATGGCGTTGGGAGCGACCGACTATATCACCAAGCCGTTTTCTACCCGTGATCTGGTCAGTACCGTTCGCAAGCATCTGGAAGTAGCGAAAAATTCATGATCCCCCTTGTTCCGGAAGCACCGACTGGACAACACCGCAATGATCGATTGATTGCGCTGTTTTTGTTTGGCTTAGTCGCCATCAGCCCGCCGATTCTGCGTGTCTTCGGTAGTTCAGCCAGTCTGTTCGGCTTGCCGCTTTTATTCGTCTATATCTTTGCGGTGTGGCTGCTGATCGTGGTGTTGGTCGCCCTTGACATCGAGCGAACCGAAAAGACAGAAAAGCTCAAGGAGACGATACCGCCGCCCTGAGCCATCCGTTACATTATTAGCCTCGGAAACTAATTCTTCATCCGGTTGACCGCACTTACGACAGCACGTAAAGAAGCCGTAACAATATTATGGTGAATTGCGGCGCCATACCGGGATGCTCGCCCCGGTTCCTGAAGCGAAACATAGGCCGCCGCCGAAGCCTTCGAGCCGCCGCTGATTGAGTGCTCGTGATAGTCGTTAACGGCCACGACTATTCCACAATTCTTTGCCAAAGCATCGACAAACGCATCGATCGGGCCGTTACCGACACCTTCGATCGTGCGTTCCTCGCCATTAATCCTGATACGTGCGGTCAAAGCCCGGCCGCCGGCCGGATTCAGGCAAGGAACCGTTGTGTGATCGATAAATTCCAACGGTCCGGTTGAACTCAGATACTCACGTTCAAAATGAGACCACAAATCATCGGCACTGACCTCTTTGCCGGTGGTATCGGTTACTTTCTGAATTACACCGCTGAATTCAATTTGCAAACCGCGCGGCAGAGACAAGCCTTGGTCACGCTCCAGAATATAGGAAATGCCGCCCTTGCCTGATTGGCTGTTGATCCGGATCACCGCCTGATAGCTGCGCCCCAGATCGGCCGGATCAACCGGCAGATAAGGCACTTCCCAAGCGTCGCTGTTCGCTCGGGCCAGCGCCGCCATACCCTTTTTAATTGCATCCTGGTGCGAGCCCGAAAAAGCGGTGAACACCAACTCGCCGGCATAAGGATGCCGCGGATGCACCGGCAAGCGGGTGCATTCCTCCGACATTCGAATCACGGCGTTGATATCGGTTAAGTCCAGGTGCGGATCAACGCCCCCGGTCATCAAATTCAGCGCCAAAGTCACGATATCGACATTGCCGGTGCGCTCCCCGTTGCCGAACAGCGTGCCCTCAACCCGGTCCGCTCCGGCCAGCACCGCCATTTCCGCCGCAGCCACCGCACAACCGCGGTCATTATGGGGATGAACGCTGATAATGGCACGATCACGGTGCGGCAAATGGCGGCAGAACCACTCAATGCTGTCAGCATAGACATTCGGCATCGACATCTCGACCGTCGCCGGCAGATTCAGAATCACCCGACGCTCGGGAGTCGGCTGCCACGCCGTCATCACCGCGTCACAGACCTCGACCGCATAGTCCAATTCGGTTCCGGTAAAGCTCTCCGGAGAATACTCAAAGACAAAGTGACTGCCGGGAGTTTCATCGGCAATCTGTTTGATCAACCGCGCCCCTTCGACGGCAATCGCGGTCACGCCGGCCTTGTCCAACCCGAAGACCACGCGGCGCTGCAAGGTCGAAGTTGAGTTATAGAGATGCACCACCGCCTGCCGGACCCCTTGTAAAGCTTCAAAGGTCCGACGCACTAAATGCTCGCGCGACTGGGTTAAGACTTGAATGGTAACGTCGGCAGGAATCAAGCCATCTTCAATCAACATGCGCACGAAATCAAAATCCGTTTGCGAGGCAGCCGGGAAACCGACCTCAATTTCTTTGAAGCCGATTTGAACCAATGCTTCGAACATCCGGCGCTTGGTTGCCGAATCCATCGGCTCGATCAGTGCTTGGTTGCCATCTCGCAAATCAACACTGCACCAGGCCGGAGCCTTGTCCAAAATACGGTCGGGCCAGGTACGATCGGACAACTGTACCGCCGGATAGGATTGGTAACGGTGAAAAGGCATGACACTCATGGGAAATACTCCCGCTCCCGTCGCCGCTACGGGGCGAACGGTCTGATGATGAATAAACCGGCTTGCGCAAGAATGGCCGTCAGGCCAAGCGACTAAGGCGCGGCATATGGCGCGTACGCGCGATCAGAAATCGGATTATAGTATGATTGCTCACGGCTGGTAGACCTGTCCCGGAGGAAAATCACGAGCTCGCCGGGCGCCATGCAGCCCTGTAACCGGACTCTATAAGAGACCGGTCAGGTAAGTCGCCCTTGGGCGACGAGATGGAAGGCCAAGGCAATCATTTGACGATAGTAGCGCACGGAAATACTCCGGTCAACAGCGGTGGTTTCGAAAGCAGATTTTTTATTACGGGAAGAAAGCCGGTACCGACCAAGCCCCGCCATACGGCTCGCTCCGGCAATGAAGATTGAAGGCCACGATAAGGCACTAGCGCCAACCTTACGAGATGCGGTAACCATACATTAGCGTCAGATCGGTTCGCCCCGATAACCGTGGAGTTTCCCGCCCTGTCTACGACCGTTGCCATTATCGATTACGGCTCGGGTAATCTTCGCTCGGCAGCTAAGGCATTCGAGCGGGCGGCGTACGACCATGCCCTGCCCTGCCGGATCGTAGTCACCGCCGAGGCTGAAATCATCCACCACGCTGATCGCGTCGTGCTGCCGGGCGTCGGCGCTTTTGCCGACTGCAAGCGTGGGCTTGATGCTGTCCCCGGCATGCGTGAGGCGATGGAACAAGCCGTGCGCAAGCGGGGCGTGCCGTTTCTCGGTATTTGTGTCGGTATGCAGTTGATGGCGAATCGCGGCTTTGAGCATGGCGTTGCCGATGGGTTGGGATGGATTCCCGGCGATGTCGTCGCGCTCAGCCCGACGGATTCCCGGCTGAAGGTTCCGCACATGGGCTGGAACGATCTTGAATTCAGACAGCGCACGCACCCGGTCATCCGGGATTTGCCCGGTCCGATGCATGGCTATTTCGTGCACTCCTATCATCTTCATTGCGCCGAGTCGGTTCATCAACTGGCCACGGTTGACTATGGCGGGCCGATTACGGCCATGGTTGGCCGTGACAATTTAGTGGGAACCCAGTTCCATCCGGAAAAAAGCCAAGCTGCGGGTCTGGAGCTGATCGCTAATTTCCTGCGCTGGCGGCCCTGAGATATGACCTCCCCGACCGAAGCGCTCACTTCGACAATTGCCGTCACCAGGGTCGAAAAGCTGAAGCCGGCCGACCTGCATGATCTGAGCGATGCCGCCGAACAAGCTATTCGTGAAAGCGGGGGCTTCGGCTGGCTGGAATCACCCGGCCGCGACGTGATGGAACGCTATTGGCGCGGCGTGTTGCTGATTCCCGACCGCAGTCTGTTTGTCGGACGGCTTGACGGCGTGATCGGCGGCTCGGTCCAGCTGGTCCGGCCGCCTCGTAACAACGAAGCACAGGCGCACGCTGCGACGATCACCACCTGCTTCGTTGCACCTTGGGCACGCGGGCATGGTTTGGGCCATCGGCTGGTCGAAGCTGCCGAGGCAGAGGCGCGCTGGGCCGGCTATCTTGCACTTAATCTCGACGTCAGAGCCACTCAGGAAGCGGCAATTCATTTATTTGAAGCTTTAGGCTTCCGTTGCTGGGGAAGTCACCCCTATTATGCCCGCGTTAACGAGAATGCCGTGGTTGGCCGCTACTATTATAAAGAGCTGGCGCACGACCCTGACAAGGACGAAAAACCGCGATGATCCTGTATCCTGCCATTGATCTTAAAGACGGCGCCTGTGTACGGCTGGTACGCGGCCTGATGGACCAAGCAACCGTATTCAATACCGATCCCGCAGATCAAGCCCGCGCTTTTGAGGCACAGGGGTTTGACTGGCTTCATCTTGTCGACCTTAATGGTGCGTTTGCCGGTCGACCGGTCAATTCGGACGCGGTTGATAAAGTGCTGTCATCGATTTCAATGCCTGTTCAATTGGGTGGCGGCATCCGCAGTATCGAGACTATCGAAAGCTGGATTACCCGTGGCATCAAGCGGGTTATTCTGGGAACCATCGCCTTGCACCAACCGGAACTGGTTAAAGAAGCCTGCAAACTCTTTCCCGGTCAGATCGCCGTCGGGATCGATGCACGGGAAGGTTTTGTTGCCGTTTCAGGTTGGTCGGAATCATCAACCGTGCGCGCCCTCGACCTGGCCCTGCGCTATGAAGATTGTGGTGTTGCTGCGATCATTTACACCGATATCAACCGCGATGGCGCAATGGGCGGGGTTAATGTCGAGGCGACAGCCGACTTGGCTTTTGCATTAACAACGCCGGTGATCGCCTCGGGCGGCGTTTCCACGATTGCCGATTTGCGCGCCTTGAAAGCTGAAGAGCATACTGGAATCGAAGGCGTCATCGTCGGTCGTGCACTTTATGACGGCCGCATCGATCCCAAGGAGGCGCTTGACCTGCTTTCGAACTACAATCCCTGATCCGGAACCGCCTGATGCTGAAAAGCCGAGTTATCCCTTGCCTGGACGTTAAAGACGGCCGAGTAGTCAAAGGCGTAAACTTCGTCGATCTGATTGATGCCGGTGATCCGGTTGAACAGGCACGAGTCTATGATCGCGAAGGCGCGGACGAATTAACCTTCCTTGATATTACCGCCAGCCATGAAAACCGTGACACCTTGTTCGATGTGGTGCGCCGGACGGCAGAGCAGGTGTTCATGCCCTTGACCGTCGGCGGCGGGGTGCGTGCGGTCGAAGACATCCGCAAACTGCTGCTGGCGGGAGCCGACAAAGTTTCGATCAACACCGCTGCGGTTGCCCGGCCCGAACTGGTCCGAGAAGCTGCCGAGAAATTCGGCAGCCAGTGCATCGTCGTCGCCATTGACGCCAAACAAGTGGCTCCCGGATGTTGGGGCGTGTTTACCCATGGCGGCCGACGTGAAACCGGGCTGGACGCGGTGGAATGGGCGGTGCGACTGACCGCACTCGGCGCGGGCGAGGTTCTGCTGACCTCGATGGATCGGGACGGCACCAAATCGGGTTTCGACTTGGCGTTGACCCGCGCTGTGGCCGACGCGGTTTCCGTGCCGGTAATCGCATCGGGCGGGGTCGGCACCCTGGAACACATGGTTGAAGGCATCCGTGACGGTCACGCCAGTGCCGTGCTGGCCGCCTCGATCTTCCATTTCGGCCTGTATTCGATCTCCCAAACCAAGGCGGCGATGGCCGATGCCGGCATTCCGGTTCGGACGACAGGTCCGGTTAAAGGGAGTGAACCATGAGTGCTAATAATAAGCCGGGCGCCGAAGTGCTTGATCGCCTGTATAAAACCGTGTTGTCGCGCAAAGGCGCCGATCCCGCTTCTTCCTACACCGCCAAATTGTTCAGTCGTGGTACCGTCAAGATCGCGCAGAAACTTGGCGAGGAAGCCGTCGAAACGGTCATCGAAGCTATCCGCGGAGACAAGGAAAAACTTACCGATGAATCGGCCGATCTGCTTTATCATCTGACCGTACTTTGGGCTGATGCGAAGATCGAACCGGCGGATGTCTTTGCCCGCCTTGCCGTCCGCGAGGGCATGAGCGGCATCGACGAAAAGAAAGCCCGCAAAGGCGGCTGAGACACGGAAGGACCGACCGTTGACCCACACGACCTATGATCAAGGCAATATTTTTGCCCGAATTTTGCGCGGGGAAATCCCGTGCGACAAGCTCTATGAAGACGAGCATGTATTGGCCTTTAACGATATTAACCCGAAAGCTCCGGTTCACGTTCTGGTAATTCCCAAGGGCGCCTATGTCTCAATGGCCGATATGAGCGCCCGCGGCAGTGACACCGAAATTGCCGCACTGTTTCGCGCGGTAGGCACCATTGCACGACAACTCGGGATTGAAGAGAGCGGCTATCGCTTTATGGCCAATAACGGCGCGAATGCCCACCAGGAAGTTCCCCACCTCCACCTTCACTTATTCGGTGGCCGCAAGATGGGACCGATGCTCAGCAAAAAGGCGGCGGAGTAAACACCGCAATAATTGAAATCGGGGGCGCGGGAAGGTCAGTCGAGGACAGTCATTTGTATTTGTCTGATTGCATTCCTACCGGCATTGTTACTCCCGAACCGCTACTCGGTCCGGGTGATGCGCCGCCAGTGATTGAGCTTAATCGAGATGGAGCCGCACCGATATTATTCGTTTGTGATCATGCCAGCCGAATTTTTCCGACTTCACTCGGGCGTCTTGATCTCTCGCCGGAAATACTTGATCTTCATGTCGCTTATGATATCGGTGCGGCCGCAGTAACCCGACAGCTATCGGAGACGTTTGATGCCCCGGCCTTGCTTGCCGGCTATTCCCGTCTGGTAATTGACCTAAACCGAGGGCTTGACCAGCCGACACTCATTCCCGAATATAGTGACGGGATTGCCATTCCCGGCAATCATGGGCTGTCTGAGGCTGGCCGCGCTGCCCGGATCAAGGCGCTTTACCATCCATGGCACCGAACGGTTGCGGCCCGTCTGCATCGAATGGAAACATCCGGCGGCCCGGCACCCGTGTTGATCGGTCTTCACAGCTTTACTCCGGTGATGGCTGGCCTCAAACGGCCTTGGCAGGTCGGTGTGCTATGGGATGGCGACGGCACGCTCCCCCGTCCCCTGATGGCGGCTCTGGCGGCGGGTGGTGAAATTCATGTCGGCGATAATATGCCCTATAGTGCTCGTAACCCGAG
The DNA here is from genome assembly GCA_037147415.1 of Rhodospirillaceae bacterium. Classification (GTDB taxonomy): domain Bacteria; phylum Pseudomonadota; class Alphaproteobacteria; order Azospirillales; family Azospirillaceae; genus BOG-933. The sequence continues at coordinate 3,344 of JBAWVF010000070.1, read as the reverse complement.
CGGCGGAACGCTGGAAACCCATGCGCTTGATGTTAACCGGTCCGGATTTTCAATTGAAATCCGGCAAGACTTAGTTGCCGACGAGCGGGGTTGCGCAGAATGGGCGGGGCGGGTAGCCGAGGCCCTGAAACAGGTGCTACCTTACATCAAACATTAGGTACATTAGACATCAGGTCCGACCATGTCCCTGTTTTCGCCTGAACATCTTGCCGTCGACATGTTATCCGCCGCGGAAGCCGAGGCGGAGTTGGAACGGTTGGCCCTGGCGATTGCCCGGCATGACCGGCTTTATCACGGCGAAGACAAGCCCGAAATCAGCGACGCCGACTATGACGCCTTGGTTCGGCGCAACACGGCAATCGAGGCCCGTTTTCCGGCACTGATCCGGGCCGACAGCCCGTCGTTGCGGGTGGGAACGACCCCGGCGGCGGGCTTTCGCAAACACACGCATGCCGTGCCGATGCTGTCGCTGGCCAACGCCTTTAGCGACGGAGATATCTTAAAATTTGAAGCCGGTCTGCGTGAGCTTTTGCTTGCGAACGAGATCGAGCGACTTGATTTTATCGCCGAACCTAAGATCGACGGACTGTCCTGTTCACTGCGCTATCTAAACGGACGGCTGGTGTTAGCGGCAACCCGGGGCGATGGCGCCGAGGGTGAGGACGTCACCAACAATATCCTGACCATTGCCGATATACCCAAGCAGCTGGTCGGTGATGATGCCCCGGCAATACTGGAGGTGCGTGGCGAAGTTTATATGAACCGAGCCGAATTTCTTGAGATGTGCCGTCTTCGTTCAGATATTGGAGGCGAGAGCTTTGCTAACCCGCGCAATGCGGCTGCCGGCTCGCTACGCCAATTAAACCCGGCGGTGACCGCAGCCAGACCGCTACGTTTTTTCGGCTATGCTTTGGGTGAAGTTTCCGCCCCGGTGGCACCGACTCAGCATGAAGTTCGCGCACGTCTTGCCGGCTGGGGCTTTAGTCTTAACGAGCCTTCTCGCTTATGCCGAAATACCGCCGAATTACTGGCCTATTATCGAGAAATTGAGGCATGTCGCGCTACCCTGCCCTTCGATATCGATGGCGTCGTCTATAAGATTGATTCCATTGATTTACAAAGAACAGTTGGCTTCAAGAATCGAGCCCCACGCTGGGCGATTGCTCACAAATTCCCGGCCGAGCAAGCGCAAACCTTACTGAAAGCAATTCACCTTCAGGTTGGGCGAACCGGAGCGCTTACTCCGGTCGCTGAGTTGGAACCGGTGACCGTTGGCGGCGTCGTAGTCTCTCGCGCTACACTGCATAATGAAGATGAAATTAGTAGAAAAGATGTACGTCCCGGCGATATCGTAATTGTCCAGAGAGCCGGTGATGTTATTCCTCAAGTGGTGCGCGCCTTACCGGAGCTGCGCCCGGCCGACAGCACGCCTTTTGTCTTTACCGAGCATTGCCCGGAGTGCGGCAGTCTTGCCGTGCGTGAAGCCGGTGAAGTGGTTCGCCGCTGCACCGGTGGTTTGATCTGCCCGGCCCAAGCATTGGAACGTCTCCGTCATTTCGTTTCGCGCGACGCCTTCGATATCGAAGGACTGGGCGAAAAAATTATTGCCGAATTCCAAGATGAGGGCTTAGTCAAATACCCCGGCGACCTGTTCCGACTGGCGGAAAAGGATAAAACCACTCTAAAGCCTTTGCGCAAACGGCCGGGATGGGGCGATAAATCAGCCAAGAACCTGTTCGAAGCAATCGAAGCACGCCGGAATATTGCACTCGACCGCTTTATTTTTGCGCTTGGCATTCGCCAGATCGGGCAAGCTACCGCAAAGCTTTTGGCGCGCACTTATTTAACCTATGAGAACTGGCGCGCGGCCATGCTGGCGGGTGCTGCCGACCGCACCGGTCCGGCTTGGCAGGAACTAACAAGTATAGACCAAATCGGGCCGGCGGTTGCAAAAGACCTGCTCGACTTTTTTGCCGAGCCGCATAATCTTGAGGTACTCGACGATTTGGTGCGTGAAGTACATATCGAAGATTTTCAACCGACCAAGGGCGCTACCACGGCGCCACTGGCCGACAAGACCGTAGTTTTTACCGGGACTTTAAGTACAATGGGGCGCAGAGCGGCCAAGGTACGAGCCGAAGCACTCGGCGCCAAGGTCGCAAGTGAGGTCTCGACTAAAACTGATTATCTGATCGCCGGGGCTGACGCCGGCAGCAAAGCGGCCAAGGCCCGCGCGCTCGGAGTTACAACTCTGACTGAAGCAGAGTGGCTCGAGTTGGCCGGTCGGGTATAAGCTGAGACTTGCGCCACATATCATGGCCGACCAGTGCCAAGGCGATCCAAATACAGCTAAAAGCAACCGCATGGCCCCGTGTAAAGGGCTCACCGAAATACAAAACAGCTAATAAGAATTGTCCGGTCGGCGTAATATATTGAAGCAGTCCTACAGTAGATAATCGAAGGCGGTTAGCCCCCGCGGCAAATAAAATCAGAGGCACTGCGGTAACGAGCCCCGACACAACCAGTAACAAGTCAGTAGTCACCGCGTGCGTACGAAAAGCCGTCGCCCCACCGGTCCAAATCAAATAGCAAACAGCCGGCGGTGTCGCCAGCGAGGTTTCGATGAGAACACCTATTAAAGGATCCCCGCCGATCTTTTTACGGATCAGTCCGTAAGCGCCAAAGGTAATCGCCAGAATCAGACCGATCACCGGCACGCTGCCAAGATCAAAAAGCAGGCCGAACACGCCCGCAGCAACCAGCGCAATTGCGACTGCCTCGGTTCGACTAAGCCGCTCCGACAAAAACAAAACACCAAGCAGCACATTAACCAGCGGCGTCATGTAATAACCGAGGCTGGATTGCAAAACCTGATCATGGCCAACGGCATAGATAAAAACCAGCCAATTGATCGTAATTAAGACACTCGTGCAGAAATAAAGGCCAAGCCGGCGCCAGTCCTTTACAATAGCCCATACTTGCGGCCCGTGGCGTAGCATCACCGCAACTAAACCGACCAACAGCGTTGACCACACCACGCGATGTGCTAGCACCTCAAAAGCCGGAACATCCGACAGCGCGCGGAAATAAAGCGGAAACACGCCCCAGATCAAAAATGCCGACAGCGCACACAGAGCGCCGGTGACGGAAGCATTATTGCAACCGGTGTGTGCAGACTGATCTTTCATAAGCACGGCACTACCGACAAGACTTACTATATTCGGTGCGAAAGCGGTCTCCTCCCCGCTTACGGGGATTCCGCAGGGAAAGGAGACCGAAGCACTTCGTACCCGGAACTCTATATATCCCGGAACTCTATATATCCCGGAACTCTATATATCCCG
>JBAWVF010000069.1:0-17663 GCA_037147415.1 Rhodospirillaceae bacterium | reverse complement strand
TGGAAGCACACAACATCTAGTGGGTGTGTGCGTTAACCCGATAGGCATGGTTCAAAGGAAGGGGAAAACCGTCCGCCCCAGTCACCGGGAAGTCCGGGACCTTGGTCCCAGCAATACAGCCCGAACCTTCTCCAGCCTTGACTGCGCATCCATTCGAGCCATCCGGCCCAGTAAGGTTGCCACTCACAGTCACGATGAATCAAGCCTAAATTGACTAAGACTTGACCTTCCGGTGTCATCGGCAAATTGGCAAATACGCCGCGCATCAACTTGTCCCAGTCGCCGATGCCGCCGGTGGTGTATTCGCGTTGCTGACCATAGGGCGGCGAAGTAAAAAGTAGACTCGCCGCTTCACCATTCATGACCCGAGCAACGCAAGCAGCGTCCGCACTATCGCCACACAAGAGCCGATGCTCGCCTAGCAACCATAAATCGCCGGGACGCGAGACCGGTTGCGTTGGCGGTTCCGGCACCTCGTCTTCGGCACCGTCCTTTTCATTTGCACTGCCGGGTTCATCCTCGTCATCAAGCGGCGCCATGATTTCTTCAAGCTGAGCCGCCGGAAAGCCGAGAAGCTCCAGATCAAAGTTCTTGGAATTCAGCTCGTGAATCAAATCGGCTAATAACGGGTCATCCCACCGCGACGACAGGGTCAGTTGATTATCGGCGATGATGTAGGCTTGACGCTGCGTTGCCGTGAGATGTTCGACGATGACCACCGGAACTTCGTTCAATCCGAGCTGTTCGGCCGCCAACAAACGACCGTGACCGGCAATGATATTCCCCTGACCGTCAATCAGCATCGGCATTATGAAACCGAACTCAACCATCGAGCCGGCAATCCTCATGACCTGTTCCGGGTCGTGAATACGCGGATTGCGGGCAAACGGCTTTAACCGCCGGATCGGCCAAAGCTCCAGCCGATTGGCGATGAAGGAAAGGTCGGCCATGGCTAGTCACGCCCGCTTATGGTTACAGGATCGCCAATAATAATGAAGATTGTTTGTGATTTGTACTTGGATGTACTTTGGTTTGCAGCAATAGTGCCCTCACCAAAAACGGAGGACACCATGACCAACCAGACTTTCACCGCGATCAACCCCGCCGACTGCACCGGTTCTTCAAGCTACCTGGGCAGAATTCTGATTTCCTACGATGATCTGGTCGCCACCTTCGGGACACCCCTGCCGGGCGATGGCCGCAAGACCGAAGCCGAATGGTTGCTCCGGTTCGAAGACGGTACCATCGCCGCAATTTATAACTACAAGACCGGTAAATCATGGTCTCCCGATGGCCTGCCGGTTGAACAAATCACCGAGTGGCACATCGGAGGCCAGATCAAAGCAGCCGCCCGGCTGGTGCTCGAAGTCTTGGGCGAGAAGGCCGAGATCATCGACCTTCTCTAACAGGATCACATGTACCCGGACTCAATTACTCTCCGACGAACCGGAGTCCGGGTTGATGGCGGCGATTTCTGGTCCTTGGTCTTCAGCGGAATGTCCTCAAGCGCGGCGGCTTCGCGGTTCAGTTGCAGTCCCATCGAGATCAGGCCGTGCAGGGCGGCCAGACCATAGACCGTACAATCGAGCACCTCGTTGCGGTCGCCGTCCCGCTTCAGGTGCCAGGAGCGGATCGGACGGCCGCGTTCATAGCGGGTCAATACCCGCTCCGCGGTCAGCTGGCGAAAATACTCGGCGTCGCGCTCCTTGGAAAAGTGCAGACAGCCCGGACCGGGCTCGGTCAGCTTCAGCCGGGCGAACACTACGTCCTTGGCGGCGTCGACCCCGATCGGAAACAACACGCCCTTGCCCTTGGCCAGCTTGGTCGGCCGACGGGGCCAGACCGGAACCCCGGGGCCGCCCCGGCCCTTGATGCCCCAGATGCGCCGGGCCAGCTTGGTCCGGCAGAACTCGTAGGCGGCCTGGGTGTAATGGCCGCCGGTGTCGATCGCGACCGCGCGAATGGTCAGGTCGGGCATCGCCCGGCTGTGGGCAAAGGTCGATTTCAGACAGGCATCGAGATCGTTCCACAGGCGCGGCCCGGAGGGATCGCCCCAGATCACCTTGTAATCGACGACCCAGCTTTCCTCGTCGCGGCCCCAACCGGTGACCTGAAGCTCGATCCGGTCCTTCTGGACATCGACCCCGGCGGTCAGCAGGATGATCGCCGCCGGTAGTAAAACACCCCAGTCTTCGCGGCGGGCCATCAACGAGTCCGGCTCGACCGACTCCCCGGCCTGATCCTCCCAGGTCTCACCGAGCTTGTTGTTGGTCCAGACCTGCAACCTCGGCGGGTCCTTGTAGACCTGACCATGCTCGACCGCGATCTCGCCCCAGGTCTCGAACGGGCTGTACAGAGTCGAGATGTGGAAACCGGCGGTGCGGCCATCGCCTTCCGCCGTTTTTACCCACAGTCCCGCCGCCAGCATCGCCGGTTTCTCGCGTTCCTCGGCGATGCCGTGGCAGTCCGGGCAAACCCGATACGCAAGGTGGCGTTTGCCCTCGGGCCACTCGATCTGGGACCAGTCAATCACGGCGAAGGCACCGCAGCGCGGACAGGGCACCTGGTAGCGGCGGCGGTCGGACTCTTGGTAGGCTTTCTCGATCCGGCTGTAGTTTTTCAGGGTCGGGGTCGAGCACAGGAAAATCTTGCGCCGGCCCCGGAAGGTGACGGTGCGCTGGATCGCCAAGCCGACCGGATCGCCGTCACTACCGACACTGCCCTGGAACGCATCGACCTCGTCAAGCATGACATAGCGCACCGGGGTTGAACGCAACCCGACCCCGCTGCCGCAACCGACCATCACCAGCTGACCACCGGGAAAGATTTTCTTGAACTGGCTGTTGCCGGGCTCGCGCGCCCGGGGCTCGACCACCAGTTCCGCCAGCACCGGGCTGGCCGCGATCATCGGATCGATCCGGGCGGTGGTGTTACGCTTGATTGCATCGAGCGTCGGCATCACCAGCATCATCATGCCGGGCGCATGATGAATGCAAAAACCGATAAAATTTAATCCAATTTCGCTCCCGCCGAGCTGGCCGCCTTTTTGCAACACAACCCGTTCGATCGGGTTCATAACCGAGAGACAATCCATGATCTCGCGGGCATAGGGAATGCGCGCGGTTCGCCACGGTCCCGGCTCGGCGCTGTGCTCGGGCAGCACCCGATAGGCGTCGGCCCAGTCCGATACCAGGATCGGCGGCTCGGGCGCCGAGCCGTCGCGCCAAATCTCGTCGAGCCAGGAGGCAAGGTCGAAGGACGGGTCCATGATGCTCACACCCGGTTGCCGCTGCTGACGTAAAGCGTGGCCATGCCCGATGAAATCGCGGCGATGGTGTCGTGGGCCGACAGCTTGCCGAAACTTTCGCTGGCGCCCGAGGCGATCGGCAGGTCGCCGGTGGTGGCGGTCTGTGCCCCGGTGCCCCAGCGGACAAAGACGGTCGACGGCCCGCTGTTGAATATCCGCAGCGCCGTGGTTCCGGTTGACAGTGCGGCACTGACGCTGGAGACACCGGCGGTCAGTTTGATCGTGGCGCTCGGACAGAATTGCTTGGGATCGACCTTGATCGTGCCGGCCAACAGCACCCGAATTGCCTCAAGCTTGGTTACCGCCGCTTTCCAAAGTGAGGTCCAGGTCGAGGACGGGGCGACGCCGTCCCACGGAGCGTCGGTCGCATTGCCGGCAACGGCGGCGTCATTGTCGCCGAGAAGTTTGACCGTCAGGGTCTGCGGAACCGTCATGATTACCCCGCCCGCACCGTCGTCCTGAACCTGAAGGGTGCCGATACCCTTGATGAACGCCGCCAGATTGATCGAGATCACGGATTTGTTGTTATCGACCCCGAGCAGGCGCAATGCCGTGACCGAAGGCAGCAGCAGGGTATCGCCATCCCTGAGCCGGCTGATCCGCCGGCCATCGATCAACAGCGGGCGGTGCGCGGTCATGGGCGGCTATTCCGGCAGTTCGAGCCCGGGTATTTTGGCAAGATCGCTGAGATGCTCACGGACATGGCGATCCAGCACCGAGAACATCAGGGTCGGATCGACCTGGAGATCGGCGGCCATCAGCGGTGAAGCCCGCATGATCCAGGCCAGATGGGCGTTTCTTTCCTTGCGCGCACGGTTGAACACCAGGATTTTGACGTCATCCTTGTTGACCAGCTTGCCCCGTTCCTTGTCGAACTTTAAGCGGGCATTGGCGACCCGGACGATCTCATGCTGACGACGCGCCTCCGCCATGGTCACGCCGCCGGTCGCCGGGGCCGCCGGAGCAACCGGCGAAGCGGCTTGTCGTGGCGGAGCCGGCGGAACCGGCTTTGCCTTGGGCACCGGTTCAGGCCGTGGCGGCGGTTCGGACACCGTCTCCGGCGACGCTCCCTTAGCCCGGGCGCTGCGGGCGTGATCCAGATTCTGTTCCAGCCAGCGCAAGGCGGCGTCGACATCGATCCGGCCGTTGCCGAGTAGCGGCAGCCCTTCCTTGACCAGTTGTGTAATCCGTCCCTGAGACAACCCGACCCGCCCGGCGAACTGGCGCTGGCTGTCTCCGGGCTCGGTCATGGCGAATTACCGTGGCAGAGTGAATAGGCGGCGGTGCCGGGTGAATAGGGATCGCGGTGCCGCACCGGAAGGGTGAATAGGCATCGGCGAATAGGCACCCGCCGGCCGCCCGTTCTCACGACCCGGCGTCAGTGATCCCGGCGGTTTCCCTGGACTTCGACTGAATAGGCAGCCGGTGAATAGGGGGACTGAATAGGCAGTTTTTTGTTGTCAGACAAACGATATGCCGGGCTTGTTCTACCCTTAGTTGTAATCCGCCAGGGAGGAACCAATTTCGTGGAGAATATCATGTAGACTTATTCTCCGTTGCTTACATTAACAAAGCCAAAAACTCAATCTCTGAGGGATTATCTCACGGTTACGTCATATACTTTTAGGAGAAGCCAACACCCTAACGCACACTCCATCATTATCCGGCTGTCTCTTCGTCAAGGAAGCTCAACCAATGTGTGCGCTCAGCGACGTCACCATCCTCAAGCACCCCGATGACGGGGAGCGCCTGCACCAAACCCGGGCAAAGAGAAGCCCGCACGAGCGGTCTCGGGCGGGCTTCTCTGACACGTCTACGACGATAGCCTTTTGTGCCGGTTTTCCCGCCGCAGGTCAAGCGCTAATTTCGGCACGCGCCTCGGACCACGTCGCGACCTTGGCCTTGGCCGCGTGGTAGAGCGCGCCCGGGGTCTCGGCTTCGGCGATCCACGGCCTGACGACGCCCCGGCAGGTGATCGAGCGCGAACGCCAACTGACACGCGTACCACCGTCACGGGCGTTGCCGTTGGCGTCCTCGGTCACCTCGATTGCGGCAAGCGGAATGCCTTCAACCAGCACTCGGGTGCTCACGAACTCGGAGCGATAGCCGTAGCTATCGCCGACCGCGTCCAGCCCGACCCGCAATGCCAGCATGAACGGGGCGAGCGACCGCCCTCTATTGGTGCCGGCAACGAAACTGACTGATTGTTCGTTGAGTGCAACCGCCCGTACCATACCCCAAGCGGCGGGATGCTCGGCTGTAGCAATCTTGCGCGCCTTTGCCACCCGCTCGGCAGCCGCCAGCATCGCGATTTGAAAACCGCCGGGGTCGGTAAAGATGCCGGTCCGGGTTTCGTCCCGAGGTTGGTGGACGCCGAGCGCGGTTTCGGTGTCGTCAACCAGGGACTGCCCGGCGCTTAACTGCCGCACGGTCAGCAGGTTGCGCCGGTAGAGCAACTGCAGCGGCGTGAGAATGCGGGTGCGCTTGACCCCGGCCCGCTCGGTGTATTCCTGGACCGAGGGCCGGCTGTCGCGGGCGGTCGGACCGGGCTCGTATGGCGGCCGGTTGGTTGCGATGTGAACCCGTTCGATCCGGGCCAGGAGCGCCGCACTGAGGTTTGCGTTGGGCATGGATGATTCCTCCGGTCAGGTTCGGGTTTGTTCAAGGTGATTGAGCCGGTTGCGCAAGTCGTCGCCTATGGCGAACCAAGCACTGAGTTCGCCGCGCAAGCTGTCGATTTCGGGATTGCCTTTGAGCGGGCCGTGCAGGTCTTCCCGCACCTTCGCAACCAGGGCTGCCGGGATTTTGAGGTCATTGCCGACCCGATGATCCGACCAACCGGAGCGATAGCGGCCCTCGTTGAGATGCTCGGCCAATGCGTCGGCAATCGCCACCACCTGCCGCGAGGTCGGTGCCGGCATTTGATCCATCGCGGCCTTGGTGATTTTCTGCTTGGGCAACATTGGGGGTTCCTCAAGTTCGGGGCGTGTCGGGACAGTTGGTTTTGCGGGAACGCCGGGTTTAAAACCGCATTGCGGGCAGAGCGGGCGCTTGCCGAACCCGGTCCAACCCGAGGCTTGGAAGTCCTGCTTCAGCCGATTTGCCGGAGCGCCGAACTTCTGGCGGAGTTCCGAATGGGTCTGACAAGCCGCACACGAAACGCGCCCGAATTGTACGGTCTTGCCGTCAACAGCTCGGACGATGGTCTCGATGCCGACCCTCTCGGCTTCGAAGCGGTATTGCGTGGAGACCGCCATCACACCACCTCCGATCGTAAATGGTCGTACTCGGTCAAGCGGTCGGCCAAGGCGCCGATGATCGAGGCGGGTCGGGTTGCCGGCAGGCCGGAGTCCGAGCGGAAGTGGCCGAGCGCGATCTCCTCGGTGCGTCCCATGCTGTTGGCGAGCACCGCCGGTTCGACCCCGTGCTGAAGCAGCAGGGAGAGGGCGACACAGGCGTCGTCGAGCAGGTAATCCAGGTCGCAGCCGGATTTTGCGCCGGACGCGAACACTTCACCGATCCGTCCGTCCGGGTAAAAGCCGATTGAGACTGAAAACCGCAGTCCGCCGAAGAACAAGTCGATGGTCTCGTTCGGACGGCGGTCGGGCAGACGCTGTCTGGTCATCGCCCGCCTCCCTGGCTCAGAGCCCAGTGCAGGATGGCGAGGGCGTCGGCTTCGTTGTCGTCACCGGGAGCGTGCCCCTTGGCCTTCATGGCGGTGATCACCGCGTCTTTTCCGGCATTGCCCTTGCCGGTGGCATGGAGCTTGATCGTGCCGACCGGGACGCCGCGATAGGGCACGCGCTCATGTTCACACCACGCGGTCAAATGCGCGAGAAACCCTCCGTAGACATGAGCTGCGGTGGTCCCGACGTGGCGCCGGACTTCTTCGAACACCACGCTGTCGATACCGTGCGCGAGGTCGGCGATCTCGTCGAGCCAGCCCCGGAAACGCAGGAACGTCATGCCGGCGCCCTCGAACCGGCCGGGCCGGAAGCCGACGGTGCCGCTGGTGATCGTGCCGTCACGGGCACGGAGCGCCCAGCCGGTGTTGGTCCCGAGGTCAAGCGCCAGAATGACGGGCGGCTGATCGAGAGGGTGGTTTTCTTTGTCGCCCGGTTCGGGCAGAGTCGTCCCAGCCATGTTGTCCTCCAACAGGGTCATCGTGGTCGGGGTGACGGCGTGGTCCTGCCAAGAACGCCGCCGTCACCCGCTTTCGGTTTTTCACGCGCAGTACGATCCAGCGACTACGGTGCCGGACCGACGTGAGGGCGGAGGCTTTTCGGCAGCAGGTGCCAGAGCAGGGCGACCGGCGGCTCAGGGGGCGTGGTGACGCGCCGATAGCGCAGCATGGTGCCGTCACGGTGACGCAGGGCGGCGTGGTCGGCGGTGAGTTCGCTAATCTCCCGGCCCCCGATCAACAGCGCCAGCCCGGCGCGATCGATCCGGGGCCAGGGGGCGTGTTGGTCGCAGCCGAACAGGTCGGCGGCGCTCCAACCGAGGGCGAAGGCTCGGGCGGCCTGTCCGCTTTCCACGAACGCCAGGGTGTCGGCAACGATGGTTGGCCAGACGCGGACGGGAATATCGCGGGCGACCGGTGCGACGAACAGCGCGCCGATGCCCCGAGCGACCTCGTCCGGAATGCCGGCCGACCATGAGCCGGGTTCAACCGGCGGCATCGGCTCGGGCGAAGAGAGCGGGGACGGCGGCGGAGCTGAAACCGGGGCGGGCTCGAGGATTGGCGGCTGAGCGTTGGCGTTGGCCGCCTGTTCGGCGAGATACGCGACCAGGACCGGTTTGTACTGGCGCAGGCTGGCCATGAGGAACACCGACAGCGGGGCCGGTGCTTCGAGCCGGATGGTTGATCCTTCGAGAGCGATGGTTCCGCCTGCGGCCTGGACGGCTTCGATCAGGGTGATGGCGACCTCGCTCATAGGCTGTCCTTCCACGTATCTAGGGTTGTTCCGGGGGACGTGCTTCGAGGTTCCCCGCGACGTTCCCGAGGCAAATCGCCGGGATTTCCGTCGGTTAGGGAACGGTGGGAACCAGGGGAACCTTTTCCCGTCCCCTCATGCGGGTGCGCGGGCGTATGCACGCGTGCGTGTGTGTGCGTACGCGTAAAATAGGAAAAAGGTTCCCCAGGTTCCCAAGGTTCCCCAACTCCTTGATCACCAACGAGAAAATCCGGGGAACCTAGGTGGGAACCTTGGTCGGAGGTTCCCACCCCCCGGTCGGCAAGAGGGGCCGGAAAAGGTTCCCCGAGGTTCCCACCTGCCGAACCGGGTACAGGAGCGTGCTGCTGCGGCAGCAAGGCCCATTTCTGAGCCTGATGACGAATACCGAGCGCCTTCAGCCTCACCATGACCTCACCAACCCTGAACACGCGGTCGCGTAGGCGAGCGACAACCATGCCGAGCTTCGTCCGTTGAGAGCGCTCGGAGCCTTCACCAAGCGGTAAGGAGGGATCACAGGTAATGGCGACGTCATAAAGCTCGGCCGTGCCGATTGAATTGACTCCGTATCGCTCCCACCATGCGTTAATGAATATCGTCCTGGCCGATCCTTCGGCATTATTGTCTTTATATGCCTCCTTAAGGTTGCCGAGGAAGCCGGGCACGCCGGCCACGTCAAGTACGCCACCGATGACGTGCGACCATTGCTCGAAGCTGCCGATGGTACGGGCATGGTGGGGTTGACCGGCGGCGATCCAGGCACGCCCGAGGGTCAGGCAGGCCGCCACCAGCCGGCCGCGGTTCGCGTACACCCAAGCCATTAGATTCTTGTGACGGAAGCCCTCGCGCAACTCCGGCCGGTCGGTTTCGGGGTCGAGGCGGATGCGGACCAGCCGGCGCGCCATTTCGTCGGAAAACTTCGGGTTGTTGCCGGTGGCGATCCAGGTGCAGCGAATCGGGAAATGCACGTTCTCGGATTTGCCGAGAATGCGGTCTTCCCACACCGGAGCGGTGATGGCGGCAGCCACCGCTGAACTGTCCAGCGTACGGCGCAAGTTATCGATCAAAAGCAAGGCGGGAATTTCACGCAGCTTGGAGGTTAGTCGCTTTCGCCATTCTTCGTCGTCTTTGCCTTCGACCATGACGCTGACGCTAGACCCGGTGGAAACAAATGCGATCGCATCGACCATCAAGGTCGCACCGGTGCCCGGCGTCGGTTTTTCAATCAGGTGCAGCGGGGTCGGCCCCTTGATCATCGGACGCAGGAACGGCAGCAACAGCAGCGCCAGGACATGAGCGCGCTCGGCGTCGCCGACGAAGGGAAACTCGCCCAGCATGTCGTCGAGCAGCAGAGATCGAGCGGTGGCGATCTCGGCGGCGCTGGGGTGTTCAGGCACCGGCGGTATCGTGAATCCGGGTGGCGGCAGATAGAGCAGTTCGTTGGCCGGGTGATAGCCGGGGGTGGTTAACAGTTCTCCACCCGCACCGAACACCGGGGCGGTGACGATGCCGCCCAGCACCGGCAGGTCGGGATCGGGGGTAGCGAGCAGATTGGCGACCACGCCGCCCGGCGGATAGGCCGGGGCCAGCTCGCCGTTTTTCGAACGGGCGGTCCAGCCGACCAACCGGGCCAGGATATGGCGCAGCCGGTTGTCGCTCAGCCCCTTCGGTACCGGGTGCCCCTTATCGTCGGGCTCGATCCAGGCCGGATGGCCGGCGCAGCGGTAAAGCCAGGGTGGATCGTTGGCAGCGCGCAAAATGTCCCAGCACTGATCGGTGACCGCCGCGAGATCGCCATTGTCAGCCCGCAACATCGGCGGCGAGCCGGCCGGAATTTCGAAGCCGAACGGCTTGTGGCTGCCGGTTTTGGTCTCGACGTGAACTTCGGAAGCTTCCTGCGGAGTAACCACCGGTTCCGAGGCAAAAACGGGTTCCGGCTGCCATTCCCGGGCACTGGCCAACACGGCGCGCACCGCGTCCGGCCCCTCGCGCATCAGCAAATCGTCGAAGTCGTCGCCGGGGGTGGGCGGCATCACGATCCAGACCCGGCGGCCGGCGGCGTAATGAATCGCGGCGGCGCGGAGCGCGGCTTTCAAGCCGGTGCCGCTGAGGTCGTTGTCGACGAAGATGATGATCGTCTTGACCTGATCCGGAACCACGACATGCTCAAGATTGCCGGCCGAAAGCGCTGCCCACAGCGGAATGTTCACCACCGGTTTGACCGCGAGCGTGGTCTCGATCCCTTCGCCCAGGCCGAGGAAGCTGCTATCTCCGAGCGGCACCAGCCGCACCGCGCCGCCGGCCACCGTGCCCAGCATCATCCGGTTCTTCTCGATCGGCGCCTTGCCCGAGCCATCGGGCGCCAGCCAAGTGCGATGAAGGCCGGTCGGGTTGCCGGCGGCATCGCGCACGATCGCGACCATCGCCGGGTAACCGGTCCGGGTCGGACGGTGGGCGAGATCGGCATGAAACAGCAGGTCGGGGCAATTCGGATTTTCCAGGCCGCGCCGCCGCAGATGCTGTTCGGCCGGCGTGCCGGCGATCAGTCCGGTGCGCGACAGAATGAAGGCAATTTCGCGCTCGGTGTCTTCTTCCCGGCGCGCCTTCGCCGCGACCCGAGGCGACTGGGCTTTGGGGGCGGACAGGCCCACCAGCCCGGCGGCATAATCGAAAAGCGCGCGTCCTGACAATCCGGTCGCGCGTTCCAGGGTTTTCAGCGGCCCGCCGCTGTCGCCGGTGTCGAAATCGTGAAAACACCCGGCATAGCTGCCGGTCAGCGGAATCACGCAGGAGCCGGTCTTACGGGGACGTTCGCCCTTGATGTTGGCAAGGCGCAGTTCGCCCGCTTCCTGGCGACCGGCGGGAAACAACTGCGGCACCCAGCTTTCCGCCTGGTCCGACAATCGGCGCGACAGCTCTTCCAAATCGTAACGGCCGGATGGCGGCGGCGTCACGTCGTTCAGATCAAGCACGAAGGCCGGAGCGATGTCGTTCAAATCAATCAAGGATCACCAGCCCTTTCTCTGCCCGAGTAATCGCGGTATACAGCCAGCGAGCACGGTCTTCGGCGGTACGGCCGAGACCATCGTCATAGACGATGATGTTCTCCCATTGGCTGCCCTGACTCTTGTGGCAGGTGATGGCCCAGCCCCAGACCGCTTCGATCAGCGACTTCTTCTTCCAGTGGTCACGTTGACCACGCTGGTCATCAAGAGCGACATGATCGTCGAAATGCCCCTTGTAGATGCGGAAACGCTCGGGTTTGCCGTTCTTGCGCAGACCACCGATTTGCTTGCCGTCCTCGCTGGTGAGAACCGCCGAGAAGCACAGCGGGTCTTCATCCTGAACCTCGGTGAGCGTCAGGAACATGCCGTTGACGACGCCGAGGTCGTTGCGGTTCTTGAGTCCGATGATTTTCTCGCCACGCCCCGTGGGATACGGGCCGGGGAAGCCGGCGGCGGCCTTCATCGCGATGTTCAGTTGAATGCGGGTGGCGTTGCGCCCGCAGATTACCTGACCGCCGCGCAGCATCTGAGCCGGGCTGATCGCGCCGCGCGGCATCTTCCAGACGAAGTCATCATGCGCGCCGAACGGGATCGGCTGGCAGGTGCGCGCCAGGGTGGCAAGGCGGATGATCGCGGACTCGCCGGCCTGCCGGTGAATCTCAGTCAGCATCACGTCGGGTTCGGCTTGGGTGAAGGCGCCTTCGCCCTTGATCGGCGGCAACTGCCCCGGATCGCCCAGCACCAGCGTCGGCTTGCCGAAGGCCAAGAGGTCGCTCGCCATGTCGTCGCCGACCATCGAGACCTCGTCGAGCACGATCAGGGCGGCGTCTCTGACCGGCGATTGATCGTTCAGCACGAAGCGCGGCTTATGCGCGTCCTGGAGCCGCAACTCCAGGCTGCGCATCCGCGATTCTTCCAGCAAGCGCTCGGTTGAGGGCAAGGCCGGCAGCTTGGCCCGGATCGCGGCGATCTCTTGGCGGACCGCCTCGATTTCGGCCTCGGTCGCTTCAGAAACCCGGTAAATCAGGCTGTGGATGGTCGAGGCCGGGGTGCCCTTGCGGCTCATCACCAGCGCGGCTTTTCCCGTAAAGGCGGCGTAGAGCACGCCGCCGCCGGTCGATGTGCCGTCGGCATCCCTCACCATGGTTTTGAGCCCGAGTTCCTCGATGGCGTGGCGCACGATCGTGGTCTTGCCGGCCCCGGCATAACCGAACACCCGGAACACCTGCTGAAGCGCCGCCCGATGCTCGTACCAGTCCTTGACCTTGGCGATGGCGGCGGCCTGATTGGCCGACAGGGTGATCTCGCTCATGACAGGCTCCAGCACCGGTTCTGCCAAGGGCACATCCGGCATTCGAAGTGGTCGCGGTTGGCGGTATGGCGCGGCAGCAATTCACGGACGTCGGTCGCGCGCAGAATGGTGACGGCCCGGTCGGACAGCGCTTGCGCCAGGGCGGGGTCGAATGGCACCAACTCGTGGTGCAACTCGCAGGAATCCTTGTTCAGCGCCGTGAACAGGGCCGGGGCCGGCAGACCCATGTAAGCCTGGTAAAGCGCGATTTGCCCGGCATAGACCGGCTTGGAGACCGCGACCCCGCGCTTGACCGTGTCCTGCCACGACTTGCGGTTGAGCGCCTTATGCTCCCACAGCGCCGGCAGCGCCATCGCGACGCCCTGTGGCACCGCGACAATCACGCCGTCGATGTGACCCTTGATTCGGCCATTGACGGCGCTGAAGCCGAACTGGCCACCATCCCGGCGATGTGTGCGCAGATCAAAGCCGGCCGACCGGAGCCAATGGATCGACAAATCCTCAAACCGATGCCCGGCGGCGAAAATGCGAAGTATCTGACCGTCAAAATCTTCCCCGTCATCCTTCGGCGTGCGGGTATATTCAAACTGCAAGGCCCGCTGGCAGGCGACCCCGAGCCGGGAGGCGCCCAAGTACTGGCGCGGCGGTTGGGCGCTGTTTTCCGTGACCAGGGCGGCGTCGATTCGGGCATTGATCGCCTCGACCACCGAGGGCGGGCGATAGCCGGAGCCGTGGTTGAGATCGATCATCGTAATACCCTCAAAACGGGATCGGGTCGTTAAGATCGTCGAGGGCTTTTTTGGCGTCACCGGCAACCCGGATCAGGTGGGCGCGGTAGCCGTCGATCCCCGCCGCAATCAACCGGTCGATCTCGGCAGCGCTGCGGTGGTAAAACGGCGCCATCAGCCCGAGTTCGGTCAGGGCTTCGGCAAAGGGTTTACGAGCGGCCTTGATCGCGGCGCATTCGGTTTCCGATCTATCGGTCATGGCACCCTCAAATGGATAAAAGCTCTTGATCGGGATAACAGGCGGCGACGCGCTTAGAACGCAGAACGATCCAGCGGGCAATCGCCGCCCCGGCCATGCACTCCAATTCAAACCGGGTCAGAGACCGGATCGGCCGATTGAGCCTGACTCCGGCCATCAACCAATCGCCGATCGCCATCGCGGCCTCACCGGTGGCGTGGGCCTGAAACGCATCCTCGGACGACACCACCGGCTTGGCTGCTTTGGACATGCCCCGCGCTCTCCGTTATGCACCGTTGATCCAGGCCGGACCGGACATCGCGCCCGGTGCCGCCGGAGCCACGGCGGGAGCCGCTGCCGCAGACGGCCAACCGGCAGGTTGTGGCGCGGGCCAGGCAGGCTGTTGTTGAACCGGGGGCGGTGGGGCGGCCGGAGCCGCTGCAACCGGCGGCCAAGCGGGAGCCGGGGCTTGCGCGGGCCAAGCGGGTTGCTGGGTTGTAGCTGGCGGTGGAACCGGAGCGACAGCAGCCGGCGGCCAACCGGAGGCTTGAGCTTGTGCGGGCCAAGCAGGCTGCTGAGCAGCCGGAGCAGTCGGTGTGGCTGCAGGCTGGCCACCCCAAGCAGCGCTCTGATCCCAGCCCTGCGTTTTGGCCGGGGCCGCGCCGCCGACCGGGACCTCCTGGCCATTCATCACCAACTGCCATTCCTTTTCATCGGGAGTGACGATGTGGCTGAGAACGTTCTGATCTGGATACTGGCCGTCCTTGTTTTTCTTGACGCCGATTTTGGCGATGAAGCCGATACCGGACAGCGGCGCGAAGCCCTGAAGACGGCGACGCTGGCGGGCACCCTCGCTTTCGTCCTTCGGATTGAGCCCGAGCGCGCTGTCGATCATCGCGCGAAGCTGGGATTTGGTGATGTTCCAGCCTTTGCTTTGGCCTTTTTCATCGACTTCGCCGCCGGCAACCACCATGGTCTGCCAGAACTTGCGCCGGGCATTCGGCCCTTCGGCGACCGTGAATTCCCAGTCCAGCATCAGCACGTCGGTGCCCGACTTCGATGCCTTAAGCAGGCCGCGGTCACAGGGCGCCGGACCGTCGGCGCCGCCGGGGCGCAGCACGCCGACAATCTTGGCGAAGCAGGGATCGATCAAACCGCCGCGTTGGGGTTCGGCGTCGTTGAGGTCGTACATGATGGTGCCTCCTGGGCTGTGGTGGTTTAGGAGCGGGACGGAGATGACAGGGGAAGGCCGGAAACCGGCGGAGACAGGACCGGCATCGCCGGCCCGATGATCTTGCCCATCAGGGCGCCGAGGTGTGCCGTCTCGACCATGGCCAACCGGCCGCTGCGGTCCTTAGCCGGAAAGCCCCAATTGTTCAGGGTCTGACAAACGAAGACCCGCACCGGCTGGTTTTGAGAATTAATCACTTCGGCCATGGTGATGACTTCATCGACAATGCCGGGTAATTCGAGCCCGGTTTTGGAACCGTCGATCTGAGGCACGTAGATTTTGCGATTGAAGTCGTCGGTTGTTTCATTAAGAATACCGACAAACCAAACGTGTTTATTTCGCGTGTGCTGGAGCTGAGTAAGCCATGCGATCATCTCGCGTCCGTGCAACCCGTAAGCGCCGCGCAGATCCGGCTTGCCGGTTTTTTCGGAATGGGCTTCGGGCTGGCCCGAGCACCACTGAAAACACAGCCGCCCCGCCACGGTAATGCTGTCGATGAACAGCAACAGGTACTTGTTGAGCGCGGCCGGATCACCGTAATGATTGCAAACACGGGCGTAATGAGTCTGGCTGTAGGACTGGCTCGGACGCAACGCCGGGTTGGTGCCACCGATGAAGCAGGCGAGATCGCGGCATTCGTCCCAGGTCCGGGGCCGCAGGCTATCGACCGGCCAATTCTCAATCGCCAGATCGCCGGCTTCGAGGTCGAAAAACAGCGTGATCTCCGGCGGCAGCGTCTTCAACAGCGAGGTTTTGCCAATCCCCGACTTGCCGAAAATCACGCCCTTGACGCAGCGAGTTTGCGATAGCCGCTGGTCGGCTGTGATGATGTTGAGATTGTTCATAACTGAGCCCTGTTCAAAATTAGCAAAGGGTCCCGGTGAAGACGGACTGCTAAATGCTGCTTTTTTGCCCTCTATTTACCGTTGGATTTTTCACAGCGAGGAAATATGGTGAAGTCATGACCGCTTTGGCTGACAATGAAATCGACGACACGGTCGGCCGTAGCCAGCTTGCAGGAGCGGCCACGCCGCAGGTTCAATACAAAACCGGGGTCGCCCAGGGCCTGTCGCCCGAATTCAGCGGGTTTAACGCCGGATTGCGTGAGGTATTGCTCGACGAAAGAGCGGAATTGGTCGGTTATGGTCGACATTTGACGGTTCCAAAATCTGTGGTGGTCATACGTTATGCGACACATTCCCATTGACACAACGATAAAAAGTAGCCAATCTCCTATTTCCAACATCGGAGTTGCGCAATGACTCTAGACCCCGTTCGCGCCCGGCTGAAGAAGCTTATCCTGGAACGGACCCCGCCCACCGACTACAAAGCGGCTTCAATCGCTGTAGGGCGCAATCACGCTTACATTTATCAGTTCATTTTCAAGGGAGTACCGAAGAAGCTCCCAGAGGAGACCATCAGCCCATTAGCCGAGTTTCTGGGGTGCTCGCCTGAGGAATTACGTCACGAGGGCCCTGTCGAAACAAGAGGACGCCCTCCTCACGTTCAAGCACGGAGTGGCGGACCGTCGTTCGGGATGGTCAGGATACCCGAGGTGGATGTCAGAGCATCGGCCGGGCCGGGCTCAGTTGCTGAGCATGTCATTGAAGAGATCGCCTACTGGGAATTCCCGGAGGCTTATGTCCGCTATGATTTTCGTGCACGCCCGGAAAATCTACGAGTAGTTACGGTCGATGGCGACTCAATGGAACCTGAACTTATGAGCGGTGATCGAGTTATCATCGACATTAGTCGCCGTGGCGGAGCCCCTCCAGGGATTTACGTTATGTGGGATGGTTACGGTGTGATTGTTAAAAGAATTGAGTACATACTCAATTCTGATCCACCGAAAATATTAGTTACTTCTACCAACAAAAGATACGGCAGTTATGAAAGAAATGTTGATGATGTCAACACTATTGGAAGGGTCATCTGGTATGCGCGGCGGGTATGATTGAGAATATTTCATGTTCCTGTGCACCGCAGTCGGGACAACGACGTTCCTGCTTAAAGTTTTTTACGTTGGGGTCTGACGTATTATATATCCATTGCATTTTGCCGCAAACTATACAGCGGCATTGAAAGCCAATGCACTGGTTCTTTGCCTCCGACTTAGCCGGCCTCAGGTGGTTTTGCTGGGCCGTATTGGAGCTTGCAAGTTGGGGCGTATCCACGGATTGCTTCCTGATTGGGATGATGCCTCTACTTTGTGCTCTCCTGTTTTGGCATAGTCAATAGGTAACAATCGAATATCTACTAATAGCGTTAATAAAAAGTCAATAACACTACATACAGATAGGAAGTAGGAAACTTTTTTTGTTTGCGCGCGGTTTGCCTGGTTCCTATTATCGGGATCATGAGAAAACCTCCGTATTCCCCCCACCTTTCCGCCAAACAATTGTCCGTCGCCGAGCGACTCGACGAGGTCGGCCGCATTCTGGCCGTGGGCATCCTGCGCGCCCGTGCTCGGCGGCTTGAAAGTCAAGCGCAGAGACAGGGCAAAAATGGAGAAGTTTCTCTCGACTTGACCGGCAAAGAGAGCGGTCATGTCCGCACCGAAACCGGGCGCGGAGAGAAAAGATGATGCCCCCACTTCTCAAACAGATCGCCGATCTTCATGGCAAACCCCAGGGCGAGCTGAAACTGCTCTGGCAGGAATACTTCGGCGCAGAGCCGCCAGCTTACCGCAAGGGCTTCCTGGTGCGCGGTCTTGCCCAGCGTATTCAAGAACTGACCTTCGGCGGGCTTCCCGCCAGCCAACAAACCCGGCTCGATGCTCTGATCGAGGACAAGCCGTCCAGACGCAAGACTCCTGAATCCGCCACCAGCCTGCTGCCCGGCACCAAGCTGGTGCGCGACTGGCAGGGCGTCGCCCACCACGTCACCGTGA
>JBAWVF010000068.1:0-17880 GCA_037147415.1 Rhodospirillaceae bacterium | reverse complement strand
TTCTGGAAAATACTATATCTAGTGGGTGTGTGCGTCAAGCCGATAGGCATGGACTGATCTTATCGACGAGCTGTATGCCAGAGCCCGGGCCAACGGGGCATTGGGCGGCAAGCTGTTGGGCGCGGGCGGTGGCGGTTTCCTGTTGCTGTTTGCTCGGCCGGCGGACCAACCGGTGATCCGGGCGGCGCTGGCCGGCTATCTGTATGTACCGTTTCGCTTCGAGAATGCGGGTTCACAGATCATCCTCTATAATCCGGCGTAAGAAAGGGGACGATATCATGCCCTCGGTGATTCTTCACTTGCACATTCCCAAGACCGGCGGGACTTCGCTTAAAGCCTTGTTCGAGGCGAACATCGACGCCGGGCAAATCATTGACTTGAGCCAAGGATTGCATGGCATCGTTTCTGCATTTCACCGAATAAAGGCCAATCATCAAGACGTGGCAATGGTGACGACGGCGGCTAATTTCGGCATTCACGAGTTTATTCCGTTCGGTCCGCGAACTTATTCGTATTGCACCATGGTCCGCCATCCGGTTTCTTACTTGAAATCCTTATATTATCATTGCCGTCGTACTCCGACCAGCGCCTTCCATCGCTTGGCCAATGACCTGGATTTGCGCAGTTGGTTCCTCGCGCCCCACCGTCCGACCAACGGCCAAACCTACATGCTGAGCGGCTACGGCGAGACCAAGGGGTTGGCGGCCGCTCGCCGGAACTTGTTGGAACGGATCGAAGTTTTCGGTCTGACCGAGCGTTTTGCCGATAGTGTCGCCCTGATCTGCCGCCATTACGGCTTTCACAACAATGCCGTGCCGCACCTCAATATCGGTGACGGCGGTAAAGCCGAAACGATAAGTGACGAAGAATTGCTGACGCTGTGCGGCCGCTCCGATGCACAGGATATTGAACTCTATCAGGAAGCTCAGGCTGTATTTCTGGTGCGTCTGGCCGCATCTTCTTCCAACCTTGTGAGAGCATGATGGTGGATTCCCGTTCGATTTTGGTAACCGGTGGCGGCGGCTATCTCGGTTCAATTCTGGTGCCGGCTTTGTTGAAGGCCGGGCATCGGGTGACCGTGCTCGACAACTTCCTCTATCGCGAGAACGCCCTGTTCGATATTTGTGCCGAACCCGGTTTCTCGGTGGTGCGCGGCGATGCCCGCGACGAGCGGATCGTGGCGCCGCTGCTGCGTGAGATCGATCTGGTCATTCCTTTGGCCGCGCTGGTCGGTGCGCCACTGTGCGACCGCGATTGCATCGGCGCCGTCACGATCAACCGTGACGCGGTGGTGATGCTGACCCGGCTGCTGTCACCGGATCAGCGCATTTTGCTACCGGTGACCAACAGCGGCTACGGCATAGGCACTCCCGGCGTGGCCTGTACCGAGGAATCGCCCCTGCGTCCGGTCTCGCTCTATGGCCGGACCAAGGTCGAGGCCGAGGCGGCGGTGCTAGAGCGCGGCAACGCGATCAGCTTCCGGCTCGCCACCGTCTTCGGCATGGCGCCGCGCATGCGTGTTGATTTGCTGGTCAACGACTTCGTCTATCGGGCGGTCACCGATGCCGCGGTCGTGCTGTTCGAAGCGGACTTCAAGCGCAATTACATTCATATCCGTGATGTCGCCCGCGCCTTTCTGCATGGCATCGAGAATTTTGAGGCAATGCGCAATCAGCCTTACAATGTCGGGCTGTCCGATGCCAATCTGTCCAAACGTGAACTGTGCGAGGCGATTCAGCGCCGGGTTCCGCGCTTTGTTTTCGTGGAGGCCCCGGTCGGCGAGGACCCCGACAAGCGGGATTACATTGTTTCTAATGAGAAGATCGAACGGACCGGCTTCCGGCCGGCTTATTCCCTTGATGACGGTATTTGCGAGTTGATCAAGGGCTATGTCATGTTGCGCAACGGTCGGTACGGCAATGGCTGAGACTGCGGTCACCGCCGATCCGGAGGCGCTCGCCGCGACCTTCGCCCTGGAGCACGGGCAGGCGATGGGTCATGCCGCCCTGCTGCGCCGCCGGCCGGAAGAGGCGGCGCGATGGTTTCGGCAGGTGCTGGAGCGTGATCCCGGGCATATCGATGCGCGCTATCATCTGGGTTTGGCCTTACTTGGCGCCGGTCATGCGGAGGAGGCGGCGACGGTGTTTGCCGCAGTGCCTCCCGGCTTCCCTCCCTGGTCATTGCCGGCCCGCGCGGGTGAATGCGAGGCGCGCCGGCAGGCGGGCGGGCAGCCGTCCACCATCCCTTGTCCGGTGGCGCCGCTGCCGCCTGCTTTTCTGTTGCCGGCGGTGTTCGATCTGGTGCGCGAACTGATCAACGGCAAGCATCTGGACGACGCGCGCGGCATCCTCGATCATCTGCTGTTGTTGCGCGGTCTGCCCCCGGTTCTGAGCGCCGAGATTAACGGTTTGCTCGGGCTGGCCTTGGCTCGGGGGGCACGGCACGAGGCGGCGCTGGCCCATCTGGGACAGGCGGCCGCTCTCGACCCCTCGCTTGCCTGGATTCACAGCCACACCGGCTTCGTCCTGCGGGCGCTCGGTCGGTTGAAAGAGGCCGAGGCCGCGTGTCGTCGGGCGATCGGCGCCGCGTCGAATGAGGGCTGGCCGCATCTGCATCTGGGCATTTGCCTTCAGGCCACGGGTGATGTCAGCGCCGCTATCGGCTCGTTCGAGACCGCGCTTCGGCTCGATCCGGCCCTGACGGCGGCGCGCGACCGCCTTGCCACTCTGCGACCGGCGCCCTCTCCGGTTCCGGCACCGGCGCCGACACCGGCCGTCCTTGACCGCGCAGCCGAACCGGACCGGAGCCGTTTGCGGCGGGTGATTTTTCACCTGCACATCCCGCGCACCAGCGGCACCTCATTGCGCGCTCTGTTCGAAGCCAATCTGGGCGTCAAGCATGTGGTCGATCTTAACGGCACCCTGCACCAGTTCCTGGCCAAGTCCGAGGAAATGACCAACAGCGGCCACGAGATCAAATTAATCACCGCTCATGTCGATTACGGTGTCCACCGCTTTTTGCCTCTCGACGGCGTCCGCTATTCTTATTGCACCATGATCCGTCATCCGGTGCCGTTGCTGCGCTCGCTGTATTTCTATTCCCTTGTCCGGCCCCATACGCAGTTCCATGAAGCGGCGCGACGGGCGGGCAGTTTGATCGGCTGGTTCAACAGTCCGGATCGACCGTGGGATACCTTGGTCTATGCTCTGGCCGGCTACGGCAATCGCAATGGCGGGCTGGCCGCGGCGCGCGAGACCTTGTTCAAGCGCATCGATGTCTTCGGTATCACCGAGCTTTACAGCGAAAGCGTTGCGGCCTTGTGCCGGTTCTACGGTATGGCTGAGCACGCCGTGTCCCACCTTAACGCCTCCGAGCGCGACGGGGATGGTGTGCCGGACGAGGAGTTGCTGGAAATCTGCCGCGAGCGTGATGCTCGCGATCTTGCCCTTTATGACGAGGCCCGTGCGGTCTTTCTGGCTCGCCGGGCCAAGGAGTAGGTCATGGGATTATTCGAGGGCCATGCCGAGTATGTTGCCCGCCGCTGCCTGGACCGGCGCATCCGGGGTCGGGTGCTGACCCTCGGGCGTATCGACGTCTTCCTGACCTTACCCCGGTTCATCGGGTTGATGGAACGGCTCGGATTGGCCGAGGGCGTTGACGGTGTTCCGGTGTTCAAGGATACGGATATCGCGCGCGCGGTCGACGCGCTGATCACCGGCGGCGGACATCTCCGGACCTTCTGCAATCCCGGGATACAGGCGGAGCCGATCGTCAGCGACCGGCTGTTCTTCACCGCGCTCGGCTTCGAGACGGTGGATGCCGTCGATATCGGCGATCATGAAGGCGCCAACCTGATCTTCGATCTGAACGCGGACGACATTCGCTCACATATTCCGGACGAATACGATCTGGTGCTCGACTGCGGTACCATGGAGCATGTTTTCGATGTGGCGCGAGTGTTCCGGCATCTGTTCGAGGTAACGCGGATCGGCGGCCATATCATCCACGTCATGCCCGGCAATAATTTTTATGATCACGGCTTTTACCAACTCTCACCGACTCTGTTCCGGGACTATTACTTCCATAACAAGTTCGATCTCGTCGATGTCTCGGTGATGGAGTATCATTCCAACACCTATGCTGCGCCGTCCGATCCTTTGGTTGAGCGATGGGATCGCTACCGGTCATGGCGCTATGACATGGACCTGATGGCGCCCACCAGCTTCGGGCAATTGACCAATGCACTGTATTACACGCTGGCCTGCGTTCGAAAGGTGGCCTGCTCCTCCTGTGGCAAGGCCCCGATGCAGGCAATGTTCGTCCGTCATGCGTCGGTGTCGTCGAAAATTCAAGAACTTGCGGGGTGCGGCCCGGTTTTTATCTTCGGAACCGCCCGGGGCGCCGAGTTGCTCTATAACGAGATCATGCGCTGCCCGGACGTGCAGCTGGCCGGGTTCATCGACCTGGAGCGCACGGGGACGTTGTTCGATCTGCCGGTGCTCCGGTTTGACGATTTCGCCGCGACCATGCCGGCCGATACCGCCGTGGTGCTGTCCAATCAGTATGTCCGGCAAAACAGCGCCCGCCTGAACCGCGAAGGGTTTACCCGTATCTTCGATGCCCACTCGTTGGTGATGGCGCTCAACCGGCAAGCGGAAGAGCGTCGCGCCGGAGGGACGCGATGACTCGTCCCCGGTTGTCGGTATTGTCGGTCAACAAGAACCTCGGTCGTTATCTGGCCGAGACGGTGGAGAGCGTCCGGGCTCAGACCTTCACCGAATACGAGCACATCCTGGTCGACGGCGCCTCCACCGACAATTCGATCGAATTGTTGCGCGGCTGGCCGCATCTGCGCTGGCTCTCCGAGCCCGACGCCGACGCCAATGAAGGCTTCGACAAGGCGATCCGCATGGCCGAGGGCGAGTATCTGACCTTTTGCCCGGTGTCCGACGGTTATCTGTCGCGCAACTGGTTCGCCCACTGCGTCAAGCTGCTGGACGAAGAGCCTGGGCTTTCCCTGGTTTGAGGGGCCGATGCTTTGATGACTCACGATGGTGATCTGTTCGGGCTGGTGTTTCCTCAGTTCCACCGGCGCAAGGCCCCGAGCGGAGCCGACTTCCTGCCCTATTGGCTGGCAACCCGCCTGTGGTTTCCGGAACAGAACTATGTCATCCGCCGTTCGGTGTTTGAAAAGTTCTGGCCCTCGCGCCGGTCCGAAGACTATTTCGACCGTTGGAATCCGTTCCTTCGGGTCATTCTCGGGTTCCATCTCAATGGCTATCTTTCCCGTTTTCTGCCCTTTATCCCCAATTGGCGGCGACTGCATTATGATTCCCTGACAGGGTCGCTGAAGACCGAGGGACTGGCCACGCTCGAACTCTATACCGCCGAGATCGACGCCTATGCTGCGGCACTGTTGTCGGGCAGTCGCCGCCACCTGTTCCGGGACGGCACCGGCAAGATTACCGGCGAACTCGGCGCCGATCAGCTGGGCCGGCTCGGCTGTGAGATCGAGGGCTATCGGCGCACCGAGCCCATTCACGGCCCTCATAACCTTTTGTAATCGCGAGGATGCAGCCATGCAGACGGTGATCGCTCTGGTCGAAGCCGGCCGGCTGACCGACGCGCGGACCAAGCTGGAACGGCGGCTGGCGCGGCAGCCGGATGACGACCCGGCCCGCCACCTGCTGGGCAAGCTGCTGTTCAGTCTGGGCGAGGCCGAGGCCGGAATCGCCGAGCTTCGCCGCGTGCTCGACCGCCGGGGCCGGGAAGGGGGCCGGGCTGAAGAAGGCGTGGCCTGTGATTTGGGGACCATGCTCCTGTCCCGACAGGCTCTGGACGAGGCGATTCTTGCCTTTCGAACCGAACTCAAGGACCGGCCCGAACACGCCGACGCACTCTATAATCTGGGCTGGGCGCTGCGCCGGAGCGGGCAGGGCGAGGAAGCGTTGTCCATCTTGCGCCGGCTGGTGTCCGCCCATCCCGGACATACCCGCGGCTGGTTCAATCTCGGCAACCTGCTGCTGGAACGGGCGGAAATCGAGGCGGCCGTCGTCGCCTATCGTGCGGCGCTGGCAACCGCGCCCGACGATACGGCAGCGCTGGTCAATCTGGGCGAAGCGCTGCACCGGCTCGGGCAAAGCGACGAGGCGGCGGCACTGTTTCGGCGCGCCCTCGCCCTCGAGCCCGGGCACACCCCGGCGGCCAATAGCCTGGGCAATCTGTTGACCGCCCTCGGTGAGCCCGAAGCGGCCCGGGCTGTTTACAAACAAGCACTGGCCCGACGACCCGACGATTGTGCTACTCTTTATAATCTCGCGCTTGCCGAAAAAGCCGCCGGGCTATGGGAACAGGCGGCCTCCCGGCTCGAACGGGTGACGGCTCTGGCTCCGACCATGGTCGAGGCGTGGAATGCACTCGGCACCGTTCATCTGTTGCTCGAGGCCCTGCCCGAGGCCGAAGCGGCCTTGCGGCGTGCGCTCGAGCTTCGGTCCGATCTTGCCGAAGCCTGGAATAATCTCGGATTGCTCCATGGTGCTCGGGGCCAAGGCGAGTTGGCCATGACTTGCTATCGTCGGGCGCTCGAGCTGGCTCCCGGCGATGCCGCCATCCACAGCAACCTTCTGTTCTTGATGATTCACCAGTCCGGCCTGTCGAAACAGGAGGTGTTCGACGAGCATCGGCTGTATGGCGAACGTCAGGAGGCACGGATCGAGCCTCTGCCTCTGCCGTCCCTTGAGCCCGGCCCCCGGTCCTTGCGGGTCGGTTATGTTTCCCCCGATTTCCGCGAACACGCGGTTGCATTGCTGTTCGAAGCCATTCTGGAATATCACGACCCGGCTGCGGTCGAGACCACATGCTATTATTCGGGCAATCGGCCCGATGCCACAACTCGCCGGTTGCAAGCCCGTGCCGGGCATTGGCGCAATATCGGCCATCTGTCGCCCGACGTGGCCGCCCGCCTGATTCGGGACGATCGGATCGACATCCTCGTGGATCTGGCCGGACATACCTCGGGGAACGGCCTGCCGATCTTCGCTCGCAAGCCGGCGCCGATCCAGGCGACTTGGCTCGGCTATCCCGGAACCACCGGCCTGACCCGCATCGATTACCGCCTGACCGACGCGGGCACGGATCCGCCGGGGCTTACCGAGGCGTTCCACACCGAAACCGTCCAGAGACTGGAGTGCGGCGCCAGCTTTCGACCGCCCGCCGACAGCCCGACAGTCGGGCCGCCGCCGATCCTGAAGCGCGGCAGGCCGCGCTTCGGCTCGTTCAACAAGCCCCATAAGCTTGGACCCGCGGTGATTGCGGCCTGGAGCCGGCTGTTGACGGCGGTGCCCGATGCCGAATTGGTGCTGGTGGTTCCGGGCGGTGACCGGCCCGCGGTATGCCACGACTGGAGAAGCCAATTCGCCGTTCACGGCATCACGGCCGAGCGTATTCTGGTGACACCCCGGCAACCATTGGCCGGCTTTCTGGAGCTGATTGCCGATGTCGACATCGCGCTTGATCCATTTCCTTATAGCGGTGGGACCACGACCATGTTCACCTTGTGGATGGGTGTCCCGCTGATCTGTCTTGCCGGTGGCGACAGCATCTCGGGAAGTGCCGCCTTATTGCGCCATTGCGGGGCTTTCGATCTGGTCGCCGACACCGCCGCCGGGGAGCAGACCGCCATCGACCGCTATGTCGCCATCGCCGCCGCCCTGGCCGCCGATCGTGCGCGCCTGTGCCATCTTCGTGCGATCTTGCGCCCGGCCCTGTTGGTCTCGCCGCTGATGGCTGACGAGCGCTTGGCGCGGCGTCTGGAAGATATGTATCGGCACTGGTGGCGTCGCTTGACCGCCGGTGGAGAAAAGCCATGAGCTTGCGCGGAATTGACATTGCCGTGTTGGCCGGCGGCCAGGGAACGCGATTGCGTTCGGCGCTTGACGAGGGCGTGCCCAAGGTACTGGCACCGGTGGCGGGGCGACCGTTTCTGGCCTTTCTGCTCGACTGGTTGGATCGCTTCGGTGCCGGCCGGATCGTGTTGTGTCTCGGCTATCGGGCCGATCGGGTTACGGCTTGGCTCGCCGAGGCCGCCATCGGCCCGGACCGGGCCGAGGTTTCGATCGAGCCTCGTCCGCTCGGGACCGCCGGTGCCCTTGCCTTTGCCCGCGGCCATCTGCGCACCGGCACCGTGCTGGTTATCAACGGGGATACCTTTGCCGACGCCGATCTGAGCGCCCTGGCCGATGCCCACCGTCGATTCGGGACCGGCGCCACCATGCTATGCACCCGGGTCGAGGATAGCGGCCGCTATGGACGCGTCGAGCTGGACGAGGACGGCAGAATCACCGGGTTCGTAGAAAAGGCGCAGGCCACCGGACCGGGCTTGATCAACGCCGGTTTGTATCTGTTCGATATCGATATTCTGGACCGCTTGCCGAGAGACGAGATCGCCGTCTCGCTGGAGCGTGAACTGCTGCCATCCCTTGTCGCTGCCGGCCGGCTGCGCGCCCATGTTTATCAAGGCGCCTTTCTCGACATCGGGACGCCGGAAAGTCTGGTCCTGGCCGAAAACCTGCTCAAGCGGTTGGTTTATTCCCCTGATTTTTATGCCGAGCAACGTCGAAGCAGTGCAGCATCGGCGCAAATAGTATTGCCGCATTTGTTCGAGTATATCCGCCCGGCCGGTGTCATCGATATCGGTTGCGGGGTAGCGACCTGGGCCGGGGCCTGTCGTGATCTCGGGATTGCTAAGATAACCGGGGTCGATGGCGATCACGTCCCGCGTCATTTACTGGAAATTCCACACGAGGACTTCATCGTCGCCGATCTCGCCCGACCCTTGACCGGGCTGCCGCGCGCCGATCTGGTGCTGGCATTGGAAGTGGCCGAGCATCTGCCGCCGGAGCGTGCGCCGGGCTTCATCGCCGATCTCACCACCCTCGGCGACGTCGTGCTCTTTTCGGCGGCTTTGCCGTTTCAGGGCGGCACCGGTCATCTCAACGAAGCCTGGCTGGAATATTGGGCGATTTTGTTTCGCGGCCAGGGCTTCGTTGCCGTCGACGCCCTGCGCCCGGCGGTTTGGAACGATCTTCGAGTGTGCTGGTGGTATCGCCAAAACCTGATGCTGTTCGTTCGACGCACGGCGTTCGGTCGGCCTCCGCTGACCGCCCGGTTGCTCACGCCCCCGGCCGAGCCGCCATGCTTGTCACAGGTGCATCCCGCCTTCCTGGTCAATGCCTTAGCTCGATCGCGCGCCGCACCGATAACCGAAAGTGAGCGGGTTGCGGCATTGCGTAAATATACAGCCTTGTTAGAAGCGTGGCAGGCTGGCGTACCGAAATATAAAACCTGATCGGGACCCAATCAGATGGTTAGACCGCATCCGTCGCTCGTAATATCAGTCATTATAGGGGCGATTATTTTATTTGCAATCATGGCTGGGGGACATGCCCTTGGTTTTATCGGTGTTTTGCTTGCAGTTCCTCTTGCCGCCGTTACCGGTGTTCTCGCCCATGAAGCCTTTGCGTATTACCGTTTGACAGCCTATTACAGATGTGAAACTTATCAGGATAAGATATAGAGACATTACTTTTATCAGTGATGTGTACCATAGCATAAAGCAGAGGCCGCCATGACGGACAGAACTTGCCCCGAGGCCGGGATAGAGGCGGGGTTGCGATTTGCCTGTCTATTGGACGGCCGGGGCTCTGCAACCCATATGACATGGGCAAATGTATGGGATTGGGAACCGGCAGACGGCTTGCTGTGGGTTCATCTTGAACGTGACGATCCTGCTGCGCAGGAATGGGTGCGCGTGGATAGTGGTCTCGACCCGTTGGTGGCTGAAGCCCTGCTTGCTGAAGACACGAGGCCGCGCGTTGAAACAATCGGAGATGGGTTGCTAATCGTATTGCGTGGTGTTAGTAAGAATGCTGACTGCGATATTTCACATTCCGATAGTGATGTTGCCTTTGTGCCGCTACATATATGGGCGGACGGGAAGCGAGTGATCAGCCTCCGCGATAAAGGCCATCAATTAAGAGCATTACGCGAAATTCGCACGGCAGCGGCTCGTGGACAGGGGCCATGTCGCCCCGGCGAGGTCTTGGCTCAGATCGCCTACCGAGTGGTCATCGATATTGAACCGGTTCTCGATTCTATGGACGATAAGATTGATGCCTTGGAAGAAATGGTTCTTGAGGAGGCCGAAACACCTCAAGAGGACTCCAGTGAAACACAAATGCGTCGTAGCCTGAGTAAACTGAGACGCAGAGCAATACATTTACGGCGTTACCTTGCTCCACAACGCGATGCAATTACTCGTCTACAGCGGGAAGAATGCTCTTGGCTAACCTCGCGTGACCGAATTCTTTTACGGGAAGACTTGGATAGACTTCTACGATTTATAGAATATCTCGATGCTATTCGCGATCGAGCAATTCTTCTACATGATGATCTGTGCGCTCTGGTATCCGAGCGAATTGCCAGAAGCTCGTTACACATCTCGCGTACTTCGAATCGTATGACTGCGCTTGCAGCCTTGCTTCTTCCTCCCAGCTTAGCGGCCGGTCTACTGGGCATGAATGTCGGCGGTATTCCGTGGAATACGGACCCGCAAGGGTTTCTATACATGATGTTTATTTCAGTCATCTGCTCAATGGTGGTATTTATCCTCTTAAGGATTAAAAAATGGGTGTAGAGCACAGGCCGTGCCCGTTTCCGAACGATATCGCACTGAGTGGGGTGTGAGCGCCAGGAAAAGCCGCATTCCGAAACCCCGGAATGCTTGTTGCTGAATCCCGATTTCATACAGCCTCTCGTCTCCCCGGTTTGATTTTCGGCAAAGCCATCGGCACAAGGACGATGCCGGTGGCTTGTGCCGCTCTGAACGAATCCCATTCTCTTTCAGTAACAATCATTCTGAGGGAGTTCAGACCATGTCCGGAACAAAATTTGATCAAGCGGCCGTTGTGGCAAAACTGAATGGCATACTGGAAACAGAACTATCAGGTGTTGTCCGCTATACTCACTACTCGCTGATGGTCTTCGGATATGCCCGGATTCCCATTGTGAAATGGCTTCGCGACCAAGCCAGCGAGTCCTTGACCCATGCTTACCAAGCCGGTGAATTGGTGACGCATTTGGGAGAACATCCATCGCTCGCCATCGGCCCGCTTCTGGAGACGCACAAGCACGATATCAGCGATATCTTGAAGGAGTCTCTGGAGCATGAGGAAAACGCGGTTTTGCTTTATCGGCAATTATTCGGACTCGTGGAGGGACGTTCAATTATGCTTGAGGAATATGCCCGCCAGATGATTGCCAAGGAAGAACAGCATATCGGAGAGGTTCGGAAGATGCTTCGAGTTCCCGGATAGGGTGCCACTTTCTCCGAATATCTGCCGCTCGTGCCTTGCCGTGAGGATAACCCATAGAGTGTCTTGATGAATCTGCCCAGTATCCGTGACTTCACCGCATCCAGTCACGACCCGGACGCCTACACTCAGTTGCCGGATAACTGGTGGCTGGCGGTGGCCGATGTCATCGGCAGCACGAAGCTGGCCGCGGCGGGACTGGATCGCGACGTGAATTTCGTCGCCGGCGCCATTGTTGCCGCCCTTTCTCATGTCCTGAACGACCAGGAGGGGCTCGGCGGCGCAGCATCCTGTCAGTTCGGCGGTGACGGCGCCATGGCCGCCGTTCCGCCACAATGCCGGCAAGCGATTGAAAGCGTGCTGGCCGCTCTCGCTTACTGGGCCGCCGAAGAGTTGAATGTTCCCTTGCGGGTCGGCATGGTACCGGTCGCGGCGCTATCGCAGGCCGGGTTGCCGACTTTGGTCGCTCTTCAGGATTTCGGCAATGGCGATAGTTTCGGTCAGTTTCTCGGCGCCGGAGCAGCGGCGGCGGAAAGCTGGGTCAAAGGAGGAACACGCTGGGCTATTGCCGCCAAAGCCGGACCGATCCCCGGCCTTGCTCAACTGTCATGTCGGTGGCGGCCGGTGGCGGCCCGACGCGATACCGTGCTGTGTCTGATCGTCGATCCGTTGGAGTCCGGAGCAGACGGTTACAGGACAATCGCTCACATTCAAGAGGCGATTGAAGCGATCGTGCCGACCGCAGAGGCAGGCCCCCTTGGCGATGGCAGCCTGCTGACGCCCAAACCGCTGCCATCATGGCGTGCATTTTGCCTGGAACTCCACACCGAACCGCCGGGTTGGCGAAGGCTGCGTCGAGCTTTTAAAATCGTGCTCGGCAGCCTGATCATTTCGCTGGTGCATTGTCTGGGTGGCCGGCTTGGATCGGTGGATACCGACCGCTATCGCCGCGGCATCGCCGAACGCTCCGACTATCGCAAGCAGGCCGGCGGGCCGCGCTTGGTGCTCGACGTCACCAACGCGGAAGCCGAACAAATTGAGGCGATCCTCGCTAAAGCCGAGGCGGCCGGAACGATCCTGTATGGTACCAGTCGGGCAGAAGCCGCCACCGTTACCTGCTTGGTGGGCGACTTCGCAACCGACCGCCACGTTCATTTCGTCGACGGAGCCCGGCTTGGCTTTTGGCGCGCTTCGGTCATGTTAAAACAAAAGCGGCGCTAACTTGACGGTGCTCCACTCTAACGGCATAACCTGCTGTTATTGTTCGTATTTGTAGGGCCATGTGGCGAAGTTGGGCTGTGAGTATTATCCGAGCCTTGCACGACCTTGTCCGTAGTCCCATGCTCACAGTCTGTAGTGGCGAGGTAGGCCCAAGACGACTGCGACAGGCAAGAGGCGCCCTGACCCATAAGCCGGTCACGATCCTCGGACAAAGGATATCAGCAATGCCCAGTATCACTGAACAACAGATCCACGTGCTGAATGGCCTGATTTTGACCACCCTGGACAGCGCGAACGGCTATGGGGATGCCGCCAAAGACGCCCAAAAGCCACATTTTAAAAGAATGTTCGTTGCCCGCGCTCTTGAACGGCAGTTACTGACCGCCGAGCTTCAGACCGAGGTGCGCAGCCTGGGTGGGAAAGCCCAGGACGACGGCAGCCTTCTGGCCGCTGGATACCGCGCGTTTCTCAACCTCAAGAACGCCGTCACCGGCAGCGACGAAACCGTGATCGACGAGGTCGAACGCGGCGAGGACTACATCAAAGGCAAGTACGAAGCCGCCCTCCAGGCCGGTAACCTGACCGACCATATCCAGACGGTGGTCGCCAACGCGTACGAACGGGTCAAGGCCGGTCACGACGATATCCGCGACATCAAGCACGAACTCAAGGCGCGCTCCTGCTGATACGGTGCCAACCGGCTCACCAGCGGTAACTAGAGGACCAATCTTATGCGTGGCATTCTGCTATTTGTGTTCGGGGTTCCGCTCCCGATTATCATCCTGCTCTATCTGTTCCACGCCATTTGAAATGGCAGCTCGTCTGTATCGCAACGAACTTTGAAAGGAGATCGTCATGCACGGCATCGGTACTTCTAACCTGACCGAAACTCAAGGCACGGTAGACAGGTTACTGCGCACCCCGGACGGTGACGAGGGGGGCCTGCTGCTGACCGACGGCACGGAGGTTCACTCCCCACCGGACTTGTTCACGCGAGTGGCGGCAACGGTCAGGCCCGGCGGCGAGGTCAGGGAGCGTGGGGTGCGCCCGCGTGGAGACGGCGTGGTCGCTGCCGTTTCTCTGGGGACTGCCGAGGGGACGCGCATCAGCGCCCAGAAACCGAGAAGTCCGCTATTCAGACAGCAATGAAGCCGTGTGCTTCCCCACATATTTTAATTCGAAGTGACATTCGACCGTAGAATTTGCTCACAAAGGCCTCAACAAACGAAAGCTGGAACAGATGGCTTGGCGGGTCCGCTTGCCGTCGATGACAGTGAGGCAATTGCCAGATCGGGGATGGTCGGCTTCGGCATCAATCCTCAGTTCTTCGGCTTCGGCACGAGCGGTAACGTCACATGGATCGGCTCACGATGATGCAGCCATGCCCAGGCAGCTTCCAGGTTGTCCTGTAAAGCGTCAGCAAATGTTTGCGCTGCGGTCGGACAGTGGCAGTCTCTGACCCGAATATCGTCGCCATCGGTCACGGTGACGAAAGTGTCAGAGCGTGTAATCTCCAATCCGGTCATCCCACTCGCACCCAATGTTCCGGGTCTTGCAGTACGCTGACCCCGATGGTCAACATCCGCTGATCATTGTTCTCGGACACGAGGGCCACATGTGGCGGCTGGTGCGGGAAGTTGATTGCCCGGACCACCTGGAAAGTCGGCTTCGGTTGCCCGACACGATGATAGCGGTCACCGATGAGAATTGGCTCAAGAGGGGCTTTGGTACCAAATCGTCTGAAGAACGCGACGAAGGAAGATGCGGTCATTACTCCGGCCTATTTAGAGGGGACAGCGGCCGTTCACCGAACTCTTGTGACGGCCAATGCTGACTTTGATCATTTGGTAGATAGGGCGCGTCTGGCTTAGGGGACGAAAGAATTCTTGGACCACGAGGTGGGGCCATCATTGTTTCCTTTTACAATTTCGCCATCACGATATTTGGTCGTCAAGACGGGCGATCAGGTGCAGTCAACCGGTTCGATCTTCAGGCGTTTACCCAGTGCCGCCGCAACGCGGTTTAAGGTGTCGATGGAAACGGCGACGTTCTCCGGGTCAAGCGCCCGATGAAACGCCACTAAAACCAAAAATACCGACTTTATAATGAGAAAAATATCAAAACAAATATTGAGGTCGGTTGATCCCGGTAATTCGAATGTGTTTTGAACAATCTTCGGCATAACATCCTCGCAAAGTTTGCTTGAACACACGGATGGGCCTTGATGACGCGGCGGCAAGGTATCTATGTTGAAGACAACTTATTTGCGGAACAGCCACATCTTGGTCCCTTCGCTTGGAATAATGGTATTTGCTCCAACATCAACAATTAACAGTTCATCTTTATCACCGATGACAGGCGGCATTTTGGGCTTACGCAGGTCGGATGACATTCCGCGCAGTTCACTTGCCACCTCATGGCAACCGGCATAAGTCTTTAAGAAAAACAACACGATATCCCCGACAAGTTGTCCGGTGATCGCGGGCCGCACCTCTCCGATTTTCTTGAGACGCTCAGAGATTTTTTCGGGACTGACATTCAGTTCACGAAACACGATGGTGACAAGGAAGCGGTTCATGGTGAGGCTCGATCGTCCGGTTGAGTGGTTGCTGCCAAGCTATATCATAAGCGTATCTCGTTATGCACTGCGACCGTTAGCCGTATGCATCTGCAACAATCTGCCTCATGATGACGGACGGGAATCATCCGTCATCATCGGAACACAAGTTTCACCGGTGCGCCATGTCTCCGAGGACAATCCGCACGCGATGGCCAACACCGTCATCGACCAGCGGGATCCGCACTTGATGGTCCGGCAGGACCACACCGTCCAGTTCCGAACGGATGATTCCGCGGCAGACACCCTGTGGATTTTCAACCCGGATGTCGTAGGTGGCGGAATGGTACCGGAACGTGATACCAAAGCTCGGCCATGATTTCGGGATGCAAGGGTCCAGGAGCAACTCGGTTCCCCGCAAGCGAAACCCGAGTATCCACTCCAAACCGGCCCGGTACATCCAGCCGGCCGAGCCGGTATACCAAGTCCATCCGCCGCGTCCGACATGGGGGGGAACGGAATAAAGGTCGGCGGCAGCGACGTAGGGCTCGACCTTGTAGCGGTGAACCGCCTCGCGCGTCATCGCATGGGTGACGGGATTCAGGGTCGAGAACAACGTCCACGCTTTGTCGCCGTCACCGAGCATGGCGAACGCAATCACCGACCACGCGGCAGCGTGGGTGTATTGCCCCCCGTTCTCCCGGATTCCCGGCGGATATCCTTTGATGTATCCGGGGTCGAGTTCTGTCCGGTCGAAGGGTGGGGTGAACAGCAGGGCCAAACCGTCCCTTCGCCGGATAAGGATTTTTTCCACGGCCGCCATCGCTTGCGCGGCCCGGCCCGGCCCGGCGGCCCCGGAGATCGCGCTCCATGACTGCGCGATCGAATCTATGCGGCACTCATCGCTCCACGCCGACCCGAGCGGCGTGCCATCATCGAAATAGGCCCGCCGATACCAGTCCCCATCCCAGGCTTGCTCGAGGGCTTCGGCCAGGGCGTCGGCATGCCGGCGCCAAACTACGGCCCGCGCCGATTCACCTCGAGCATCGGCCAGCGGAGCAAACGCTGTCAGGCTGGCATGGAGAAACCAGCCGAGCCAAATGCTTTCGCCTTGCCCCGCCTCTCCGACTCGGTTCATGCCGTCGTTCCAGTCTCCGGTGCCCATAAGGGGCAAACCATGACGGCCGAGCCCAAGGCTTTGATCGAGGGCCAGGGCGCAATGCTCATACAGAGAGGCCCGCTGATCGGACATGGTGGGCTGAAAGAAGGCTTCGTGTTCGCCCTCGCGAAGCACCGGCCCTTCGAGAAAAGGCACCATCTCGTCCAGGACGACCGGATCACCGCTGACCTCGAGATAGTGGGCGACACTATAAGACAACCACACCCGGTCGTCGGAGATACGCGTCCGGACTCCACGTCCGGACTCCGGTAACCACCAATGCTGGACGTCCCCTTCGACGAATTGCCGCCCGGCAGCGCGCAGCAGATGCTCGCGCGTCACTTCGGGGCTCGACACGCACAGAGCCATCCCATCTTGAAGCTGGTCGCGAAAGCCATAGGCCCCGCTGGTCTGATAGAAGGCCGAACGCGCCCGGACCCGACAGGCGAGGGTCTGGTACAGCAACCAACGGTTCAGCATGATGTCCATGGATCGATCGGGCGTCGTCACCTGAACCACGCCAAGCGTGTCATCCCAAGAGCGGGTTACCGTCGCGAAAACGGCATCGAGATCGGCGCTCCGGTACTTTTTCAGCAGGGAGCGCGCTTCGGCCTCCGTTGCCGCCTCCCCGAGCAGGAAGACGATTTCGACCGTGCCCTTGGCTTTGAGCTCGATCCGGGTTTGCAGGGCACCGCAGGGATCAAGACCGGCGCCGACCCGGTTGGACAGCGGAGCGACGCCGGAAAGCGCGGCCGGCCGGTCAAGCGTGCCGTTCCGGCCCAGGAACTCGGTCCGGTCGGCGGTCCAAGACAGTTGACGGCCGGCGAGGTCCATGAAGGCCACCCGTCGCCCGAACTCGACGTTCCAGGGGTTGCGCGCCAGCATCGCCCCGGTTTCCTGATCGATCTCGGTGACCACGAATGGCGCCGCCGCAGCGCGGGACATGCCGAGCGCCCACTCGACATAGGCGGTAACCGAAAGCCGCCGGAATCGCCCGGAATGATCCGTGATGGTCAGCCGAGAAATTTTGATCGGATCGTCAACCGGCACGTATTGCAGCAGGTCGAGGGCAATCCCGTGCGAGTCATGCTGGAACCGGCTATAGCCCTGTCCGTGTCGGGCAATATAAGACGTTCCCGGCTCGCGGATCGGAAGAGCCGTTGGTCCCCATAATTCCTTATTATCCTCGTCGAACAGATATATCACCTCCCCCGGCGTATCGCTCACGGGATCGTTCGACCACGGGGTGAGATGGTTCTGTTGACTGTTGAGCGACCAGGTGGAGCCGCCGCCCTCAACCGAGGTTTGAAAGCCGAAGGCCGGGTTGCTGATAACATTGATCCAGGGTGCGGGGGTCCATTGCCCGTCTGCGAGGATCGTCACATATTCCCGTCCGTGATCGGCGAACCCGCCGAACCCGTTGAAGAACTCAAGCATCGGGCGCGGCGGAGCGGGTCGCAGCGATGCGCTTGCCGACAACGGTCGGGGCGATGGACACGAGGGCATGGGCTTCGGCACCCGTCTCATACCAACCGCAAAAAGTCTTCATGCAACAGCCCAATTCCGAGAAGCAA
>JBAWVF010000067.1:0-18638 GCA_037147415.1 Rhodospirillaceae bacterium | reverse complement strand
ATCTGGAGCTGTATCGAAAGTTGCGGCCGGGACGGTAACCGCGTTTCATGGTCGGGGGATAAAATCAGCTGCCCCCGCCGGGGCGTCGTTGCTCGGGTGATTGATAGGCCAGTGTGGTCGGCTGACGCGCTTCGAGTGCATCGACCCGACCTTCCAGCCGGCCAAAGTCCCGCGCTGTCGGTACCCCCTCAGCCCGCCCCTTATTTTCCCCGACATCATTAAGCAGCCGCAACATAATGGGCAGAAATTGCCCCAATGTGGTCTTAATGTCAGCTTGCAGCGCTTTGATTTCTAGAATCTGCTCGCCTTGTACGGCTTGCACGGCCTTGATTTCAGCAATCTGCTCGCCTTGAACAGCCTGCACAGCCTTCATTTCGGCCTGCGCGGCCTTGATCCCGGTAATTTCCTTGCCCTGAACGACAAGGGCGGTTTTGATTGCCGTGAGTTCGGTTTCGACAGTCATCGGGCTCTCCGCATTCATGCTGCCATCTTCCGCCCGACCTCGCGTAAAGTCAACGCGGCAATCGGGACTTTACCCGCGTTTGGCGTCCTTGATCGCCGCTTCAATCGCAGCCGCTTTCTTTTCAGCCAGTTGAACCAGATGCTCGACGATATCGCCGTCTTTCAGGCGGTGAGCCTGTTCACCTTCCAGGTAAATCTGGTGAGTATTGTTGCCGCCGCCGGTCAAGCCGACATCGGTCTCGCGCGCCTCGCCGGGACCGTTGACGACGCAGCCGATTACCGAGAGCGACATCGGGGTGGTGATATGAGCCAGCCTTTGTTCAAGAATTTCAACTGTCTTGATCACGTCGAAATTCTGGCGCGCGCAACTCGGGCAGGAAATCACCGAGACGCCGCGCTGGCGCAAGCCCAGCGCCTTCAGCATGTCGAAGCCGACCTTGACCTCTTCGACCGGGGGCGCCGACAGCGAAACCCGGATGGTGTCGCCGATGCCGTTCCACAACAAGCGGCCGAGCCCGATCGAGGATTTCACCGTGCCCATGCGCAAACCGCCGGCCTCGGTGATGCCGATATGAAGCGGATAGTCGCACGCCTTGGCCAGCGCCTCGTATGACGCCACCGCCAGAAACACGTCGGAGGCCTTGACGCTGATCTTGAATTCGAAAAAGTCGTGATCTTCCAGAATGCGGGCGTGATGGAGCGCCGATTCGACCAGCGCCTCCGGGCACGGCTCGCCGAATTTTTCCAGCAAATCCTTTTCCAGCGAGCCGGCGTTGACCCCGATCCGAATCGAACAGCCATGATCCTTGGCCGCGCGCACCACTTCGCGCACGCGGTCATCCGAACCGATATTGCCGGGATTGATGCGCAGACAGGCGGCACCGGCCTCGGCGGCCTCAATCGCGCGCTTATAGTGGAAGTGAATATCGGCCACGATCGGCACCGCCACCGCGCGGACAATCTCCTTTAGCGCCGCGGTCGACTCCTCGTCGGGGCACGAGACCCGGACGATATCGGCCCCGGCCTCCTCCGCCGCCTTAATTTGAGCAATGGTGGCCGCGGCGTCGGCGGTCAAGCTGTTGGTCATGGTTTGCACCGAAATCGGCGCATCACCACCGACGGCAACCTTGCCGACCATGATCTTGCGGCTGGGGCGGCGATTAACCACGCGATAGGGGCGCAAACTCATGACAATTCCGTCCGAAAATTCAGTTATTACCGCTGTTGTTACTA
Organism: Rhodospirillaceae bacterium; assembly: GCA_037147415.1. Lineage (GTDB taxonomy): Bacteria > Pseudomonadota > Alphaproteobacteria > Azospirillales > Azospirillaceae > BOG-933. Next base: position 16,943 of record JBAWVF010000067.1, on the reverse strand, counting down.
GTGCTCCGCACCCCGGGTTCTACCGGCACGTCGCGCAGGACTTCACCGACCTGACCGAGCGGTTTGGCTTCGCCGCCTTCGTTCGCTACGGTCAAACCACCGGCGTTGCCGGTACGTAAACGAATCCCCTGGCGATCGGGCACCCGGAACGTATCACCGGGATGTAGCACCCTGGTAAACAAAGCCTCTCCCGAAGCATCGCGCACCTGGACCCACGTGTCCTGCACCGCCTTGATCGTCAGCTTCGAATCATGATTCTGGCTGCCATAAACCCGCCCCTGTGGCAGACCAAGATCGGTAGCCGCCGGCGGCGCGCCGGGCACAACAGTCGGGGGAATCACGGGAATCACGGTATCCGCCGCTGCGGCCGCGGCACCCGGCCGGGGCGGTTTGATCCGCGGTGCCATCGGCACCAACGGCCCCGGTCCCGCCTCGTCCGACGGACCGGAAACCAGCGGGATTTCATCGGTGCTGTCGTTAGCGGCTTCGGCCGGAGCCGCCGATATGGTCGGTGCAGTGGTGGTCGTGGTCGGCACGGATGGAGCCGTCGGCACGATCGGCGCACCCGTACGGAGATCCAACGCGGTTCCGGGCTTGAGCACGATTCCGCCGGGCATCACCGCCAGTTGGGGCGGCGATACGGGCTCGGCAACCGGCAAAGGCGGCTGCAACGGAGCATTTTCTGCCGAGCCGACCGGCGGCGCAGCCGGTGCGGAAGCCGAAGCGGGAGCTGCGGTCGTGGTGGTCGCCGTTGACCCCGTTCCCGGGGCGGCACCACCGGTATGGGAGAAAATATCGAGCAGCGAGAGCAGGCGCTGCGGCAGCGCCGGCACCACATCGACAATACGGCGATCGGTCGCCGATAATATGTACCAACTGCCATAGACCAGGCAGGCCAGCACCAGCGAAATCAGCAGCACGGTCCCGCCCGGCACCTTGCCTTCGGGCACCGGAGTCGGGAAATAAAGATTCTGCCGCCCGCCTTTGCCGGCTACCTCGTCCTTAAAGGTCCGAACCACGGCATCGCGGTCAAGCCCGAGATAATCGGCATAGGTCCGCACGAAGCCGACCGCATAGGCGGTGCCCGGCAGATCGGAATAGCGCCCATCTTCAAGCGCCTCCATGAAGACATAACGGATTTTGAGCATGCTGGCGACATCGCGCAGCTCCAACCCGGCCTCGGTCCGGGCGGAGCGCAGCACACTGCCGATGCGCGGAAGCTCCCGGTATTCACTCGGATAAACCGCAACCGGTTCGTCGCCGGCAACCGCTCGGCCGCCTCCGGAAAACAGTTTCAGGATTTTGCGTTTGAGATCGCCCATGTCGTCGCCGTCCCGCCGCTCCGCCCCGTCTTCAAGGCTTTATCAGTTCTATCAACCCTCACCGCCGAAAGCGAATCCTTCAGAGGATAACGCACCCGGCCTAAATCAAGATGCTATGGTCCCTGGCAAAAGCACGCAGCCGATCACGCAAGCTGTGATCATGACAGCGCGTCAAGCTTAGCAAATATTCACGCAGCCGGGCGACATCAAGCGAGCGCAGCATGGTCTTCACCGGCCCGACCGAAGGCGGTGACATCGACAGCGAGCGAAAACCGATCCCGACCAGCGCCATCGCCTCCAGCGGCCGCCCGGCCATTTCGCCGCAGATCGACAGCGGCACCCCCGCAATCTCGCACTGCTCGACAATCAAACTGAGCGCGGCCAACATCGGCGGCGACAAAGTATCATAGCGATTGGTCATGCGCGGGTCACCGCGATCAAACGCAAACAAGTATTGCGACAGATCATTCGAGCCGACCGAAACGAAATCGACCATCGGCAACAGCACTTTCAACTGAAGCAACAACGCCGGCACTTCGATCATGACCCCGACCCGCACCTTCGACGGCGGCTCATACCCTTCAGCGGCGGTCCGGGCGATTTCCATATCGACCATCTTGCGCGCTTGTTCAAACTCGGCAACCTCGGCCACCATCGGGAACATCAGCGACAAAGGCCGTCCGGTCGCCGCCCGCAGCAGGGCGCGCAATTGTTTTCTCAGCATCGCCGGCCGGTCGAGACTAATCCGAACCGCACGCCAGCCGAGCGCCGGATTGGCCTCCTCATGGCAGGCAAAATAGGGCAGCTTTTTGTCACCGCCGACATCGAGGGTCCGAAACACCACCGGCTTGTCGCCGGACATTTCCAGCACCTTGGCGTAAAGCACGGTCTGGGTCGCCACGTCCGGATAGGTCGAACGAATCATGAAGGGAATTTCGGTACGGTACAGCCCGATGCCGTCGGCCCCGCTGTTTTCCAGGTGAGGCAGGTCGATCAGCAGCCCGGCATTCAGCATGATCGCCACCGGCACGCCGTCATGGCTGACCGAAGGCAAGCCGCGGACCCTGGCAAACAGGCGCTCCCGCATGGCAATCATGCGCATCGACTCGGCAACCGTGTATTTTATGTCCTCGCTCGGCCGGACGAAAACCTGGGCGTTGTCACCATCGACGATGACCTGATCAAGCGGATCGACGCGGTTGAGCGCGTCGATACACTGACCGACCACGGGAATATTCAAGGCGCGAGCGACAATCACAACATGGCTGGTCGCCGAGCCTTCTTCCAGCACCAGCGCCCGCAACTTCGAACGGTCGTAATCCAAAAGCTCGGCCGGACCAAGCGTGCGCGCCACCAAAATCATGTCTTCGGGGACCGCCACACCGTCGGTCGCCGACTTCTTGCCGGCCAGATGGCGCAACAGGCGGTTGGTCAAATCGTCGAGATCCAGCAACCGCTCCCGAATATAGGGATCAGCGATCTGGTTCATGCGGGCACGGGTGTCGTTCTGGACCTGGATTACCGCCGCGTCGGCGGTCAGCCCGGTCTTGATCGCCTCGCGGATACGCGACAACCAGCCGCGATCCTCGGCAAACATCCGATAGGTTTCCAGAATATCGCGGTGCTCGCTGCCATCGGCGGTCGCGGCCAGCAAAGCGTCGATCGCCCCGTACATCCCGGCCAGCGCGGTGCGCAGCCGGTCCAGCTCGGCGTCGGGGTCGTCGGCCACCATGTCTCGAATGGTCAGTTGATGCCGATGCAGTACCGCATGACCGATCGCCAAGCCGCCGTTGAAGCTGACGCCGCCGAGACGCGAAGGCAGCAGCGCGGCGTTGCCGACATTGGATAGCTCTTGCCGGCCGACCAGAACGCCGCCCGCCACCAGTTCGGCCACCACCATGGCTATGGTCTGGAGAGTCTCGACCTCCTCCTCGACATATTGGCGCTGTAACGCATGCTGAATAACCAAAACCCCGCGCACCCGGCCGCCGCGCAGAATCGGCACCCCGAGCAACGACCGAAATTCGTCTTCACCGGTTTCGGGTCGGTAGGCGAAATTGGGATGGCTGCGCGCGTCGGCCAGCGCGATCGAACGGGCCCGGGCCGCGATATCGCCGACCACACCCTCGCCCACCCGCAGCCGGGTTTTATGCACCGCCGTCTGATTAAGGCCGATGGTCGAGAACAGCTCCAGCATGTCGCCCGAGCGCATGAGGTAGCATGAACACACATCCGCCTTCATTTCGGTGGCGATCAGGCGAACGATCTTGTCGAGCCGCTGCTGACCGGTGCCGAGACCGGCCATGACGTCGCGCAAACGCGCCAGCAATCGGCGATGATCGTCGACCGGCTCGTCCAGCAATTTCGGTACGGGGGCCGCGGTTAAGCCCACCTCATCCATCTCAACGCTCACGCTATCGCCCGCTGTTCGTCCGCTATCATTCCACTGTTCTCATCAAGCATATCACGATTACCGTTTCGCACCGGGCCTTGCCGACGGGCCAGGGCGGCAACCGCCTGTTCCACCAATTCCGCCAAAATTTCCGCAGTCGGCTGCTCGCGGGCAACCATGCCGACACTCTGCCCGGCCATCAGGGAACCGTTTTCGACGTCCCCGTCAACCACCGCGCGCCGCAGGGCACCCGCCCAGAAATGCTCTATCTCCAAGAGCGCCGCCTCTTTGGACAGCTCGCCTTCGGTAAAGCGTTCTATCACCTGCCGCTGAATTTCGATAAAGCGCCGGGTGCCGGAATTAGCCAGCGCCCGCACCGGAATGACCGGAAAACGCGGGTCGAGCTGAACCGAGACGATGGCATCGCGCGCCACCGCCCGGATGAAAGCCCGCTTGAAACGCGGATGCGCCACCGACTCGGAGGCACACACGAATCGAGTGCCGATCTGAACCCCGACCGCGCCCATCTCGAGATAAGAGAGAATCGCCTCGCCGCGTCCGATACCGCCAGCGACGAACACCGGCACTTCGGGCACTTGCGGTAAGATTTCCTGAGCCAGCACCGAAGTTGAAACCGGACCGACATGGCCGCCGGCCTCGTTGCCCTCGATAATCAGAGCATCCACCCCCATCCGAACCAATTTGCGCGCAAACGCCACCGAGGGGGCGAAACTGATGACCCGGACCCGGCCCTCCTTGAGCCGCCGCACCGCAGAGCCGGGCGGCATGGCCCCGGCGAGCACGACATGGCTGATCCGCTGTTCGACGCACAGGTCGATCAGCGCCTCCAGATCGGGATGCATCGCGATCAAATTGACCCCGAAGGGCTGCCGGGTCAGTTGCCGCGTGGCCTCGATTTCGCGCTTCAGCGACTCGGCGCCCATCGAACCGCAGGCCAGCACGCCGAAGCCGCCGCCGTTGGAAATCGCCGCCACCAGATTGCGTTCCGAGACCCAGCTCATGGCGCCGCCCATGACCGCGAACTCGCAGCCCAGGAACCTGCGTCCCCGAAGCCACAAACGGTCGAGCTGAGCCCGCGGGGTACTGCCGGTCATCGGCCCTGTCCTCATCACGACGTCTGTTGCCGCGGCGAAATCGTCGTTTCCACCTACGCCTGGTCGAGCCCGAAAGCGGTGTGGAGAGAGCGTAGCGCCAGCTCCGTATACTCTTCGGAAATCAAGACACTGACCTTGATCTCGGACGTAGAGATCACCTGAATATTGATCCCTTTATCGGCCAGAGTGCGGAACATTCGTTGCGCAACACCGGCATGGCTGCGCATGCCGACCCCGATCACCGAAACCTTGACCACATTGCTGTCGAAAATCAGCCGCTCATAGCCGAGCTGATTCTTGCTTTCCTCCAGCAATTTCAGCGTCCGGCCCATGTCGGACTTGCCGACGGTGAAGGTCAGATCGGTCGCCTTGCCATCGGCCGAAACATTCTGCACGATCATGTCAACATTGATCGCGGCATCGGCCAGCGGTCCGAAGATGGATGCGGCGACACCCGGACGGTCGGCCACCCGCACCAAAGTAATCTTTGCTTCATCGCGGCTATAGGCAATGCCGCTCACCAGTAGCTGTTCCACGTTCTCGTCCTCGTCAACCACCAGAGTTCCCGGCAGATCGCTGCCGGCCGCCGCGGCAAAGCTAGACAACACCTGAACCTTGACCCGGTGCTTCATCGCCACTTCAACCGACCGGGTTTGCAGCACCTTGGCGCCGACCGAAGCCAGCTCCAGCATCTCTTCGTAGGTGATACGCGCGAGCTTGCGCGCCTTGGTAACAATACGGGGGTCGGTCGTATAGACGCCGTCAACGTCGGTATAGATATCGCAGCGATCGGCATTCAAGGCCGCCGCCAGCGCCACCGCCGAGGTATCGGAGCCGCCGCGCCCGAGCGTGGTGATTCGGCCGTCCGCGGTCAAACCCTGGAAGCCCGCAACCACCGCGACCTCGCCCAAATCCATCGAGCCGAGAATTTCCGCGGCATCGATGCCGAGAATCCGAGCCTTGCCGTGAATCTCGTCGGTGCGAACCGGCACCTGCCAGCCCAGCCAGGAGCGCGCCGGAATCCCGATCGCCTGAAGCGCCAGAGCCAACAGACCGGATGTAATCTGCTCGCCGGCAGCCACCACGGTGTCGTATTCCCGGGCGTCGTGAAGCGGGTTGATATCGGTGCAGAACTTGACCAGCTTATTGGTCTCGCCCGCCATCGCCGACACCACCACGGCCACCCGATGCCCGGCCCTGACTTCTGCTTCGACCTTGCGCGCCACATTTTTGATGCGCTCGACGTCGCCGACCGAAGTCCCGCCGAATTTTTGAACGATAAGCGCCATGCTTCTTGCCCTATAGCCCGTTCGCAGCCATACCCGAACCACGCGCCGCCATTGCCGGAGCGTCGTCGCTTATCCATACTCTCACACCGGGGCGCGCGCAAGCGTGCCCGCCCTGAAAGCGCACTGTATATCTTGCCGGAGACGCCGCCGATGACCGCCCCCGCCGCCCGTTCGACCGTCGATGATGCCGAAGTTGCCCGTTTTTCCGCCATCGCCGCCGAGTGGTGGGATCCGGCCGGCAAGTTCAAGCCGCTGCACCGCTTCAATCCGGTGCGAATCGCCTGGCTGCGCGACGCGCTATGCCGCCGCTTCGACCGCGACCCGTTGGCTCCCGTTCCGCTGACCGGGCTGCGGTTGGTCGATATCGGCTGCGGCGGCGGTCTGATTGCCGAACCGATGGCCCGGCTGGGCGCAACCGTGGTCGGGATCGACGCGGCCGAGCGCAATATCCGCACCGCCTCGGTTCACGCCGCCGAAAGCGGGATCAAGATCGACTATCGCAGCACCACCGCCGAAGCACTGGCGGCATCCGGGGAACGCTTCGACGCCGTGCTGGCGCTGGAAATCGTCGAGCATGTCGCCGACGTGCCGCTATTCCTGAAAGCCTGTGTCGAGTTGGCCATTCCCGGCGGTCTAGTCTTCATGGCGACCATGAACCGTACGAACAAGGCGTGGTTGATGGCGATCATCGGCGCCGAGTATATTCTGCGCTGGCTGCCGCCCGGGACACATGACTGGAAGCGCTTCCGCAAGCCGTCCGAACTGGCTGCGGGTCTGCGCGACAACGGGGCGGTCGTACGCGATCTGGCCGGGGTGGTGTACAATCCGCTGACCGGCACGTTCCGCCTCGATCCCCGCGACCTGGATGTCAATTACCTGTTGTGCGCGGAAAAAGAGAGTCCAAAAGAAGAGTGACCACTACGGTCCCCACCCCCGGTGTGCGGCCCGTATGCCGGGGGCGGAGGTGAAAGGGAGGGAGGGAACCGCCCGTTAACGCCCGCCCGTTAACGCCGCTGGCTGTTCTTGATGAAATCGGAGATGGTGACCGCCAAGCGGTCTTCGACGATGGTCACTTCGCCGCGCGCGACCAGAATGCCGGAAACATAGACATCGGAAGGCGCGTTGCATTTGCGGTCAAGCTCGACCACGGCACCGCGGCCGAGTTTCAACAAATCCCGGACCCGCAGCAAAGCGGTTCCCAGCACCACCCGCATTTCAACGGGAGCGTCCTGAATGGCGCCGTTATCGTCGCGATCACCCATGACCGATGCCCCTGTGACCTGATGACCCTGTGACCGATGCCCCCGAGTCTTAAGCTGGCACTAAATTTATGCCGAAATTCAATAATTTGCAAGCGCGCTCCCATTCCGGCTTGACAGGTTTGATCCGCGGGATAGGCTGGCGTCGTAATCAGGGTCTGTTTTGCAGGGGCGCCGCTATGGGGTGTTTGCGTTTTTTATTGGCGCTGGCCGTGGTTATCTTTCACGCTGAGAAACATCTCATGACCGGAGGCGGTCCTTCGGTCCAGGGATTCTATATCGTTTCCGGCTTTTTCATGACTTTCATTTTGAATGAAAAGTACAATACTCCGGACAAGAACACTCTGTTCATTACGAACCGACTTCTCAGGATTTGGAGTATCTATTGGGTTATTTTGCTTTTATCCGGAGCGTATTCGATTTATTCGGGGACTGGACCGATAGCTCTGTTAGGAACTGAATATTCAAATCTAAGTTTCCCGTCATTATTATACATTATATTCAGCAATATATTCTTGCTGGGGCTTGATTTCGGGCTGTTTATGGGGCTGAGTAACGGGCATTTAATATTTCAAGACTTCACTGCCTCGCTCCCGCCCCGTCTTTATGAGTTTACCTTGGTTTCTCAGGCTTGGTCCCTGGGCGTCGAGATGTTGTTCTACATGGTGGCCCCTTTCATCGTCCGTCGATCCTGGCCGATTGTGCTGACCATTGCCCTGGCCGGACTGATCGGACGGATGATCAGCGGGCTTGACGGTGACCCTTGGGCCAACCGGTTTTTCCCGTTCGAACTTTCAATTTTTCTGCTCGGCTCGCTCAGTTATTTTCGCTTCGCCAAAATCAAGCACAGGCAACTGAATCTTGCTGAGAAAATCTTCGGGGCCTCACCGATATTGTTAGTAATCGCCTATCCCTGGTACGGGCGCGAGGATTTATTTTTCCAGCCGGGCCGGATTGTTTTACTGGCGGGGATCGCGGCCGGGCTGCCCTATTTGTTTCATATGACCCGCAATATCAGCCTTGATCGCAGCATCGGCAATCTGTCTTATCCGCTTTATCTGTGCCACATGCTGGTGATTTCGATCTTGTCGACCCTTCCCGGACTGTCCGGACCATGGTTTTGGATCGCCGTCGTGGCCGCGTCGATCGCCCTGGCCAAAGTAACGGAAATGCTTATTGAAGTCCCGGTTGAACGGTTTCGCGAGCGCCGTTGGCAGCGTTACGGCTTGCGTCCGTCGGGCGTCAAGTTCAACGGCTCGGCGTAGCCGCCCATGGTGTTAATGCGAACCGGCAAAGGCGCCAGCCGTTTGACACAGCCGGCCAGACGCGGGTCTCCGGTCCCGACGAAGCCGGCAATTTCGACCAGATGAACCGAAGCCGCCCCATGGCGGCCAAGCCAACTGCAAAAACTGAGCGGCGGCAGCCCGACCGCCTCCAAGGCGTCTTTCAACCGGCCGCGGCTCAAATCGTCATTGACCTCCAACCGAATCAGCGTGCGGTCGGCGACAAGCGATTCTCCCCCGGTCTCGGTCGGCTCATGGGGCAACAACGCAATCGCCAGCGCATCGCGCGAAACCCCCCGACCGTTGCCGCGCCCCAGAAACGGCAAGCGGGCAACCACATGGGGCGAGCGCTCGTCGCCCCCGTTCATAAAGCGCCACCAGGGGTCGATATCATCTTCGGCCGGAAACGGCACGACGGCGACGGCCGCGGTGCCCTCGGTTACCGCACGCACCGCAGCCACCGGAGTATTCACCACCGTCATCGGGGTAAAGCTGCCGAAATGATCGCGAGCAACGTCCCAGAAGCCGCGCCGATCCTCGGGCGCATAAACCGCAACGCCGAAGCGGCCCTGCATCTGGGTCAGGCCTGAAATCAGCTCCCGCCACATACGCAGCAACACCGCCACCGGCAGGTCGCCCCGGTGCCGCGCGACCAAGCGGCGCAGGATCGCCGCTTCACGGGCCGGGCGCAAGGCGGGACCGGCGGCATCCTTAAGCGTGCCCACCTGCTTGACAATCTCGGCACGCTCCATCAACAGATCATGGACCGCATCATCAATGCGATCGATCCGTTGGCGTAATTGTTCAAGAGACGGCGTGGACGGTGGCATGGGCGACAAACCGAAGCGAAGCTGCGACCCGGTTGTAATCCGTGCCCACGCTAAAATCAAAGAAAACGTTGACACCTCCGGGGCTTGGTTCATAGCTATGCGACCCGCGTTTCAGACACGGCCTCGAACATGACGATAAACTTGGCAAATCCTGAGCCGGACGGCGTAACCGGCGAGTGCGAGCACGAACCTCGGGTCCGTCTGGCGACCGACCGCCCGATGCCGCTCGACTGCGGCGTGATGCTGAGCGACTTTCCGGTGGCCTATCAAACGAGTGGCCGATTAAACGCCGATAAATCCAACGCAATTCTGGTTTGCCATGCGCTGACCGGCGATCAATATGTCGTCGGGCGCAATCCGGTCACCGGCAAGCCGGGCTGGTGGGAAATCATGGTCGGCCCCGGTCGGCCGATCGATACCGATCGATTTTTCGTGATTTGCGCCAATGTGTTGGGCGGCTGCATGGGCACGATCGGTCCGATTGAGACCGATCCCGTCACCGGACGGCCCCATGGTCTGAATTTTCCGGTTATCACCATCGCCGACATGGTGCGGGCGCAGAAGCTCTTGGTCGAAAGCCTGGGCATCACGCAGTTATTTTGCGTGATCGGCGGCTCCATGGGCGGCATGCAGGCGCTGCAATGGGCGGTGAGCTATCCCGAATCGGTGTTCGCGGCGATTCCGATCGCGGCGGCGCCGCGCCATTCCGCTCAGAACATCGCCTTCAACGAGGTCGGACGCCAGGCGATCATGGCCGACCCGGAATGGTGCAAGGGTGACTACGCCCTGTTTGGGCGCAGACCCGAGCGGGGGTTGGCGGTCGCCCGCATGGCCGCCCATATCACCTATTTGTCGGAGACCGCCCTTCATCGCAAGTTCGGCCGCAATCTTCAGGATCGCTCGACCGTGACCTACGGTTTCGACGCCGATTTCCAGGTTGAGAGCTATCTGCGCTATCAGGGCAGTACCTTTGTCGACCGATTCGATGCCAACTCTTACCTTTTTATCACCAGAGCCATGGATTATTTCGATTTGGCGGCCGAGCATGGCGGCGTGCTGCCCCGGGCCTTCCTCCACAAAGAGCGGCCGACTCCGGTGCGGTTCTGCGTGATCAGCTTTACCAGCGACTGGCTGTTCCCGACCGCGGTTTCGCGCGAAATCGTCCACGGGCTAAACGCCGTGGCCGCGAATGTCAGCTTTGTCGAGGTCACCACCGATAAGGGCCACGACGCCTTTCTGCTCGACGAGCCCGAGTTGCATCAAGTCATCGACGGCTTTCTGGATGGCTGCGCCACGCATCGCGGGCTGGCCCGACGGCGGAAGGTGCAACGATAATGTCAAATTCGCCGATTCGCGCCGATCTGCAAATGATTGCCGACATGATCGAGCCGGGGGCGCGCGTGCTCGATGTCGGTTGCGGCGACGGCACGCTGCTGGCTCATCTGGTTCACACCAAGGGCGTGGACGGGCGCGGCCTGGAATTGTCGATGGACGGGGTCAAGTTCTGCGTCAATCACGGCTTGTCGGTGATTCAGGGCGACGCCGACACCGACCTGAAGGATTACCCCAGCCACGCCTTCGACTATGTCATCCTGAGCCAGACGCTTCAGGCCATGCGTGCCCCGCGCGATGTGCTGGAGCATCTGGTCCGCATCGGCCGGCGCGCCATCGTTTCCTTGCCCAATTTCGGGCATTGGCGAGTGCGGCTGTGGCTGCTCGGCACCGGGCGCATGCCGGTGACCCGCCGTTTAGGCCACGAATGGTGGAACACCCCCAACATTCACCTGTGCACCATCACAGATTTCGTCGAACTGACCAAGGAAATGGGCATCCGAATCGAAGACACGGTGATTCTCGACCGTTGGGACCGGGTGCGCGGCCGCGGGTCGGGCGGGTTTGCCAACCTGATTGCCGAACAAGCGGTGTTTTTGCTGCACCGGGAGTGATCAAGCGGGAGTAATCAAGACGGCGGTGAAGCCGGAGTCGAAGGAGGCGAAGGAGGCGAAGGAGGCGTCGAAGGAGGCGAAGGCTTCTGACGCATGCCCTTGAGGAAGTTTTGGAACACATCGACTTCGGCCACCCGTGACTTGATCGAGGCCAGATCGATCAAGCCGCCGGCCTGTTCCGGCCGGGTCAGCACGGCAAAGGCATCGGCCACCGCCGTTGCGGCCATCAGCGGACCGAAACCGACACGCAAAAGTTCCAGGCGCGCATCATCGCCGGCCAGAGCCAGGGCAATCGCACGATTGAGCACCAGTTGGCCGGTCGAAGCATCCAGAACGGTGCCGGGCTCGGGCGGCGGGCCGATCACCTTATCAAGCGCAGCCGCGGCATCGTCCCAGCGCTGATCATGCCAGGCAATATCGACACGCAGCATGTCCGCCGGACGGGACGTGTCGCCGTCCAGCAATTTCAGCGCTTCATTGCTGCGCTGAAGCTCGGCCAAAGAGCGCGCCTTCAGCAACCGGCGCTCTTCGACCTGTTCAGGCGGCAAAGAGGCGTATTGACTGGAATCGAGCGCCTTGAGCGCCAGCGCCGGTTTGCGGTCAAGCAGCCGGATCGTGGCCAACCGCGTGCCCACTCTGGCCTTTTCGGCATCCAACAGGCGATATTGAACCTGATGCTGAAGCAGTTCGGCGGCGCGGTCGAGCAGATCGACCTCGACCAGACGCTCGGCCAATTGACGGATCACCTCGTCGCCGGCAGTGCCGACCGGGGTCAACTCACGAAACTGGTCATAAAGCTCGATCGCCTTCAAAGGCGGCAGTTTGGCGGCCCCGTCGGCAAATAAATCACCGAACATCCGGGTCATATCCTGAGTAATCGCGGTAGCGTGCGAGCTTTCCGGAAAATAACCGGCGGCTTCGCGCAGAGTATTCAGCCCGTCCGCATAATTACCGGCCGCCCATTGCATCGCGCCATGAGCCTGAATGATTTCCAATTCCAACTCGTCGCCGCGCCAGGCAAAGCGCAGACGCGACAACCGATCCGCCGCGGTCGGCGGTGAAATACGCTTTGCCGCCGCTTCCATGGTGACCCGGGCCAACCCGGCCCGCGCCCGGAAATAGCGGTCGCCTCCCTCTTCGGCGGCCTGAAGATGTTTGATGGCTTCGTCGACTTTGCCCTGCTCGCGCAGAATTTCTCCACGATAGAATTCCATGGGCGGCCGTTCCTCAGAATTGGGACCGGCCCGACGGATCAGACGTTTCAGCAATCGATCGGCATCGCGCGGGTTGTTGGTATCGATTCGGACATCGATATCCAGTAACGACAGCTTTTTGAAATGAGGTTCGGGATAATTGGCAAGAATATCGTCGGCGGCAGCAAAATCCTTGGCCGCCTGATCCGATTTTTCATTGAGCATCGCCAAAGCGGCGCCACGCCACATCATGGCCTCCCGGTTATCTTCCAGACCGGGTCCGGTCAAATCCTCCATGCCTTCACGCGGTTCACCGGACGCGATCCGCGCGGCGGCGCGCAAAGCCCGGAATTCGGGCCAGCCTTGAAAATCGGGCTGCGTCGCACTCAACACCGCCATCAGGCCGACCGCCTCCTGATTGAAGCCATGGGCGAAATAGAACCGCGCCAGCGCAAGCCGTGCCCGGTTTTTCTCTGCGGGAAGCGCATCGGCCACCGCTTGCATCAGCTCCTGACGATTTTTGGTGAATTGCTTGGCGCCGCCCGGCAGCTGCCAGCCGACCAGATCAAACAATCGGCCGTCGCTGGCCTGACGCCCGCCCGGGGCATCGCTTTTGCCGCCCGCCGGCTCGCGAAACGCACTCAGAACCGCATCGGTGGTGCCGACGGGGGGCGCGGGATGGCCCAAAGCGGCATCGGCAACCGGCGACAACCGCAACCCGCCCGCCGCGGTGATTTCTATCCCTTCGCGCACCAACCGCGCCGCCACCCCGTTGCCCTTGGCCCGCAGAGCAACCCCCTGAAGTGCCGGCAAGAGGTCAACTTGGGCAAAGCGATGGATTTCTGAAACCGCCTGCATCGCCACCGGCAAGGGCACGACCAGCAACGTATCGCCAACCTCGGGATCGGTGACCTCGATCACGCTGGAGGCGTCGGTGGCGCGGACCAACACGCGCCCTCCCAGCGGAAATTCGGGTTGGGATTCAACCACCAACTCGGTTCGCGCCGGTTGATCCCTGGGCACGAAGATCACGCGCCACACCGCCCCCGACCGTTCAATCAACGGCCGCAGCCAGGGCCGCATCGACACTCTGAACGCACTGCCACCTTCAACCGGCATCGGCTCGATCGCCCCGATCAGCCCCCCGGTGTTCCCGGTCAGGGTTCCGGCCCCGATCGGCAGCGGCCGGTCAAACACCACATAAAGATAGCCGGTCCGCTGATAGACCGCCGCGGCAGCCGGCTGACCGGGATCAAAGCTCATAACCGCCGTCGCCGCAGCCGCAGCCGCAGCGGGCGAAGCCGGGGAAGCCGGCACTATAACGGGGGAAGCGACGGGCGCGACCGGAGCGGCGGCGGCGGGCGGCGCTGCCGGGGCCACCTTCGGAGTCGCAGTCGGAGTCGCAACCGGGGCGGCAACCGGAGTCGGAGTTGTGATCGGGGCCGGAACCGGGGCCGGCTTCGTCATGTCCTCGGCGATATCGATATAGACGGCATTGCCGCTGCGGCCGTCGTGAATAATCTTACCCGGATGTTTAAGCACGAAGGCAACCGCACGTCCGTCCTGAGCCGGACCGGCCGAAGCAAACCACGCCGACAGGCGCTCCAGCACCGGGGCCGTCGCCGCCTCGACCGCCTCGCCGAAGCTGACGATCAAGCGATTATCGGTGATCGACAGCGTATATTTGACGTCGGCAACCGGCCAATCAAAGACGATCCGGGCATGGTCGCCCCGGTCTGCGGCGCGCATCGGCACCTTGCGGGCCGCCGCGTCGACCTCTCCAGCCGTCAGAACCAGACTAAGGGCCAGCGCCAAGGCGAACGCAGCCCGGCCGAACCCTCTAAACGCAAAGCACGAAAAAGCGGAGCGCGGCCACATCATGTCAGCTGCCCTCCTCCAGATCACGGACCACGACATCGATCAGACGAGCACGCCCGGCCAGCACCGAAGTTCCGAGCGGCTGACCGACCGCCCGCACCACCAGCCCGCGCGCATAGCCGGCTTGGCGCAAGGCGGTTCCGACCGCCACCGCCCGCGACAACGCAAGTTCTCTGGTATCACGGGCGCTTTCAAGAGCCGGTTGCTCCCGTTCGGCGTGGCCGATGATCTCGACGCGATTCGATATCCGGCCGAGCACCCCGCCCAGCACGAAGAGCACCCGGCGGCCCCGTTCGCTAAAGTTCGCCCCGTCTTGTTCGAACAACAAGACATCCGGCAGGCCGATAATCACCCGGTCGTCCTGACGCATCGGAACGACGCCGGCCAAGTCGGCGTCGCGGGCAAACTGGCCGAGCAGCAAGGAACCCAAATAATCGAGATTGATCGGCGTCCGCGGATCGAGCATTTCGACATTGAACAAGGCCCCCGTGCGCGCACCGACTCGGCCCGAGGCCAGTGCCGGAGCCAGTGATTGCGCCATGGCCCGCCAATTACCTTGATCCGGTTCCGACATCGAAAACGCCAATACGAAAAACGCCAGCATCAAACACATCAGGTCGGTAAAGCTGATCAACCAGATGCTGCGCGCCGAAGCGCCGCGACGAGCCGCCATGCCCTCCGCACGGGGCACACGAACGCGGATGACGCCGGAAGATTGTTCAGGACCGGGCCGGTCAGGGCATTGCACGGCCGCCTCCCGCACCACCGCCCGAACCACCGGTAAACCGGGCTGAAAACAGAAAACGCACGGTGCCGCTTCGACCCGGCTCGATCCCGACCGAAACCGCGTCGGCCGGCGCGCGGTCGCCGATCAGCGCCCCGGCCACCGCGGCGGCGCGCACGACCGGATCGTTGAACGGAAGCTCTCCCGCCGGCTCGTTACCGACCGCAACCATGAATTCAACCTCGAAGCGGACCGGACCGTGATCCCCGATCTGCCGGGAAATGCGGTCGAGCAAGCCGAAATGCTCGCGCCTGATCCGGTTGCTACCGTCCGCGAACAACTCGTCGGCCGGCATGCTGACAACCATCAAGCGGCCGCGGCCGACCGGATCAACCTTGACGATGGACAGCTCGGTTTCAAACAACTCGCCCAATTTTCGAAACCCGGCAAAGGCGACGGCCGCCGGGCTGCCCTGCCCCGGCATCGTTCCGGTCGCGGGAAAGCTGCGCTCGACGCTGCCCAGCACGGCTTGCACCCGATAGTCGCGCTGAGTCGAATGTGCATTCAGCACGATGAAAAACACCAGCAACAACAGAAACAGCGACAGATAGGTCAGGATCGTGGCGTTACCCGAGGCCGCGACCGGTGTAACGGGCGATGCCATGGTCACGTTGTCTCCTCTTCCGCCTCCCGCTATCAATCGAAGGAAGCCAGCAAACGGTCGATTTCGTCCTGATCGATCGCCTGACCGGGCAAGGCCGGGCCATGCAACAAGCCGGCATCGGGATCACCCCAATCATCGGTCGCCGGCTCGGGCGCCACGGCAACCGAACTTCCGACCTGCTCACCGAACGCCAGAATCAAGGCATCGACCCTTGATTCAATGGTTTTGAGCGTCCGCACCACCTTGGTAATGCGCTGACCGGTCACATCCTGAAAGTTGCAGGCCTCAAAAACCCGGGTTACCTGCTCGATCAGCATGTTGCCATGCTCGGGCGCGACAGTGCCGGCAACCGCAGTGATGGCGTCGCAGGCATCCATGATAATGTTGGTTGCGGCCTCGGTCGCCCCGATCACCGCATCCAGTTCGTCGGTTGCAGACGGGATGTGATTTTCCCGAATCTCGTGGGGCCGCAACGCGTCCAGCTCGGCCTTGGCGTGATGAATGTAGCGCGCCAGCTCCTCCAGTTCCTTGTAAAGCGTCAGATCGGCCGCAGAAATATCGCCGCCCAGGCTCGTTAGAATCTGGTGGACCAGACTGCTCACCTCGTCATGGCTCAGGGGTGTCAGCGCTTCGGCCCGCGCCTGATCGAAGCGATTGCGAAGCTGCTTGTCGGCGCTCTGGCTGCTGGCAAGGTAGGGCATGACACTCCCGATATTCCGGTGCGCGCGCCTCCACCGGGGTGGCGCTGCCGCACGATACCATGATCGCGAGGAAGACGGATTAACATCTTATAAATCACACCGCAACTGCGTTCAATATTTGCCCGCTGTGGCGCCGATGACAGCCCCCTTCCATCACCCGAGCGAAAGCGGGGGGCCAGGTAGCAAGGGCTGGATTCCCGCGTTCGCGGGAATGACGAAAAGAAGAAAAACGGGAATGACGAAGAGGGAGAGGACGGGGTGGCGCCGATGACAGCCCCCTTCCATCACCCGAGCGAAAGCGGGGGTCCAGGTTGCAAGGGCTGGATTCCCGCGTTCGCGGGAATGAC
>JBAWVF010000066.1:0-18906 GCA_037147415.1 Rhodospirillaceae bacterium | reverse complement strand
TGGAAAATACTATATCTAGTGGGTGTGTGCGTCAAGCCGATAGGCATGGTTTATTCGATCGGCCTTTTGCGCTTGGACTGAAATCCGACCCGGGACAGGGCCAAACGAACCTCGATGGCTCGACGCAATTCGGCCGCATGTTCGTGTCCACGGGAGGCGGCGCGGTCGACCCAGGCCTGGGCTTCGTCAAGATCGGCCTGGACTCCATGTCCTTCGTAATAAAGATATGCCATCATGAGTTGAGCATTGGCATAGCCCTGCTCGGCTGATTTGCGAAACCACTGCTCGGCTATGACATAGTCTTTCTCGGTTTCATTTCCGTCGTAATAAATCAGCGCATAGCTGAATTGAGCCGCGGCCAAACCGCGGATGGCGGATTCATAGAATAGCTTTGTAGCTCTCGCAATATCCCGTTCGACGCCCTTTGCATCTTTGTATAATAGGCCCAAATTATACATGGCCTTAGCATCACCTTGCTCACTTGCTAAGGAAAACCATTTGACAGCGGCACCATAATCAACGGAAACGCCGGTTCCATTACAATAAATGAAGCCAAGAACCCTTTGGGCATCGGTATCTTTGTTCTCCGCGGCCTTCAGATACCACGACAGTGCGGTAACTGTATCTTTTTCAACCGCATGCCCGTGCTCATAAATATTGCCAAGTGCAAACATGGCCTTGGCGTTGCCCTTTTCGGCCGCAGACTGCCACCAGCGCGCCGCCGCTGTATAGTCTTTCGCAACCCCGCGGCCGCTGCCATACATTAAACCCAGCGCATATTGAGCCCGGTCACATCCCTGTTCAGCGGCTTTGTGATACCAAAGAATAGACGTCGTGTAATCGCGAGTTACACCGCGTCCCTGCGAGTACAGTAAACCCAGCTCATATTGGGCATTGATTTCGCCCTGTTCGGCGGATTTCTTGAACCAATAGGCCGCTTCGACATCATCCGGCTCGACCCCGACACCGTTCAAATAGAGCTGCCCAAGTTTTATTTGGGCTTTGATGTCGCCTTGTTCCGCTGATTTATAATACCACCGAACCGCTTCTTCCGGATCCTTCGGGACACCGAGCCCCTTTTCATACATCAGCCCTAGAACATATTGTGCGCCGGCATGCTCTTGATCCGAAGCATTGCTGAACCATTTAACCGCTTCGTCATAGTCTTTCGGTACGCCGCGACCGCTGGCAAACATATAACCAAGATTAAATTGAGCATTGACCTCGCCGTTTTCCGCCGCCAGAAAGTACCAGTGTACCGCCTCGGCTTCGTCTTGTTCTATGCCCTCTCCGTTTTCATAGCGCCGCCCCAGCGCAAATTGGGCTTTGTCGTCCCCTTGCTCGGCGGCTTGTCGCAGTTTGTTGATTTCTTCAGTCATTGTTTTAGCCGGACGGGCCGGCGATAAAGTCATCCACGCTGTTTTGCCAATTCCTATTGTGCGGCGTTTCAAAGTCGGCATCCGACATTAAATCGCTGCGCAAATATTCGTTGCGGTTCATTACCGGAGCGGCCGGGTTATCCTTAAGCCATATATAGCAGCGGCCACTATGACTCCAATCGGCAACAAGTAAAGCACAAAATTTCATCAAAAGAACGGCTTGATTCGGGTCTATGCCCGGATCATGAGAAAAGTCGGCAAAGTCTGAAAGAGATTGATTATCTTCTCGGGTGGCCATTTGGCGGGCAAGCGCGGCACCGCGTCGGCCGAAGACAACCCGGCAGTCAATAATCGACTGGTTTTCAAGGTATGAGAGCCAATATTGCCGGCGTTCGGCCCACATTCGACTTTGATAGGCCGGCACTGAAACCTCGACCACTTCAAAAAATTGGTCGAGCCGGTCTTTGATTATCTCGCGATCCACGGGGGCGGGCGGGGCGATAACAGGAATCTCCGGCAGATTGAGCGCGCGCAGTGCTTCGGCCGTGCGGCAAAGCCCCGGAAAGGGGGCCGGTTTCGGCTGCCAGCCGGGCGGCATGCTCTCAACTAAAGAGCGAAAGATCATGGTATCACCGCATGGATCAGTGTAGCAGAAGGCGACGTCATTACTAAACGAATATCAATGCGCCGGTTCCTCTGCTTGTTTTCGTCGGTATCATTCGGCTTAATCGGGCGGCCTTTACCATATCCGGAAAGACTGAATAAGGTCTGTTGATTAAGATTGACCAGACGCGCCAGTCCGGCGCTTGCCCCCATAAGTGTTTGATAGACATTGAAAGCACGTTTGACAGAAAAGTTCCAGTTACCGGTGTCATTGCCGTCACTGTCGGTATGGCCCTCGATGATAATAGCTTCGAGTGAATAAACCGTAACGGAGCATGCCTTTCGCACCATGCCTTCAATCGGCGCGGCATAACAAAACACGGAATTGAAAAGCGATTGAGCTAAAACGGCCAAGGCATCTTCGCCCCGTTTTGCCAGCTCCGCCTTGCCTTTATCAAAAAGCAGGGCTTCGGACAGACTGAGAACCCCCTCGACGGGATTAATCTGCACCGCCAATCCTTGGCGGCTCAAATCGTTTTTAAGAGTGTTCAGAATTTTGGTGCGAACCGGCTCGGTGCCGCTCAGCGTCGCGATTGCGTCGGTGCTTCGGTGTACGGCGTGTTCCATTCGCAGCGAAAAGAACATCAAACCGATAAGAAACAAAAACATAATCCCGATTATCAAGTCAGATAGCGGAACAAGCAGAGGATAGCTTGCGCCCTCGACCTGTTGAACCCGGCTCCGTCTTATGGCCATGACAGCTTATCCTTGCGGTTCTGAAGCCGTCAGTTGCCGAAGTGCCTCGATATTGGCGGCAAGACTGGTAACGGCCCGGGCAAAGTTGGTATCAATGGTAACGACATTATCTCTGACTGCGGCGCTGTGGGTCTCGACATGCTGAATAATCGAGGAAAGAATACGGGCAAGCCCTTCGTCAACTGAAACAAAACGGTCTTCATGACGGGTCCAGACCTCTTGTAAGACTTCGCATGTCGCCCTTAGTTCGTCTGATAGTTGCTGTCCGGCGTGCTGCCCATCCTGCAACGCGCGAACAGAGCCTTCAACTCCTGATGTTAGCGCAGCAACTGATACCGCCAACTCAGTGCCGACCCGCGACAAAGGCACTGCCGCAGATTGCAGGGATTTGGTCGCCGTTATAATTACATGCTCGGTTTCGCCGGCGGCACGGGTCAAACGATCAAAAGCGGCTAGGTGGGTGGTCAGCTTACCCTCGACTTGGTTCAAAGTGTCGCTGAGTTGCTCAACCGCTGCGGTAAGTTTTGTGTGTATCAGCGGCGGGCCTTCCGTCGGGCGGGTCAGCGCCGGCACTAAGATTCGCGCCACGACCTCTTCGAGCGTCCCGGTCAGTAGCCGGTTTGCGTTGGTAACAGCGTTGCCGAGGCTGCGTTCGAGCACGGGAGCCAAGGCGGCGGCCAAGGCCGCTTCGCTGTCCTTGGATGAGGTTTGGCTCGCCTCGGGCCGGACCGGGTTGACGAAAGCAGCGCTTCGCGCCAGCGATTGTTCGAAACTGGTGGCCAGGGCGCGCGTGGTGGCCACAAAAATCCCCTCGATTCGGTCGATCGCCTCGTGCATCTGGACGGTGACGGCCGCGGCTGACGGCTCGCTATTCGTCGGCAAGGCCGGCGGGGGAGGGGGGGGCGCCGACTCCAACTCCGACTGCACCGGCCGCAAGGCGACGGCTCGTGCCGGGCCGGTTCGCGCCAATAAATCAACGATTTCGCCCAACATTCGGGTCTGACGGTCGGCAATCGATTCCGGCGTCACCATCACCGTGCACCGTTCCAGTTCCCGACACAAATCGTTGAAGCCGCGCCGGATTTTGGCACACCAGCGGCGTTCCAGGAAGGCCAGGACGATGGCGCAGCTTAAACCGGCAATCGAGGTCAAGAATTTAAAGCTGGCGGTGCTCAGCAACAAAGCCAATGCCCGCAACACGTTTGCATCCTGACCGGGTTCGGCGGCCCCGCTTGCCGAAATTACCTGGTTAACCGCGGCAGAGGTAAAGTAAAGCGCGGCAATCAAGCCGGCAAAAGTAAAAAGCAAACCGGCGCCGACATAAAGCCCGCTTAAGCCGCGAAACCATTTGATGTTAAGGCCGGCATGCTCGGCATCATCGATATTGAGATAATCCGAAGGTCTGACCGTTATTTCAACATCCGACTTGACTGCCGGGTCATGCGTTAAGCAGGTTTCAACAAACTCATTCCAGCTAGGCTCCAGAAACGAACCTTCCTTCATCAATAAATCGAATTCAAAAAAATTATCGGAAAAGATGCGGTTGGTTGTGCATTTCTTTAAAAATCGAGTTCTTATTCTCAAAATTTCACAAGCGGGCCTAATGTATAAAATGCGGTAAATCAGCGCAATGATCAGAGCCGAAATCACCATGATCGCCGATAGATCGGGGGCGGAGCTTTCGGACTGAAATAATGTCAGCGCCGGCTGAACGGCCCGCAAGATCGCCGGGCCCGGATCCAGTGTCGAAATCGCCATGATCATATTATAAAGAAAGCCCGAACCCATACCGCTATCCTCCCGCAAGCCTGAAGGGTTCCGTTCCGAAACCACCCGGTCTGACTCTCTGTATTATCGGCATTTTGACGGCCCGGTCAAACGGTGCGGCACGGTCGGGGCAGGGCCAAGCTTGATAATGTGCTATGAAGGGGAATAGTGCGCACGGGCCGGAATTTTATTATGTTACACGCCGGGCCCGGTCAGGGCGGGGCAGGAAGAGGTCAAGACCATGGACGAAACCGGGGATAACAAAGAACAAGGTAAACGGACCATGTCGCCCCGGAAAACGCGTAATCCGGACAGTAGCTGGGCCGAGCTGTTGGATAGTACCGGCTGGGGCGGGCGTACACCCGCACCGCGTCCGGTGCGCCGGCTGATTGAACCCGAGGCTGAGCCCGCTTTGCATTCCATGCAGGCTCCAGTCGTAGAGTTGCCGGTGCCGCTCCCGTCATCGATTGATTCCGGTCCGGAGCCGGAGGCGGTTGTGGTTGCGGTCGAAGCTGCGGTTCCGACGCCGGAACCGGCGTTGCCGGCGCCTGAGTTATCGGAACCGGAGTTATTGGAACCGGAGTTACCGATTGTGACGGCCGGGCCGGTGGTCGCCGGCGGCGATGCGGGGACGTTTAATGACTGGGCCCGGCTCGAAGGGGCCGGTTGGGGCTGGACGCCGCAAGCCGCGCCGCCCGTGGTTGCGGAGTCGCTGCCGGAGTCGGCGGTCGTCGAACCCGAGCCCGAACCTGAACCCGAGCCGGTGGTGCCGGAGCCCAAGCCCGAACCTGTGATTGCGGAACTAGAACCCGAACCTGAGCCTGAACCCGAACCTGTGGTCTCGGAACCTGAACTCGAGCCCCCGGCGGCACACGTCGCGCTTCAGCAGGCGGCCGAGTCGATTAACAACGAGTCGATTAACAACGAGTCGATTAACAACGAGTCGATTAACAACGAGTTGGCCGAACGGCAGCGCGAGGTTGAGGCGCTGACGGCGCAGCGTGAGACTCTGATCAGTGAGGTTGCCGCCGCTGAAGAGCAATTGAGCGGCGCGCGGCGCGCTTTGGAAGCGTTGACGGGCAAGCGGCTGACGCTTGAGCGGGAGCGAACCGACCTGCGCGAAGCGGTCGAAGCATTGAACGGTGAACTGGCGGTGCGGCAGGCGAGTTTAGACGCGCTGACCGCTCAACGCGACGCTCTGACCGGGGAGATTGCCGCGGCTCAAGACCAGCTGGACGAAGCACGCCGGGGGTTGGAAGATTCGGTGCATGCGCGTGAAACGGTTGATCAGGAACGGAGTGTGCTTGAACAAGGGCTGGCGGCGTTTGCCGACGAGGTCGCGATCACCAAGGCCGAACATGCCACCCTGCTCGAGACCGCAACCACATTGGAAGCGCGGCTCGATAGGCTCGTGACCGAGGTCGCCGCCGCCGAACAACGGTTGGCCTGTGATCTTCAGGCCTTTGATGCTTTGGCGGCCGAGCGGGACGGGCTGCAACACGGGCTGGCCAGCCTGGCCGATGAACGCGACTCGTTACAAGAGCAGCAGAACCGGGCTCGGGAGGCGTTGGCGGCGCTGGAGGGCGAACGGCAGCGCCTGGTCGAAACGATTGAGGCGACGCGGACCGCAGCCGGGGTGGAGGCGGAGGGCTTGGCCGCAATCCGTCGGGAGGCCGCTGAAGTGACGCAACGTCGTGATGAAGCCGCGGCTGGGGCGCGTGAAATTCTTCATCGGCGTGACTTGGCTGCCGAAGAAATCGAAGGACTGAACCGCCGTGTTCGAGCCTTGCAAGCAGAAGTCTCGGGGGCCGTGGAAGAACGAGATCGGGCGGTGCAGGATCTTCAAGAACGGCGCCTTGAGTTTCAGGCGGTTTATCAGCGGGACAAGAAATTGCTGATTTCAATTCAGCGCGAAATTGCCGAAGGGCAGCGCCGGCTGGAGGAACTGAACGTCGCCCGCAAAGGAAAGGTGAAATAAGGACACCGGGCGCGGCGGGGCCGTCGCCGGTACGTTTCCCTGGACAGGCCACGGGGCGCGGCGTAGGTTTCCGCTGGCGTATCCAGGGATTAACAGCCCCGGACGGCTTTGGGTGGAGGCTTGACTTGCACGATTCGTCTTCGATTGCCGCGGCTGATCCCGCCGCCGCCTTCCTCGAGACCGGCCGGCGGCTTTGGTATCGCATGGCGGTGTTGGCCGTGGTCGGGGTGATCAGCCTTGCTGTGTTGGTGTCCCAGGTGATTGATGCCCGCAGCGAGGCCGGCAAGGGCGTGGCGGCCGAACTCGATCGCTCCGTGCAGGAAATCGAGGCGGTCAAACGGCAGTTGATGACTCTGGGTGGCGAGGTGGCGGCAAGTAAGGCGCGCCGCAGCGAACTGGCCGAACAGATTATCGGGTCGGATAAGGAAGCAAAGCGCCTGGAGAGCGAAGTCTCGGCGCTGAAAGTGCAGCGCGCGGCTTTGGTTGCCAAGCTCGAAGAGCTGGGGCGATCCCGACAAGAGACAGAGCGTTTGGCCGGCGAGGCCGCCCAATACCGCACCGAAGTTGAAACGGAATTGACCGCGGCGCGGGCTCAGTTGGCCGAGCTTCAGGCCCGTAATACCGCTGCGGTCGCCGCGGTCGCCGCGGCTTCGGTCGCCGCTGCCGCACCGGCGGTCAAACGCACCCGGCATCGGGCGCCGAAACCCGCGAAGCCCGGCCAACCGCATCCGGTCCAGGCGCAACCGGGCCAGCCTCTCCAACAAAAGCCGTAAGCCCGACAGGCCGTCGCGTCGAAACAAAGGATATATGTCATGGGTGCTGACTGGACGCTGATTATAGCCGCCGCGGCCGGACTGTCGCTGGCCGGCGTGATCGGGCTGACGGTGCTGACCGGCCTTCAGTTCCAGCGTGAAGCCCACCGTCTGATTATACGCCGCGGCCATGAGGCGACCTTAGCCCGCAAGCCGCCTTACCGGCAGGCGGAAATCGCAGAGGCCGAGGCTCGGCTGAGCGATCTGCATAAGCAAGTGGCTCGGTTGGAACAAGCGCGACGCGACGTTGAACAACCGGTTGCCCCGGCCGTTGCGTCCGACCGGACCGAGCTTGAGGAGGCCGCGGTGCTGGCTCGGCGGCGCGAGGTCGAAACTCTGGAGGATGAACGGCAGTCCTTGGCGGACGAGGTCATCCGTCTGCGTGACATGCTTCAGATCGCCGAGCAGGGCTTGGCCCGGCTTAACGACGAACGGCAGGCCACCGAACAACGATGCACCGAGCTGGTCGGGTCGTTTCATGAACTGCGCCAGCGCCGCGAGGCTTTGACCGAGGATGAAGCGGCGGTTGCGCTCGACTTGAAGGCGCACCGCATTGAACTGGCGACCTTGCAACGGGAGCTTCAGGCGCTCCGTGACGAAAAACAGGCGTTGGAACAGCAGGTTGACGACCAAACGGTACAGGTTCATCAACTCGGAGATGATCCTGCGGTCAGTGAAGCGGCCGCGGAAGTGGAACGGCTGCGTGCCGGCTTGACCGAGATGGTCGCGGAAATTGCGGTCGCCGAGGCGCGCCGGGCCGAAATCATCGCCGGCGCCCGCGAACTTGAGCAGCGGCGGGAGGCGTTGAGCGAAGAGGTTGGTACGGTTCAGCACGCGGTTGAAGCGGCGCGGGCCGAACTGGTCCGGGTCCGGGATGATAACGAATCCGCACTCGTCGTGCTTGCCGATGCCCGGGCCGAAATCGCCGCCGCGGCCGGCGCACTCGAACAGCGGGAAATCGTGCTGGGTGAAGAGCAGCAGGCGCTCAACCGCGATATTGAAACCGCGCGGGCCGAACTTGAACGCTTGCGTGAAGATAAAGACGCGACCGTGGCAGAGTTGGAGGTTCGACGGGCCGGGTTGACCGCCGGCTTTAATGAAACCCGGGAGCGTCACGCCGCCCTGGTCAAAGAGGTCGAGGCGCTCGACCGTGAACGTCACGTCTTGGCCGAGCGGGTCGGGGCCTTGCGTTCGGCCGTCGGTCTGCCGGCACTGTCCTCGACAACATCCACGCCGGTTTCATCGTGGGCGACTCCATCAAGCCCCGGGGCGAACCCGGGGGCCGGTTTACCGCCGCCCCCGCCGCCGCCGCCGAAGCGGGTGGCACCGGCGCCGGCCAAGCGTCCGCTCCCGGTGGTCTCCCGGTCCCCGTTGGCCTTTCTGGAGGCGTTTGTCGCGCCCCGGCCGGTTGCGGTAAAAGCGACGGCTTCCAAACCGAATCCGGCGGTCAAGGTGGCGGAGAGGCCACCCGCGAAACCTGCCGCAGCGCCCCCGGCAAGACCAAGTGCCGCGCCTGCGGCGAAGACGACGACGCCGTTCGGTGCCGGGCAAGCGGCGGGGCTTGCTCTCCGCTCTACCATGAAGGCGATTGATGTGGCGCTCAGCGGCAATTTGTTCGGTCCGAAGCCCGCAGCCAAGCGCCCGGTTCAGCCCAAGCGCAAGCCCTGATCCGGGCGGCGCTTACGGCTTCTTCAGAATAGTGCATTCAGGCGTCACAGCTTCCAGATAAAGCCGCCGGGCACCGGTTCAATCGGGATTTTCACGACGATATCGTGACATTTGATGCAGCGTCCGGCCGGCGGGTGCGGGATTTCCGCGTTGGGCCGGATCGGCGGACCCAGCTTGTGCAGGCGTGACAATTGTTCCAGCATCGCGCCGACCGGGGTCTTGAACTGACTGCCCGGCGGCGGGCCGTTGACGTATAAATGACAGTTGGTGCACAGGCCGACATAAGGGTGCGGCATCCCGCTGCCGGGCGCGATCGGCGGAATGCGCCGGATCGCCATCAGCTTGAAATCGGGCTGTTTGCGAAACAGGTTGGCAATGGGATCGATCAAGGACGGCCCGATCGGACGGGGCAAGGTGCCGAGATAATCGCCATCGACCACCCGGACCGGCACCTCTGAACTTGCATCGAGCACGGCCCGGCCAAAGGTCAAAAAGAATAGTCCGGCGGTGAGAATGGCGCCGATCCCGAGCAGCGGCCAAACCGCACGCGCCCAGTAATGGTTGCCCGTTTCCCACAGCACCCAAAACCGGCCCGGAACCAGAGCCAGCGCCCGATCAATGAGCTGATTAACCCATTTGATCATGGACGCGGCCCTGCCGCGCGGCTGGTCCACAGGGCGAAGCCTTCATCGGAGCGCAGTTGACAGGGGCGGCCATTGACCTTGATCACCCGGGCATAAAGCGGGTTTTCGGCGCTGGAGGCCCCGCCGAAGCTGAAGGCCATGCCGCTGACCGGATAGTTCTGCATCACGGTGCAGCCCTGATATTCCAAAAACCATGTCGGCGCCAACGAGACGATCCGGGTGGTTCCGGTGGCAGCGTCGACGATCGTGATGTGAACCTGACCCCAGCCGGTATCGGCGCCGAGCGGGGTTACTTGCGTAATCCGGCCGGCGAATCGCTCCTGGGTCGGGCGTGCGAACGGCACCAATCCGGGGAAGTTGGCGCCGGCCATGGCCGCGGGCTGCATCAGGCCGCCAACCGGCATGTCTTGCGGCATTTGCGGGGCATTCAGCCCGGGCGTCCCGACGCCGGCCCCGGCCCCGATCGCCTCGGCAATCACCTTGCCTGAAACATCAAAATCCGGATGGTCGCCCACATCATCGGAAAACACGGCGGCAACCAGGACGAACAAGCCGAAGACAGCTCCGGTGCCCAGAACCATTCTTTCCAATTTCAAGGGAGCCCTCCCGTCCGCACCGCCACCGAGCGCGAAACCTTTCTGACGCCTTGTGCCGAAGCCGGTGTAACCCCGACTCGCACATCTTTTACATGCTCGACCGAGGCAAAAATCTTGTCGCGAATCGCTCCGGCGATAAAGTCGCTTTCAAAAACTTTGCAGGTTCCGTCAAGATAAACATTGATGTCCAGATGAATTTCTTCCCCGATATTTCGGCCGCGCAAGAAGCGAATCCCCTGAACTCGGGAGGTCTCCGCGGCGAGCCGGTAGACCTGCTCCAGAATTTCAGTATCGACCGAAGAATCCATCAACCCCTTGACCGCACTGATATTGAGGTCAACCCCGATCTTGGCCACCATCAGCGCCACGAATACGGCAGCCACCGTATCGGCAATCGGAAAGCCGGCGATGGCGACAATAACGCCGATCAACACGCCGACCGATGAAATCGCGTCCGAGCGGTTGTCCCACGCGACCGCAATCAGAGCCGGGCTGTTATTCTTGCGGCCGGCGCAAATTTCATAGCGATACATGATTTCGTTGGTAATGATCGATACCAACGCCCCGATTGCCGCCAGAAAGCTCGGCGTCGACGGGTGCCCCTCGATGATCTTGTCGACCGACTCGTAAATCCAGGCGGCGGCGCCGACGAACAGAATCAAGCCGACCACAGCCGAAGAAATAAACTGAACATTACCAAGGCCATAGGGGTATTCGTCATCGGGTTCGCGCTTGGAGACCCAAACGCTGAACAAGGTCACCCAGTCGGCGACGACATCGGCGCCCGAATGCATGGAATCCGCAACCAGGGCGGCGCTGCCGCCGACGATTCCCAAAACGGCCTTGAAAACCATCATCGTTGAGTTGGCGCCCATGCCCCACCAAACGACTCGGTCTCCACATTCTCTGCACAGTTGGCTTGTCATTTCTTCAGATATTCCAGCAAACTTTGGCCAAGAATACGATAATTTCCGTCAACTTTGGTGCAGGGAATCGCCCCTTTGGCGACCAGCCGCACGATTGCGCGCCGGTCCACCCCCAACAGTAATGCCGCCTCTTCCGAGGTATAGATGCGGTGAGGCCGGATTTCCCGAAAGAACAGGTCGAAAAGTTGAAGCCCAGCCAACGCCACCGACATGACAGCGCCACTACGCAGAACAAGGTTCCACATTATTTAGGCACTCCCTGAGTTCTCACCATCGGCAACAGCTGTTGATACAGACCCGAATCAATATTCATGGCCGCGCTCGTGCCGTCACCGGCATGGCTATAGTCTCTCCACTTGAAGCCGCTGACGCTGGCTAAATATTGCCATGGTATCGACGTGACCGCGGTATCATACATCCGGATGCTTTCGTTAAGCTCCATCCGGCGTTCCGCAATGCGATCTTCCATTTCGATCAAAGCAGTCATCGCATGTTGGTAGGTCTCGGAGGACCGAAGATTCGGATATTGTTCAACCATGGCCAGCAAGCGGCCGATCGACGCATCGGCACCGCCCTCGCCTCCCACCATTTTAAGAATCTGGTCGAGGTCGGCGCGCCCCGGGGTGCCCGGCGGCTTTGCGGTTTCCTTGGTGACGGCGTCGGCGAGCGCGTCGGGCAGTTTGGATTGCTTGACGATTTCGGTGCGCATTTCCGCAACATGCGAGAACACCGTATGTTCCAGCTCGGCATGACTTAAGGTCAGCTTGACCAAGTTCGAAAACAGATTGGCTTTCCGCTGAACCGCCGCCTCAAGATTGGCTTCCTTCGTGTGAGCGTCTTCTTGCAGCATGATAAAAATATTGATCTTATAATAAACAACCGAGAGCGCCGCCGCGATCGTCAGTAACGATACGGCAAGCATGGTGCGGACACCGCGCACCTTGCGCGCCCGGAACTGCGGTTTGGGCGGCTTTTTCAGACCATAGAGTTCGCCCAGCAGCACTTCGGAGCGGCGAATGCGGTGGATCTGCTCGCCGCTGTCGTCATTAACCGGTTGAGCCGGGATCGGGTGCGCCATAAAACGAATGCCTTATCAGTCTCGGGCGGGTCGGGAAAACGACTCACAGGGTCTTTTCGCTATCTTCCAATTCATCGGCGCGCTTGAAGCTGGCCAGCGCCCGTTCCCGTTCGCCCAATTGTTCCAGCGTATAAGCCAGAGCGCGCAGCACCTTGACCGCCTTGGGCCGTTGCTGCAACGCTTCTTCAAAATAAGTCTTGGCTTCGGCCGGGCGACCGAGATTGTCGAGCGAGGCGCCGAGGCGGTAGAGCAGGCTGAAATTATCGGGGAATGACTGAACCGCCTGGCTCAGCAGGGGCAGCGCGCGTTCATGCTCACCGGCCTGGGCATAGGCCAGCCCCAAGACTTTCGCGGTGTTGGCGTTGCTCGGGTCGCGACTCCGGGCGGCTTCCAACAGTTTGATCCCCTCTTCCTTGTGACCGAGTTTGATTTGGCACAAGCCGAGATGAAGCGTGACTTCGAGGTCGTTCGGGCGTTGCTCCGCAACCAGTTCTAACAGCGGCAAAGCCCGGGTATAACGCCCGGCTTTGGTGTGTTCAATGCCGCGACTGTAATAATAGTCGAGCTTTGCCTCATCATCGATGAAGAACAACGACTGAAAGCCCGAGACGAGCTTTGATGCGGCCCGGGTTAACACGCCGGCACTCAGTTCAAGATAGAGGCCCGCGGCATCCGGGAAGGGGATTTTTTTGCTCATGATGCGTTCCTCAAGTAACCGGCGTTACGGTGTAATGACGTGACAGGCCTGACACGGCCCGCGATCTTCGTGGGGGCGGAGACCCTTGGCCGCTTGGTCCCGGCTCAGCACGGGCGGCGGCAAGGTTATCAGATCCGGATCGGGTGTGAGTTCAAAACCGCGTCCGATCGAATGGCATTGCGTGCATGGGCCGCGGTCGGGATGCGGGCGCGGGTCACCGGCCTTGATCATCGGCGCGCCTTCGACCTGGGCAAAGCCGAGCGGGCGTTCGGCGACCAGGGTCAGCGTCATCCGGACCATGGCGGCGCGGTTGCCGTTGCGATCCTTGGGACCGGTTTTGCGGAGCGCCTCGATCGTTGCCCGGGTCCGATCCGCAATCAGGCGCGTCGCGTCTTGAAAGGACTCGAGCGAGGTGATCGGCTGACCTTCGACCGCGACGATCACGTCGCCGCCGAGCAGGCCCGAGCGCCCGGCCTCGAGCGAGACCTCGCCGACCAAAAGCCCGGCCAAACCTTGCGGAAACCGGAGCTTGCGTCGCAACTCTCCCGTCAGCAAGCGCGTATCCATACCCTGCCAGTGCGCTTCGTACAGTTGCACCGAGGCCGGAATGAAGTTCGGCGCCTTGGGCGCCACCGCCTCGAGCGTGCCGTCGAGCGGAGTCGGATCGGCGATCGGCGTTCCCGCCCCGGAATCGGTAAAGGGCTGCGTCCCCGCCGCGGGAACCGCCGCCGCTTGAAAACTGCCGGGAAAATCCACCCCGTTGACGGCATTCACCGAAGGAAACAAGGCGATCGGGCCATGAATCCCGACTGCGGCCGGCTCGGGCATCGCCATCCGGTGTGAAAACAGGCCGAAACCGTTACTCCAAACGCCGATCACCACCGTGGTCACCACGGAAAGAATCGTAACGCTGATCAAGGTTTCGTGCTTCACGCCGTCTGCTTTCCGAACTTGCCTGCACAAAAGCGGTTCCGGGGCCGTCGGGCCGCTCGGATGTCCATTTCTATAGGTTCGATCGCTGCCGAGTCAATGATTCCCCCTATAATCTCCTGTGCCTGTTCGCCGCAGTATGGTAGCAGTTACGCCATGAAACGGTGTCGGCAGGGTGGGCGGTTCGCGGCATGAGGAAACGGGTAAGTTGCCGGCAGTGCCGGGATACTGCGGCCTGGACTGATCTGTCGACGGCGCTGGGCTTGGCGGTGTTCAAGAATTTGCTGGGTTATTTGACCGGCAGCATGGCGTTGCAGGCCCATGCACTGCATTCGTTCGCCGACTTTCTGACCAAAAGCATCAATCTGGCCAGTATTAAACTGTCGAGCAAAGCGCCGACCCGCTTGTTTCCCTACGGGTATGGCAAGATACAGTTTTTATCGGCCAATATTATCGGGGTCAGTCTGACGCTCGGTTCGCTGGCGTTTCTGTGGCATAATCTCCAGCATCTTAACGACGGCCATATTAAGCCACCCTTACCGGCGGCATTGATCGGCGCGATACTGTCGGCCACGATCGCTGAAATCATGCACCGCTATCTATCCTGTGTCGGTCGGCGCAACAACAGCCCCGCCGTCATGGCCGCCGCGGCCGACAACCGCGGCGACGCGCTGTCCTCGCTGGCGGTGCTGGCCGGCGTGGCGTTATCGCTGGCGGGGTGGACCTTTGCCGATCATCTCGCTGCGATTCTGGTCTCGGTCCTGGTGTTCCGGGTCGGCGTTACCGTGGCCTGGAACAGTATTCACGGGTTGATGGACGGCTCGATTTCAGAGGATGTGCTGAACGAAGCGCGTCAGATTGCGGCCGGCGAGCCGGATGTCTTGGAGGTCGAAGAATTACGCGGGCGCCGCATGGGCGAGACCTGGGCGCTTGATATGCGGCTGCGGATTCCGGCCGGGTTGACCGCCACGGAAAGCCATGCTTTGGCGACGAAGTTGCGTGAGACCATGACCGAGCGGCTGCGCCATGCCGCCGAAATCCATATCGCGTTTGTACCTGGGACGTAAAAGGGGGCCGGGGACGTAAAAAGGGCGGAGACGAGACGCCGCCGCCCCTTGTCCGCCGGTCGGTTACGGCCGTTCCACCGGTTGTCCGGGAAAGGTTTCGCCCGGTCCGCATTTGGCGCAGGAACCGCAGCCCGAAGCCGGGTTCTTTGAAAAAGCAATCATCAGGCGGCGCACAATCAAGCCGGCACAAACCACGCCGATTGCAATAACCGCAGCGCTATCCCACCAAGCTTGTCCGGTCATACCAGAAATCCTCCGACCATCGCGGTAATAAAGGCAAGGCTCCAGGCGATGACCAGAGACACGCCGAAGGATACGCCGGCCCAGCGCCAGCCGCCGGCCTCGCGCCGAATGACGGCCACAGTCGAAAGACAGGGGGCGTACAGTAGAACGAAGACCATGAACGAAATTGCCACCGGTGGCGTCATGCCGCCCGACAAAGCTTCGCGCAGATTGCCTGAATCTTTGTCGGTTGCATTCAGGACGGCATAGCTGCTGACCACCACTTCTTTGGACAACAGTCCGGTCAAGATCGCAATCGAGTCCTTCCAGCCGAAGCCGAGCGGGGCGAAGACCGGAGTTACCGTCGCCGCAATCTGGCCGAGATAGCTTTGTTCCAGACGTTGAGCAACCGGCGTGGTGGCCGGCATTGTCGGATATTGCTGGAGAAACCAAATCGCAATCGAGCCGACGATAATGACTCCGCCAACCTTGCGAAGAAAATCCTCGGCACTATCCCAGACATGGTGGCAGATCGATCCTGGGGACGGCCGACGGTAAGGCGGCAGTTCCATTAAAAACGGTTCATCCTTGCCGGCCACAACCAAACGGTCGAACAGAATGGCAGAACCAAGCGCGACCGCGACGCTGGTCGCATAAAGCGCGAAAACCACCGTGCCCGCCCAATCGCCGAAAAAGGCGCCGGCAAACAGAATAAATACCGGCAGGCGGGCCGAGCAACTGACATAGGGTGCGGCTAGAATCGCGATCAGACGCGAACGCTGACTTTCAATCGTCCGGGTCGCCATAACCGCTGTAGCGTTGCAGCCGAATCCCATGATTAAGGGAATGAGTGCCTTGCCATGCAAGCCGAAAGAGTTCATCAGCCGGTCAAGCAGGAAAGCGGCGCGGGCCAAATAGCCGGTTTCGCTTAAAATCGACATGAAGAAGAAAAGAATAACGATGTTCGGTAGAAAGACAATGGTGCCGCCGACTCCGGCCATGATCCCGTTGACCACCAGATCATGAATCAGGCTGGGCGGAATCAAGGCCGCAACCTGATCGGTCAACCAGTGCATGGCCGTATCGATCCAGGCCATCGGCAAGGCGCCTAGGGTAAAGGTCGCCTGAAACATCAACCACATCAGCCCGGCCAAAATCGGCAGCCCCAAGAAGCGATGCAGCAACAGATCATCAAGCCGCCGGGTCAAACGGCTGCGGGCGGTCGGGGTCGAGGTCACCGACTGGACGTCGCCGACCAAGGCCTTAATAAAACGGAAACGGGCATGCGCAATCATCGACGCGCAGTCTTCGCCGTGATGAACTTCCAATGCGTGACAGGCGGTGCGCACTTCGTCGATCAGCGCCCGGTGCTCGCTTTCCCGCTCCAGAAACTCGCTATCCCCTTCCAGCAACTTGATCGCCAACCAGCGGCTTTGTCCGGCATCGAGCGTCGCCGGGTGTAGCTCGGCGATAATCGCTTGAATGCGGGCAATCGCGGCTTCGAGATCATCATCATAGAGAATGATCGGCGCGCGCCAACTCTCAGAGCGGTGGGAAAGCTCGGTGATCGCCGTGCTCAAGGCCGGGACACCGACGCCGTCGACCGCAACCGTTTCAATCACCGGGCCGCCGAGCGCGGCCGACAAGGCCGCGGTGTTGATTTCGATGCCGTGACTGCGCGCCTCATCGATCATGTTCAGAACGAAAACGCAGGGCCGTCCGGTTTCAACCAGCTGGATTGTCAAAAACAGGCTGCGATGCAGATTCCCGGCATCAAGCACGTTAATCACGACCTCGGGATGTCCGAAGTGCAAAGCATCCCGCCCGGCCCGCTCCTCCGGCAAACAACCGTTCAAAGTATAAATACCGGGCAAATCAACGATATGCAGTGCTGCGCCCGAGTGTTTCAGAGGGTAGGTCCGTGGCGTCACCGTAACGCGCGAATAATTGGCAACCGTACCGTGATCGCCGGTCAAACAATTAAATAAAACTGTTTTGCCACAGTTAGGATTTCCCACCAGCATCGCGGTGACGGGGCGTTTACAGCTTGTCATGGCATGATCCGGAAAAGTGGTTTACTCGACCCGCATCAGAATATTGCGCGCATCTTCATTGCGCAGCGACAAACGATAGCCGAGTAAAGTATAAGTCCGCGGATTGCCCATCGGCGCCGTGCGATCAAGGACGATTTCGGTACCGCGGATAATTCCGAAAGCATTCAGGCGGCGCTTCAAAGTATCATCCGCCAGCCCGATCCCGACAACAATGCCCTTTTCGCCGGTTCCAAGGTCGGCCAGCGTCCGTTCCGCTCCCGTCACCGGGCCGACTTTAGACAATATTTTCTTATGATGTGCCGCAACCATCTCGAATGCTCCCGACTGTTCCTGCGCGCTGCCTATCGCGAATAACTCTCAATCGCAAAGATGAGGTTAACCGGATGTTAAGTCAACATTAATCACCGGGAAAGATAGGGATTTACGGGATGCGACAAAATGTCCCAAATGTCGGCAACCACATTGACCGACCGTCGTAAAACAACCCCCGAATTGAATTCGGGGGTTGCCAAGCCAAAACACGAATTTACAACTTTTCTGCCAGATCACCGATCAGCGGATACTTCCAAGTCTTGTTCAAAGCCACCGCAACCAGCCCGAACAGCGACAGCATCGAAATCATGCCGGTTGAAATACGGAAGAACCAGCCGAGTCCGGGCAGAGTCAACGAAAGCAGCGCCAGCGCGCTCCACGCCCAGAGCACCACCCCTTGCCGGGCATGAAAGTTAACGAAGCCATCGTCTCGATTGAACAGCAGCGGGATGAAACAGAGTACGCCGAGGTAGCTGAGCGCGGCCATAAGCCGCGCCCGCACATCAACTCTGCTTAAACTCTCGGTAATTGCCGCCTTCATTGCCACTCCTTATATAAGGGCCAGCCGCGTATAAAGGTCAGCCGCGCGGCGCGAGAGCGTCCGCCAGTTCGCCGCTTTCGTCGTCGACAACGTCGACGTCCCGGTTCTGAAGATAACGCCAGACCCCGTAACCCGCTGCGCCGACCCCGACCGCAACCAGAACCGGACCCCAAGCGCCCAGCCCGATCCCGAGACCGAGGCTCAGCCCCTTGCCGGTCCAGATGGTTCCGCCCCCTCCGGTGGTAACCGCACCGGCACCCGCCGCCGCATTCGGCATTGCGGCCTGTGTCGCCGTGGCGGTTCCGCCCGCGCCGGCCGCAACCGCCGCACCCTTGGCGCCCGCACCGATCCCGGCGGCCGCCTTCGTCGCCGCTGCCGCCTTGGTGGCCGCCAATTCGCGCAGAGCTTCCTTTTCAAGCCCGGCCGCGGCGGCCTTCGCGCCGGCCACCTTGGCACCGGCAACCTTCGGGCCGACGGCCTTTAAGGTCGCCACCTGGCGCGCGACTTCCTTTTCAACCCCGGCGCCCGCCGCCTTAGCCGCGACAGCGGCCTTGCCCGCTACGGTCTTTCCGGCGACAGCTTTTCCAGCAACGGCTTTCCCGCCGGCGGCACCCTTGGTGGCCACGGTTTGCCGCGCAACTTCGTTTTCAATTTCGCCCGGCGGCGGTGCGACAGCCATGTTTCGATTCTCCACTACGATAAAACTTTAACGCATGGGCTATGCTTTACCGCCCGCGAATCGCCCGGTCAAGTCTGTCAAAGTTTTTACCGATGCGTCGCCAATCATTCCGGGGCAAAGTGACTAAGTTGTCGCCCTGACATTACCCCTTGTCTTACAATTATTGCCAATAACTCCCCCCCCCCCCCCCCCCCCCC
>JBAWVF010000065.1:0-18966 GCA_037147415.1 Rhodospirillaceae bacterium | reverse complement strand
TTTGTTTTTAGAGCGGATTCACGCTACGAGGCGATCCCGCCTCTTCGCGATCCGCTCTAATGCTGGATTCCCGCTTGCGCGGGAATGACGGAAGGAAAAAACGGGAATGACGGAAGAAAAAAAGCAGGCATGACGGAAGGAAAAACGGGAGTGATGGAAGGAAAAAAGCAGGAATGACGGGACGGCGGGAGTAACGGGGAGCGGCTATTCGCCCCGGAATCGGCTCGGTTGCAGGCCGTATTTCTTGAGCATCTGATAAATTCTGGCCCGGGATACGTTGAACGCGGCGCAAATTGCGGGAATATCACCTTTGTGTCGGGTCAGGCTCTCGAGTAATTGCTGGCGCTCGGCGCGCTGCCGGGCGTCACGGATTCCGGAGCCGGTGACAGCGGGGGCGCTCAGCCCATCGGTCAAGTGTCGGGCCTTGGCCTCAAGGTAGCGCTGCGGCAAATCTTCAATGTGAACCGGTGTGCCGTCATAAATCGCCACGATATATTGGGACAGATTCTTAAGTTCCCGGATATTACCGGGAAACGGATAGGATTCTATGAAGAATCGGTTCAGCTCCGGATCAAGAACCGGCAACGGTAGATTGGTATCCGCGCTGATTTTTCTGACAAAGAAATCCATCAGCAAGGCGATTTCGTCACGCCGTTCGCGCAGCGGCGGAATCTTGAAGTGACAGATATTCAGTCTGAAATATAAATCTTCCCGGAATTTACGCTCGGCAACCATTTCCTCGAGATTACGGTTGGTTGCCGCGATCACCCGAACTTCGACTTTGCGCACCGAGTCGGAACCGACGCGCTGAATTTCACCGACATCGAGCGTGCGCAACATTTTGACCTGAGCCGTCAGGTCCAGTTCACCGATTTCGTCGAGAAAGATGGTGCCGCCGTGGGCTTCCTCGAACCGGCCCTTGCGGTCGGCGGTCGCACCGGTGAAGGCGCCCTTGACATGGCCGAACAGCTCGGACTCGATGACGCCCGAGGGCAGGGCGCCGCAATTGACCGGCACGAAATTGGTTCGCTTGCTGTTGAGATGAATGATGCGGGCGAACAACTCCTTGCCCGAGCCGGTCTCGCCCTCGAGCAGCACGGTCAACGGGGTCGGCGCGATCCGGGCGATCCGGGCCAGATGTTCGCTGATCAGGGGATTGTTGCCGAGCACACCTTCGAGCTCTAAGCCGGCGCGCACGGTTTCGCGCGGCAACGGACCTTCTTCCGCCTCGGCCGGCTCGCTCCGCCCGGCCAGGGTGCACAAATGCAGATAGGCGGCGCGCAGCGTATTGAGTTCGCCCAGAAACTCGGCCCGCTCGTAACCGCCCATATGCGGATTGCCGAGAATCTTGAGCTTTAGCGTCTCGATCCGGGCGATGCACTCGTTGACATGCTCGTCGGCGCTTGACGAAAAACCGCTGAGTGCCGGACCGGATGCATAAGGGTTAGGTTGGCGGTAATCGTCTTCCATCGCTAACCTCCGGAGCCGGAGCGTAACGCCGTTCCAACGCGCCGAAGCAAGCGGTCAGCGTGTCGCACATATAAAGGGCGGTCTTGCGATATTCGGCCAGGAAGCTGTGGAACAAGGCAAGCCGCAATGCGGGCTCGCGGACGCGGTGGGCGAAAAACATGCCGATCTTCGGGATTGAGGCTAGCGAGGAGAGAATGACGCTTGGCACCTGCGCATATTCGGGCCCCGCGCTATCGAGGAGCGGAGACAGCCGCCGCCAAAAGGCGACGAAATCGAGATCCTCGGCAATCGCCGCGTCGATCAAGACCAGCAAATCGGTGCGAAAGCGCTCCAACTCGCTGTTGAACGTGTCGAACGAAGCCTCCGCCAACAATTCACCCGGCTCACAGTTGCGCAGCACCGCCCGCAGCCGGGCCTTCAGCACGGTGCGGTCAAGGCGGGGGCCGGGCAGGGTCAGGCCGGCGGCCACCCGGGGGGTTGCGCGTTTGATTCGGGCGCCGTCGCTGCAATTGTAAATCTTGATGCTGTAATTATTGAGCAAAAGCTCGATCATGAGCCGGCTGAAATTAAAGACCCAGTCGGCCATGACCGTGCCGCCGAAGTTACCGGGACCGCTATAGGCCAGGTCCATGGCGTCTTCAAATTGTTTGAACTCGGCTGAATCGTTGTAGACCGCCAGTTTCGAGTGTTTCTTTTCTTCGGATTTGGTGCCGCAATCAATGCCGAACAGATAAAAGTTTGAAAAACCCAGGCACATCGCCGTGCGTAGCGCGGTGTTGGCCACCGTCGGCACCGCGCCGTAGACTTCGGCTTGGGGCGGGGCCAACATGCGGGTGCCGCTGACGGTATCGCGGAAAAACAGAAAGCGGTCGTCGAACAGCTCCGGGACCCGCGGATCCACGGTCAAAGTGGAAATCAGCGTAATTCCGGTAAACGGGCCGAAGCGATCGCGTAGCAAAGTCAGGGAGTCGTAAACCCAGCCGCCATTTTCGATTTCACAATGAAAATCGGGAATAATGCCATGGGAGAGGCACACCTTAAGGCCGGTTCCGCAGGAAAAGACCACGGCCTTGTCACGCAGCCGTTTCACCTCGTCGATACTGTGATCGATCGACGGGCCGGAGCCGATCACGAAGACCGGCTCGGCCCGGGACGGTTTCAGTGTGGTATCAATGAGCTGAAACCCGACTTGCGAAAGATTGGCGATGGTGTTCGACACCATCAGCAGCTCGTCTTCGAAAAAACCGCGCGAGACAAAAGCGGTTTCGACCATGCGGGCCAGCCGGTCGCGTGCCTCCAGCAACTCCCAGGCCGGATAATGCATGAAGACATAGGTGCCGTCGATGAAGGGCAGACCTTCGGCCGAAAACACCGTCTGAATCGCCTTGACGATACGGTCGGGCTTGGATTCCAGAGAAAGCGTGATTTTGCAGCCGCGCGCCTCGACTTGCTCGAACAGAGCCGCCCAGTCGACGGTGTGGAGTGAATGGCGCAGGAAATCGGCATAAGGCTCGATCACCACGATATGCCGGGCCGCGGTGTGCTCGATCAAAGGTGCCAGGTGGAAGCCGAGCCCGAGCCCGAGCACCACCAGATAACTGCCCTCGTAGCGGGGCTTGACCTCTAAATCGCTCATGGCGATGCCGAGGCGGGCGCACTCGGCATACATGCGGTCGAGCATTCGCCCGGAAACCGGGCTGCCGACATTGGCGCCGCGCACGCTGGTCACAAAGAAGCGGAGCGGTTTTTCCAGATAGGCTTCGACCTGTTTTGCCGCCAGAGTGCGGCCGTCGGCGGCATAGAGCCGGGCATTGCCGAGATTGAGATCGACCATCACCCGTGCGCCGGTCTCCTCGTCCTCATGCACCGGCACTGCGGCCGGCGCTGCGGCCAATATGGCTTCCAGTTCGGGAAACCGGGCGATCAGGGCTTGACGGGAGCGTTCGGCCAGGCTGTCGGACACAGGATCGGTCATTAATATTTTTATCCCTCAAACGGCGGGCGCCCGCTCACGCGGGCTTGCCTTCGCGCCATGAGGCGCGCGGCGGCAGTCGCCGCCGATACCAACGACCCCGGTCATCGACCAGGGCCGTTGGTATTAGACCCCGGGCGCTCCGATAATCTCGAGCATGGCGGTGTCAAAGGCGGTGGCGAAGCGGACCGGATCAAACACCGCCGAGTCGGCGAGACCGGCCGCGATGGCGGCTCCGGCTTCAAGGCGTGCTTGCTCGGAGCCGGCCAGCCGGGCGGCCAGCGCGATATAACCGGCGGTATCGGTGGCAACCAGCGCGTCGAGCCCGACATGGTGCAGCAAATCGGAGATTTGGCGGCGATGACGGCCGGCTCCGGCCAGCGCCACCACCGGTACGCCGGCGGTCAGGGCCGCAACCGCGTCGTGGGGCGAGGGGGCAACGAACGGGGCGAGCGCGATATCGATTTCGCGGTAAAAGCCGGGGGCATCAAGGGCGATCACATCAACCCGGCCCGAGAAGCCTTTGGCACCGAACAGCTCGATCAGACGATCAGCCAGCCCGCCTTCGACGAAGGTTCGGTCGCGCAGGGCCAGTACCGAGCCCGGAACCCGCTCCAACAACGCGGCCCAGCATTCGAGCAGATCGGGATGGAGTTGGGCGAAAGCAAGGTCGGCGCCAAAAGTGACGGGGCCGGAGCGGCCTTTTTCGCGGACCGGCGGTTTTCCGAACATTTCGTAGCAATAAAGGCCGAAGGGCAGGGCATGGCGTCGGGGCGCAGACGGCCCGCCGGACTCGGGGTCGGACTCGGGGTCGGACTCGGCGGTCAATTCCACATTGATGGCGGACAGGCCGAGCGTGACCGGGTTGCCGAGCCACGCGACCTGCCGCGGGGCCGGACGCAAAGCAAGCGCGCCGAAATGAAGCGGCGCGGCATGGCCGCCGATATCGACCAGAATGTCGATGGCGTCGCCTTCGATGGTCGCGGCCAGAGTCGGCGCATCGCAGTCGCTGATATCGCACCATTCGTCATGACAGCCGCGCATCCGCGCATTGCTCGGATCATCGATCGAGCCGTGCCCGTAGACGAAAATTTCAAAGCGCTGTGGATCGCTGGAGGCGGCGACCGTGGCCAATACATCGAGGTCACGGGGGTCGCGGACCGTTTGTGCCAAGTAGCCGATGCGAATCCGCCGGTCATTGAGTGCCGGAATGTCCCGTCTTTGCGGGTTGCTGAAAACCCGGCCGCCCCGATCGCGAGCCAGTTCGATCAGAGCCGCTTCGTCACGGCCGGAGTCGAAAAGAGCATCGGCCAACCGCGCACATTCGAATTCCAGGTTGTCCGGTTCGCGTTCGATGGCTTCCAGATGACAGGTTTCCGCGGCTTCCGCCTCGCCGAGTGCGGCATAGGCCCGGCCCAGCAAACTGAGATCGGCGGCACTGGCGCGCTCGCTGTTGCGCAGGTCGGAAAGATTGGCAATGGCACGCGCCGGCTGATCACTGTGCAGCAGGCAGCGGGCCAGCCCGCCCGGGGCCGCGGTATCTTCGGGAAAAAAAGCGAGATGCAATTCGTATTGCTGAATCGCCTCGGGATATTCGCGCCTCACCGCCAAGCGGTTGGCTTGATGCAGATAGGGTGTTTCGCGAATGATCTGGAGGGCTTGTGCGAAGGGTGGAAAGGCGGGTGGTAACAGGTCGACGGTTCCGCTGTCGAAACCCAGACTGGCCGATAATTTGGCGAAATAAGCGCCGACCGCCAGATTGCCGGCCAGAGCGTAAAGAACGGCCAGGGCCTCGGCATAGATCGATTCTCCGGGGTCGCGCGTATGTGCGCTGTGCAGGGCGTTCAGGGCCGGCAGTGTCATTTTATGCCGGAGTGCCATCAGCGCCAGCCCGTAAAGCGCGGCCGGGTGGTTTTCCTCCCCGGCCAGCAGGGCTTCGATCTCGGCCAGTGCCTCGCCGTCCCGGCCGGCGGCGAATTCATCGATCAGACGTTTGATAATGACACGATTGGACAGATGCACGGCCTTGCCGATCGGAGTGGGGTCGGTCACGGTACTTACTCTCCCGATTGACAATAAAGGGGCACTCAGGCGCGCGTGTTCATCGGTCTGTGGGGAACGGCGGCGGGCGCCGGACCGGGGGCCTTCGCTGCGGCGGGGGTCGGGGGGACGGTCATCAGGCCACCGGCCAACTCGCGGTTGATCCTGATCAGAACATCCAATTTATCGGCCCGGGGCTCGGCGATAATTCCGGCGGTGTGCTTGTCGACGAAATTCGAAAGCGACAAAATGTTGTTGCGAATTTCAGTCGGCACCGGACAATCGGGCTCGAGCAGGCTGGCCTGGAAAATCGTCCACAGGCGCCAATTCAGGCGTGCGGCATGAAGCAACACGGCCTCGTCCACCGGTTCCTGCTGAGCGGCTTTCATGCGGACCGCGGTTTCGGTCAGCGCCCATCCTTCGACCTGGCGCGGGTCGGCAGCAGCGGTCGGGACGTTGCTATATGGGTTCGACCTGGGAGGAGGCGACATTGTCCAAAATCCTTCTTTCATACTCCACAAGCTTTTTAGCAACTTTTAACATTTGGTAGGAATCACCGCGTGTCAGATGGTTCGCAATGTCCGCGACCAACGGGCCGCTGCTTGGTGCGGCCTTGATGAAATCATCCATGAAATTGCGGGAGGTTTCCAGATATTGTTGTCGGTTGTCCGGAAACAGGTAAAGGCATTGAAGCGCGTAATAGATGCGCTTGGCCGGCGTGTTCGCCTCTTCGAAAGTCAGGATATCCTTGGCGCGCAGAACTTGTGCCTGATTAAGGATACGCAACGTCGTGTGGTCGCCGCCGTTTTCGACAACCACGCCGTTGATGACGATTTTTTCACCCGGAGCAAGCTTGATAAGAAGAGGCACGGCGCGCCCATTGGCCGAAGGTTGCGGGGTGGTATGGGCAGTGTTTTAAGAACTCCCGGCAAGGTCGGCAACCTCTTTCTTGCGGGGCTCTTTTTTGGCAGCCGAGACGGAATCCCGGTCGGAGCCACGCAAAAGGGAAGGTGAAATTCCCACCTTCCCTTTGCGTCGGATCATTTACCGATCGATCGATTAACGCAGCAAGCTCAAGATTGCCTGTTGCTGCTGGCCGGCGATGCTCAATGACTGGATGCCGATCTGCTGGCGGGTCTGCAACGACACCAGATTGGCGCCTTCTTCGTTGAGGTCGGCGAGCGTCAGCTTGCCGCCGCCTTCAGTCATCGTGCTGACATAGTTATTGGTAAAGTCCAACCGGGTTTGCAGGAAGGTGACGTTACCACCGAGGCGGGCCGAAGCGGCGCGAACCGTACTGACCGATGCGGCAAGCTGCTGGTCCATCTGATCGAGCACGGCCGTGGCCGAGGTCGAGTCGGAGAGTACCGAGAAGCCCGCGTTACCGGTGGCGCCGGCAGCGCTCAACATGATGCTGAGAGTGCCGTCACTTCCTGCCGCGTTTGCGGCATACATGGCGGTAACCAGCACCGAGGTCTGAAGATTTTGTGCCGCTACCTGCAACGAGGCGCCCGTGCCCTGGTTGAAGTAGACGGTCATCGAGGCCGTGCTGTTATTGACCAGATTAAGGCCCTGGTAGCTCGCATCGGTCTGGGAGCTGCTGAGCTGTTTGGCCAGATCGTTGAATTGGCTGGTCAGAGTCGCGCGCGTGCTGGCGTCGGCGGTACGAACGCTGTTGACCAAGCCCTTCATCTGCTTCAGGACGCTGTCGGCGATCGAAGTACCGTTAACGGCTGCTTTAAGCGAGGAAATACCTTGATCGATTTCGCTTTTGCGGTCGGTAAAGTCGGACGCGCGGTCGCTCAATCCTTTTGCTTTGAAATAAGCCACCGCATCGTCGATGGCGCTTGCTACCTTCATGCCCGAGGTCAAGCGACCTTGGGTCCGGCTCATCAGAGACGCGGTTCCTTGCAAGGAATTCAGCGCGCTGCGGGCTGATGCGGTTAGGGTGATGTCGGCCATTTCTTGCTCCATCATGAACTAGTGAGATTGGGGCGTTCTACCCCGTAAAGAGACATTAGCACGATCCGTGCCGCCGGGTACAGAGAGAAAATGCAGGCTTGAAGCAATTCATCCGGCAAACTTGTCCCGGCAAATTTTGCCGAAGCGGCAAATCCTGCAGGGCGTTTCGGCGCGGCCCGTACGGATTTCGCGAGCTTTCCCGAAACCCGTATATTATAGGGGCCGGAGAGAGGGAAATCGTATGAACGATGTGTATGCCGAAGTGATCGGCGGCGGCTTTGACGTGGCGGCGGTGATGGCGGCGCTGCGGGCGGTGTTGCCCTCGGCTCGGCCCTTAGCGTTGCACGAGC
Source organism: Rhodospirillaceae bacterium (assembly GCA_037147415.1). Taxonomy (GTDB): domain Bacteria; phylum Pseudomonadota; class Alphaproteobacteria; order Azospirillales; family Azospirillaceae; genus BOG-933. The sequence goes on along the minus strand of JBAWVF010000065.1, from coordinate 11,172 downwards.
CCGATTTCTCCGGACGGGAGCAGGACTATCTGAGGGAATGCCTCGATTCGGGCTGGGTTTCCTCGGCCGGTCCTCGAATCGAAGAGTTCGAGCGTCGGCTGGCCGCGCGCTGTGGAGTCGCCCGCGCCGTCGCGGTGGTCAACGGAACCGCCGGCTTGCACACGGCGCTGATGCTGGCGGGAGTGCGCGCCGGTGACGAGGTGCTGGTGCCGACCTTGACCTTTATCGCGACCGCCAATGCGGTTGCCCATGCCGGGGCGGTCCCGCATTTCGTCGATAGCGAGCGGGCGACGTTCGGCATCGATCCGCACCGGCTCGGGGCGTATCTGGACGAGATCGCGGTCCTGGGGCCGGACGGCCCGGTCAATCACCTGACCGGACGGCGAATCGCCGCTTTGGTTCCGGTCCATGTCTTCGGCCATCCGGCGGCGATGGACGCGCTGAACCAAGTGGCGGCGCGCTGGCGCTTGGCCGTGGTCGAGGACGCAACCGAGGCGCTGGGCTCGCTTTATCGGGGACGGCCGGCGGGCTCGCTGTCGCGGCTGGCGGTGCTCAGCTTCAACGGCAACAAGATCATCACCACCGGCGGCGGCGGCGCCATTCTGACCGACGATCCGGCGCTGGCCGATGCCGCCCGCCACCTGACCACCACCGCTAAAATGGCCCATCAATGGCGCTTCGAGCATGACCGGGTCGGTTGGAATTACCGCATGCCGAATCTGAATGCCGCGCTCGGCTGCGCGCAATTGGAGCGGCTCGACTTTTTCCTTGACGCGAAGCGGCGGCTGGCGGCGCGCTATCGCGACCGTCTCGCCGGTTTGCCCGGTCTGAAGGTGGTTGCCGAACCGGCGGGGTGTGTCTCCAATTATTGGCTGAATGCGGTGCTGGTGCCCGATGCCGCGGCCCGCGACGCCCTGTTGGCCGCCTGCCATGCCGAGGGCTTGCAGGCCCGCCCGGCCTGGGGGCTGATGCATGAGCAGGTAATGTACGCCGCCTGCCCGCGCGCCGCCCTGCCGGTGGCCGAAGCCCTCGCCGCCCGGCTGGTCTGTTTGCCGAGCGGGGTGGGGTGTTTGGAGGTCGCGAAAAGCGCGGGGACGGGGTAGACTGTCGCCGACGCCCCCTATTTCGGTGCCATTGTCGCCATGAGCGCTTCTTCTCCCGACCGTCCGTTGATCATCGCCGAAGCCGGGGTCAATCATAACGGCTCGCTCGACATGGCCTTGCGGCTGGTCGATGCCGCGGCCGAGGCCGGCGTCGACGTGGTCAAGTTTCAAACCTTCAAGACCGAAAAGGTCATCGCCCGCCACGCGCCCAAGGCGCGCTATCAGACCGAGAATTGCGGCGCGGGCGAGAGCCAGTTCGAGATGGTGCGCAAGCTGGAGTTGGACGGCGCGGCGTTTCAGCGCATCGCCGCCCGGTGCGCCGAAGCCGGGGTCGAGTTCCTGTCGACTCCGTTTGACGAGGACAGCCTCGATTTGCTGGTGCGCGAGCTGCCGGTGAAAAGGCTGAAAATTCCGTCGGGCGAGATCACCAACGCGCCGTTACTGCTGCGGGCGGCGCGCTCCGGGTTGCCGTTGATCGTGTCCACCGGCATGGCCTCGCTCGGCGAGATCGAGGCGGCGCTCGGCGTGATCGCGTTCGGTGGGATTGCACCGCTTGACGCCGTGCCCGGCCCGGCTGCCTTCGCGGCGGCGTTCGAGAGCGCGGCGGGGCAGGGCGCGATTGCCGCAACGGTGACCTTGCTGCACTGCACAAGCGAATATCCGGCCCCGTTGGACGAGGTTAATCTGCGCGCGATGGACACCATGCGCCGCGCCTTCGGTCTGCCGGTCGGCTATTCCGATCATACCGAGGGCATCGCGATTCCGGTTGCGGCGGCGGCGCTCGGCGCGGTCATGATCGAGAAGCATTATACCCTCGACCGCACTTTGCCGGGGCCGGATCACCGCGCCTCGCTCGAGCCGGCGGAATTAAAGGCGATGGTCGCGGCGGTGCGGGCGGTCGGGCGGGCGCTCGGCTCGCCCTTGAAACGCTTGCAGCCGGGCGAGGCCGATACCCGCGCGGTGGCGCGCAAGAGCCTGGTGGCCGCGGTCGATATTCCGGAGGGCGCGCCGTTCACGGTCGCGACGCTGACGACCAAGCGCCCCGGTACCGGCCTTTCGCCGTTCGGTTATTGGGACAGGCTCGGCCGCCCGGCCGGACGCGCCTATGCCGCCGACGAAATGATCGAGTCATGACTCCGGCCGAATTCGAGGCGGAACTGGTGCTGCGCCAGCGCCGGCTGACCCGGGAGGCATCGCGCCGGGATGTGCGTGCCGACCTTGCCGAGACCGATCGTCTGGCCGACCGGCTGATGGCGGAACAGCTGCTCAGCCCGAACGGGGCGATCACCATTTTGCAAATCGCCCTGCTGTTTCGCCGGGCGGCACGGGTCATGCGGACGCTGGCCTATTTGCGTGAGCGCTGCGGCGATCACGAGATCGTGCTCGGCCTGGAACGTTATCTCGGTCCCGGTAAATCGGCCGGGGGAGAACCGGCCGAGGCCGATCTGGTCCGGGCGGAATACGCGCTGAAGGCGGCTTATTATAATGTGGCGAGCCGGGAGTCGCATGATTTGCTCTCTTCGGCCTTTGTCCGGTTCAGCCGGCGGCTGCGCTTTAACGGGCCGGCACGGGTGGCCGATCTTGCCTGCGGCACCGGGCTGGTCGGGCGGCTGCTGCGCGGGCAGGGTTTTACCGGAGAGCTGGTCGGGGTCGATCTTTCGGCCGAAATGCTGGCGCTGGCGGCCGAGGACGGTTGCTATACCGCGCTGGTTTGCGCCGATCTGGTCGACTATCTCAACCGGGAGCCGGGCCGATTCGACGCGGTGCTGGCGATGCAGGTGGTGGCGATGCTCGATCCGGCGGTAGTTGATGCCTTGTTGGCGGCGGTGCGGCGGCGGCTCAAGCCTCAAGGCGTGCTGATCATCAATGGCAGCATTTACGAGGATCTACCCGATGCCGAAGCGGCAAAGGCCATGATTTGCCGGATTGGCTGCTCGACGTTCGAACATTTGCTCAAGACGCACGGCTTTGCCTTCCGCTTCTTCGATCATGGTGACGAGCGCCGCTATTACACCTGCTCTCCGGTTTGAGTTCGGGGGAGGAAATTCGTTGCCCCGTCATCTCGGCTTCGTCACCTCGGCCCGGTCCGATTTCGGCCTGCTGTTGCCGCTGATCCGGGCGGCGCGGGCGGACGACGCCTTTACCGTGACCGTGTTCGCCACCGGCATGCATTTCTCGGTCACGCATGGGGACAGCTTCACCGAGATCCTCGAGGCCGGGCTGGAGCCGGTGACGGTGCGGGTGCCGGTCGAACGGGATAGGGCTGCGACGGTTGCGCTGGCCGCGGCGATCGGACGCGGCACCGTCGCCTTCGCCGACGCGCTGACCGCGCGGCGCCCCGATCTTCTGGTGGTGATGGGCGATCGCTACGACATGCTGCCTGCGGTGTTGGCGGCGCTGCCCTTGACCATCCCGGTCGCGCATCTGGCCGGGGGCGAGCTGACCGAGGGCGTGATCGACGACGCCATCCGCCACGCCGTCACCAAATTCAGCCATCTGCATTTTCCGACCATGCCCGACTATGCGGCCCGGCTGCTGCGGTTGGGCGAAGAGCCCTGGCGGGTCACCGTCACCGGCGAGCCGGGGCTCGACGTGCTGCGGGACTTTCACTTTCGCGAGCGCGCCGATCTGTTCGCCGAGCTTAAGCTCGACCCTTTGCAGCCGGTCAGCGTGTTCACCCTGCATCCCGAGACGCTGTCGCCCGAGGCCACGGGCCGCGCGGTGGCCGAGGTGCTGGCCGCCGCCGCCGCGATGCCGGGTCAAATCCTGATGACCTATCCCAATGCCGATACCGGCGCCGACACCATCATCGTCGCGCTCGAGGCTTTCGCCGCCGCATGTCCGGATCGGTGTGTCGTGGTGCCGCATCTCGGCCGCACCCGCTATTTGCATCTGCTGCATCACGCCGCCTGCATGGTCGGTAATTCCTCGAGCGGGATCGTCGAGGCGGCGTCATTTCAACTGCCGGTGGTCGATATCGGGGCGCGCCAGGGCGGGCGGCTGGCGCCGCGCAATGTGTTGCGCGTGCCGGCCGAGCAAAACGCGGTCGCCGCCGCGTGGCGGCAGGCGGTGTCACCGGAGTTTCGTGACGGTTTGGCCGGGCTGGACAACCCCTATGGCGACGGCCACGCCGTGCCGCGCATTCTTGACCGCCTGAAAAACGTCGAACTCGGGCCGCGCTTGCTGATCAAACGGTTTTACGAGAGGGCCGCGTGAGCTTGTCGCACCCGGGGCGGCGATGTGCTAGGGTCGGACTCCGGTCGTTTGGAAGGAAATGTTTGAGTGACTGAGCGGGGAAATCTGATGACGTTCAGAAAAAAATTGCTGGAAAGCAATCGAAAGTGGGCGGCGGGTAAGCTGGATGCCGATCCGGAGTTTTTTGCACGTCTGGCGCGCTCTCAGAAGCCGGAAATTCTGTGGATCGGTTGTGCCGATGCCAGGGTCCCGGCGCCCGATATCGTCGGCTTGCAACCGGGAGAGTTATTCGTTCATCGCAATATTGCCAATCTGGTTTATCACGCCGATATCAACTGTCAATCCGTGCTTGAATATGCGGTTGAGGCGCTTAAGGTTAAGTATATCATTGTTTGTGGTCATTATAACTGTGGCGGCATTCGCCATGCTCTGGAAAACACGGAATTCGGTCTGATCGACAACTGGCTGAAAGAGGTCAAGGACGTCTACCAGTCCCATCGTGACGAGCTGCTGGCGATCAAGGATCATGAAATCCGGCTCAATCGTTTGACCGAATTGAATGTCCGTCATCAGGCGCTCAATATCTGCCGCACCAGCATCGTGCAAAAGGCCTGGGCGCGGGGACAGGAATTGTCGGTCCATGCCTGGATTTACGACGTCAAGGACGGTCTGGTCCATGATCTGCGCTATTCCTTCCGCGATCCGCACAGCGTCGAGCCGGTTTACCGCTATCATGTCGGTATCGAGCCTGATCTTTAAACCCCGGATATTCGTGTCATGGATGATCTTTTAATTATCGGGGTCGGCAACCGCTTTCGCCGGGATGATGCGGTCGGGCCGTTGGTGGCCGATCGTCTCATGGCCCGCGGCCTTCCCGCGATCGAGCATTCCGGCGAGGGGGCCGGCTTGATCGAGGCCTGGAGCGGGGCCCGTCGGGTGATCGTGGTCGATGCCACGTCTTCGGGCTCGGCGCGCGGCACGGTGCGGCGGATCGACGCGATTGCCGAAGCGCTGCCCTCGCATTTCTTTCGCTACTCGTCGCATTTGTTCGGCTTGGCCGAGGCGATCGCCACTGCGCGCACGCTTGGCCGCCTGCCGCCGGCCCTGGTGATCTATGGCATCGAGGGCGGGGATTTCGGCTTCGGCGAGGAGTTGTCGCCCGAGGTTGCCGCCGCCGCCGACAGTGTGGTCGAGCAGGTGGTCGTCGAGGCGGGGGCCGAGGGATAAAAGGCCACGAGGGATAAGGGCCATGTGCGGCATAGCCGGCTTTCTCGACCCGAACTGCACCGATGACGCGCGGCTGACCCGCACCGTCACCGCCATGGCCGACCGGCTGCTTCATCGCGGGCCGGATGCCGGGGGTGTCCTGGTCGATGCCCGGTCCGGTTTAGCGTTCGGGCACCGGCGGCTTTCGATCGTCGATCTCAGCCCGGCCGGGGCGCAGCCGATGAACTCGGCCGACGGCCGCTTCGTCGTTTGCTATAATGGCGAGCTGTATAACGCGCCCGAGCTGGCGCTTGAACTGGACCGGGCCGGCGTGGTGCGCCGCGGTCATTCCGACACCGAAATTCTGGTCGAGTGGTGCGCCCGGCGCGGTGTGCGCGCGCTGTTGGAAGCCTGCGAGGGCATGTTCGCCTTTGCATTGTGGGATCGGTCGACCCGGACGCTGACTTTGGCGCGCGACCGGCTCGGGATCAAGCCGCTTTATTGGCTGTGGCGCGACGGTTTGCTGGTGTTCGGCTCGGAATTGAAGGCGCTGACCGCTCACCCCGGCTGGCGCCCCGAGATCGATCCGGCCGCGGTCTCGTCTTATTTGCGCTTCGGCTATGTTCCGGCTCCGGCCGGCATCTACAAGGGTGTGCACAAGCTCGAGCCGGGCGGCTTGCTGACCCTGGTGCCCGGCGGCGCCCCGGTGCTCGAGTCGTGGTGGCGGCTGCGCGATGTGGCCCGGGCCGGGCAGGCCGATCTCTTCCCCGGCTCCCCGGCCGAGGCGACCGACGAATTAGAGCGTCTTTTGCGGCGCGCGGTGCGTGGCGAGATGATGGCCGATGTTCCGCTCGGCTGTTTTTTGTCGGGCGGCATCGATTCATCAACGGTGGCGGCGTTGATGCAGGCCGAAAGCCCGCGTCCGGTGCGTACCTTCAGCATCGGCTTTCGCGCTTCCGGTTACGACGAGGCGGCGGACGCGGCTAAGGTCGCGGCCCATCTCGGCACCGATCACACCGAGTTTCATGTCGACCCGGCCGACGGGCTGGCGGTCATTCCGCATTTGGCCGAGTGGTACGACGAGCCCTTCGCCGATTCCTCCCAGATTCCGACCTATATCGTGTCGCGGCTGGCCCGGCAGCATGTCACGGTCGCGCTTTCGGGCGACGGCGGGGACGAGCTGTTTGCCGGCTATACCCGCTATGTCTGGGCCGAGCGGCTGTGGCGTCGGCTGGGACGGCTGCCCTTGCCGTTGCGTCGGGTGACGGGCGCCGGACTGGCGGCTCTGTCCGGACCGATCGGGGCGATGCTGGCTTCGGGAGCGGCCGCGCTGCTGCCGGCCGGCATCCGGCCGAGCCATCCCGCCGACAAGCTGCGCAAGCTGGCCGGAATTCTGCCGGCGGCGAGCGACGATGCCCTGTTTCGCCGGTTGATCAGCCTGTGGCCCGAGCCCGAACGGCTGGTGCCGGGGGTGGCCGAGCCGCACGGCGCGCTGTGGGACGAAAGCTTGCGATCCGAATTCCCGGATTTCACCGCGCGCATGCAGATGCTCGACACCGTGAGCTATTTGCCCGACGATATTCTGACCAAGGTCGACCGCGCGAGCATGGCGGTCGCGTTGGAAGCGCGGGTGCCGCTGCTCAATCACAAGGTGGTCGAGTTCGCCTGGCGCCTGCCGCTCGCTCTCAAAATTCGCGAGGGCCAGTCGAAATGGCTGTTGCGCCAAGTGTTGTACCGCCATGTCCCGCGCGCTCTGGTCGACCGGCCCAAGCAGGGCTTTTCGATTCCGCTGGCCGGCTGGCTGCGTGGCCCGCTGCGGGATTGGGCCGAGTCGCTGTTGACGCCGGCGGCGCTGAGCGAGGATGGCTTGCTTGACCCCGTGCCGATCCGTCGGGCCGTGGTTGAACATATGACCGGTCGGCGCGACCATGCCCATGCGTTATGGGCCGTGCTGATGCTTCAGGCTTGGCGGGCGCGGACGCGGAGCGGGAGTTAGGCGCGGAAGTTCAGGACTGTCCGGTCAGGCGATTGATTTCGGTGATCAGATCGTCATTATCGAACGGTTTGTAGAGGATGGCGTCGGCGCCCCAGGTTTGGGCGAGTGCAGCCGAGACATCGATCGGTCGGCGCATGCCGCCGCCGGAAATGGCGATGACCTTGATGCCGGTATTGGCGGCGCGCAGCCGCTTCAGCAATTCGACCCCGTCGAGATTGGGCATCCACAGGTCGGTAACGATCAGGTCGACCCCCTGACTATCGAGCAGGTCGAGGGCCTCTTTGCCGTCGGCCGCTTCGATGACCTGATGGCCAGCCGCTTCGAGAGCGGCGCGAATCGACAGCCGAACTGCCGGCACGTCGTCAACGAGCAGGATGCGCTTCATGCGTTTAAACCCCGGGCCACAGACTTCCGCACGGCAAAGCCGTCGGACTCCGAACAATACCATATCGGGCGGCGAAACCTTTCAATCCACGCATCGACGCCTTTCAGCGCCTCCGCGGCCGCATCTCCCGGCTATAGATGACCGGGAGCTGCGGCTTGGATCGGATAGTGCTGGGCTCGGCAAGGTCCGTCAACAGAAATCAGGGCACGCCTCGACCTTCTCCTGAAGGGAGAGGTTTGGCGTGAAGATTCGATAAACACGGAAGAGCGCTTTGGTGATTTCTCCCGGCAACCGCTGTTGAGCCGGCCGGGTTCGGGGTGTAATACTGTCCGTCTTGAATGAGAAGATCGTTGAGAGGAGACCCGCCCATGCGCCGTCCGTTTATTGCCGCCCTCTGCCTTGCCCTGTTCATGCTGATCGGCGGGCTGCCTGTCGAAGCCGGGGCTCAGACCCGGGCTGCGCCGCCGGTTGCCGAAAGCAGCGGCTATGATCTGCACCCGGCGTTGGCGGTGCTGGCGGGTGCGGTCACCGGTATAGTCATTGCCAGTGCCGTTGCCGGCACTCTGATCTCGGCCAACCTGTTGCTTGAAGGGGTGCCGCTGGCCGAGGCGCTTGAGTCGGGCACCGGCCTTACTCTGGCGGCGGTCGGTGCCAGCGGTGTGCTCGGCGGCCTGATCGGCCACGTGCTGTTCAATCGTTAGGACGACTACGGCCCCGGACGGATGTCCGGGGCCGTTAGACCGGCGGCGACCGCCGCCCTTCTGCGGAACTTGAAGCTCACAAGGGGGACTTGGTGCTCAAGCCGCCTTGTTGCCCAGTTGCGTCATGGACGGGTTGGTGTTGGCGGCGCCAAGGGTGATCGGAATGTTATGCGGTTTCAGCGCCTCGGGAACTTGGCGTGCGAGGTCGATGTAAAGCATGCCGTTTTCCAGGCGTGCGCCGACCACACGGATATAATCGGCCAACTGGAAACGCCGCTCGAAAGCACGGGCGGCAATGCCCCGATAGAGATAGGTCGCCTTTTCATCCTCGGATTTGCTTCTGCCGCGGACGGCGAGGGCGCCTTCATTGGTGATGATTTCAAGTTCGTCGGTCGCGAACCCGGCCACCGCCAAGGCGATGCGATAGGTTTCCTCGCTGAGCTTTTCGATATTATAGGGTGGATAGGTAAGGGTGCTTTCGTTCATCTGAAACGCGGCGTCGAGCGCCTGTGTCAGATGATCGAAACCGACGGTTGAACGGAATAACGGAGATAAGTCGAAGCTACGCATGATGATCCTCCATTTGAGCGATCTCGGACAGACCCGCTACGCGGCATCCGTCCGGTCTTTCATGTAGGAAGCCTGGTTTCAGTTATCAAGAGGGGGATTCCGATGAATCCGATCATCGTGCTGTTCGGGGTGGTGCTGGCGGTGATTTTGTTTCAGGCCAACCGGGGCTCGGCCGGCTTGCTGATTGGCGGGGCGGTGTTGGCCGGGGTCTTGGTGCTGCCGTGGCTGGAGGATGCGATTTCGGCGCGGCGTCTGCCCAAACGCCCACCGCCGCCTCGGCGTCCCGGATTTTTCCGGAGCGGCAGGCGGCGGTGATACGGGAAGGAAGCTCGCTTGGATGGAGCGTAAGGCGTTAATGCATTACGGCGGGGATCGAGTAGCCGGAGCCGAACATGAATTCCTCGCGATCGTGCAGGTCGCATTCCAGGTCGCGCTTGACCTCCATGAACAGGTCGCGCACTGAAACCATACCGATGACCGTGCCGTTGGCCTCAACCGGAATGTGGCGGAAGCCGGAAGACTGGATCATCTCCAGCGCCGCGTCGACCGGAGCATCCGGGGGCAGGGTTTCGGGGCGTCGGGTCATGATCTCCGCAAGCGTTACGCTGTCCGGGTTATAGTTGAGCGCAACCACCTTGAAGTTAATATCGCGCTCGGTAACAATACCCAGCAAAGTCTGGCCGGATGTGACCACGATTGCACCGACTTTGCGCTCGAACATTTTGCGGGAGGCGGCGGAGACCGAAGTACCGGCGGGCAGACAAACCAGCTTGTTCCGGTTCATCACGTCTGAGATCAGTTTCCGTCTTGTCATTGCTCTTACTCCTGCTGTACGGCTGTTCCGCCGCTCATTCGGTGTCGGCTTTGACGACAAGCACTGCAACAGGCGTGCCAGACACAAAAAGCTATATTATTGATCAATATCAATTGGTTAGCTTTTCGCAAAATGAGAGGACCCTCTCGCAAATTTCAAGAGGCCGATGCGGGCTCGCAAATTTCAAGAATTATCCGGTAAATTTTATGCCGGCGCGGCTCTTGGTTCGAGGGGGCCGGTATGAGATAGTGCAGCGTCATGGTTTGTCTGAAAACTTTCCGACAAGCGTAATAGAGGGGGTGGCATGAAAGAGCTGACCCGGCTGCGGGAAGATATCGACCGGCTTGATGATGCTCTGGTCGATTTACTGGCCCGCCGTTTCACGATTTGCCACGAGGTGGCCGCCTATAAGCTGGCACATGACATTCCGGTGGTGCTGCCGGAGCGTATCGAGCAGGTCAAGCAGCGTTGTGCCGAGCGCGGGGTGGCGCTGGGCCTCGATCAAGCCTTCATGACGACGCTTTACACCCTGATCATCGAGCGGACCTGCGAAACCGAACGGGAAGTGCAAGCGACCCTGGCCCGGTGACATCAATGACCTTCGGGGCCTGTTAACCCGGGGCCTTTCAATCTTTTAAGAGCGCGCGGCCTTTTAAGAGCGTGCGGCGATGATTCCCCCTTTGACAGCGGGCAATGATAATGCAAATCATTCGCAATACCGATCCGCTGACCCTGTTGATCCGGGAGGAGTGTCCGATGCCGCTATTCCGATTCCGCCGTGCCGCCCTGCTTGCCGTGTCGTTGTCATTGTCATTGTCGTTGTCATTGTCGGCCGTCGTCCCGGCCTTAGCCGGAGAGGACGAGCAGGTGTTGGTTTTACGCAATCACCGCTTTGAGCCGGACGAACTGACGGTGCCGGCGGGGCGCCGTTTTACTCTGGTGGTGCGCAACCTGGATTCTACCGGCGACGAATTCGAAAGCCATGACCTCAAGCTTGAAAAGCGTATCGGTGCCAATGCCGAAATCCGGCTGAAGCTCGGACCGCTTCAACCCGGCAGCTACGGGTTCGTCGGCGAGCAGCATGAAGACACCGCTAAAGGCACGATATCGGTAAAATAACACGGGATTTACGGAGATGCTGGCCGCTTTAATCCATGCCTATCGGGTTAACGCACACACCCACTAGATGTTGTGTGCTTCCA
>JBAWVF010000064.1:0-19847 GCA_037147415.1 Rhodospirillaceae bacterium | reverse complement strand
GGGGGGGGGTGGGTCAATCATACTACCGTTGCCTTATTCTCTCCAAAAGCCGTACAACTCGGCCGGATGGGTTGAAATCTTTATTATTAAGGCTTATCAATGCGTATTCCATGGTCAGAGCAAATGATGATTGGGCACTTGCTGCTTGACAGCGATCACGAGCGCATTGTCGCATTAATTAATGATCTTAACGACTCAATAAGCAGCAGCGCAAATTGTGGCAGACTGATGGATAAATATTGCCAAATTATCGATAGCCTCGGTGAACATTTTACACGAGAGGAGCAAATTATGATTTCAGTAAAATATCCAGAAGCCGACTGCCACAGAAAAGCTCACTGGCATCTTTTTGATCAGCTAACCAAGATGACGCATTTGCTTGAATGCAACGCACCAATGGCCGTGCAGAACGTTATAACATTCTTAAATGAGTGGTTTTTTCAGCACGTAATGATATCCGACAAGAAGCTTGCAGCACATTTGTTGCACCAACTTGAGGGTGCTGGCCGTTATAATGTGATTTCATCTAACGTAAAATAAAATTATTATAACCCGCTATTTAATAGGTAAGCAATGATAATAGAATGGGATAATTCACTTTCAGTTGGCAATGATAAAATTGACAGAGACCACAAAGCTCTTATTGGCATTGTCAATCAACTTGATGGCGCTGTATGCCATGGCCATGGAAAAGATGTTATTGCCGATATTTTATCGGAACTTTCTGACTACATTGGGTATCATTTTGAACATGAAGAGCAAATTATGCGACGGCACCACTATCCTTTTTCTGATGAGCATGTCCAGGAACATGCCGATCTGATTAAGGGCCTTGATGCATTGGTTTATGAGTTTGAGGCATCACCAAATACAGTATCGGCAGACACTCTTGAATTCCTGAAGCATTGGCTTATAGATCATGTGACAGGCTGTGATATGATACTTGGTCGTTTTATACTCGGGCAAGGCATTGGTTCATGATCGGCTTACAGCGTCAGGGAGGGGTATCCGGGGTGATCGACATCATGGGTACCCGAAGCTTCAATCGCACTGGGGCGAATAGCCGGACAAGGCAGGGCCACCATGAACAACCCGCCACGGCTTGCCTGTTCATCACCGCAATCGGCCGTCCGATTGGCCGTTGCACCTAGCTGAAAGTGGTCAGAAATTGAGCAAAATGCTTCCCCCTTTTGGGGCCCCCGCGCTCCGTCGATGAACGCGTCTCCGAGGCGAGGACACAGTCATGCCCCAGCGCGTCGATGGTCACCAGTGGCGTAACAGCTTCAGCACTGTGGGCAAGAAATGGTTTGTAAACCGCGTCGAAGCCACCCCGGCCCCGCACCGCTGCCGGCCATGCCTTCCCGGATGTTCAGCACATTGGTGAACCCTGCCGCCGACAGAATGGCGGCGGCCTTGGTGGAGCGGTTTCCCGAACGACAGATCACGGCGATCGGTTTCGCTTTGTCGGGTCCGACCACGGCACTCACCGTCGCCACGAAAGCGGACGAACCGAATTCGGCGGCTTTGGCGCCTTCCGGGATTCCGGTCTCGCGCCATTCCGCCGGAGTCCGGACGTCGACGATCAGCAGTTCGCCGCGTTTGGAGGCCGCATAGGCTTCGTCGGCGGCGATGTCCCCGTCGCCGGCAGTTGCCGAGAGCGAGAAGGCTCCGATCAGGACGGACAAAAAGCCGGTAAGAAGTTTCTTCATATGGCCCTCATGGTTTGAATCCGAGGTTTCAGCGGCGCCGGGCGACCAAACCGATGGTCGCGGCGGGACCGCGGTGCAGCGGCCCTTCTTCAAGGGAAACGGCTTCCTCAACATTGAGCAGAATCTCGGCCTTGGCGAAGTCGATGGCGAGCATCGCCGACGTGTAGAGCCAGGAGACGTCCTTCGGGCCTCCGCTGGTGTAACCGAGCTGTTCCGGGCGGAAGGCTTGGAGGATCAGCAGTCCACCGGGCTTCAGCGCCTTCAGCATGGCGGCGTGGATGAAGGGAGCAGTCTCTGGCGGCAAATGCAGGAATATGGAGACCACGGCATCGAACGTCGCCTCCGGCCAAGCCCAGGCCGTCAGATCGGCGTGTTCGGTTTCGATGGAGACGTCATGCCGGGCGGCCAGCCGCCGTGCCTTCTCAAGCCCGACCGCCGACGTGTCCACCGACAAAACGTGCAATCCCTGGCAGGCGAGCCAAACGCCGTTCCGTCCTTCGCCGTCGCCTGGGACGAATACCCTGGCGCCAGCCGGGATCAGCGAAGCGTGCCGGGCCAGAAAGGCGTTCGGCGCCTCGCCATACACGTAATGTTCGCAAGAGAAACGGCCATCCCAGGACATGCGCACGGTCACACTTCTCTCCCTCTCAAGGCCATGTAGACGGCCGGTATCACCAGAACGGTCAGCAATGTCGACGAAGCAAGGCCGAACAGCAAAGAAATCGCCAGTCCCTGAAAGATGGGGTCGGTGAGAATGAAGGCGGCGCCGATCATCGCCGCCAGCGCGGTCAGCAGGATCGGTTTGACCCGGATGGCGCCGGCTTCGAGCAGCAACGCCGCAAGGTCGGCCTGCCGACCTTCGGTTCGCACCCGCTCTTGGCCGTGGCGGATGAAATCCACCAGCAGGATGGAGTTGCGCACGATGATGCCGGCCAGCGCGATGAAACCGATCATCGAGGTGGCGGTGAAGGGGGCTCCCAGCAGCCAGTGGCCGGGGACGATGCCGATGAGAGTCAGCGGTACCGGCAGCAGGATGACCAGCGGCAGCCGGAAACTGCCGAACTGCGCCACCACCAGGAGATAGATGCCCACCAGCGCCACGGCGAAGGCCGCGCCCATGTCGCGGAAGGTGACGTAGGTGATCTCCCATTCGCCATCCCACAGCAGTGTCGGGCGACTTTCGTCGGCGGGCTGGCCGTGCAGGGCGATGTCGGGCCGGGTGCCCGTCTCCCAGCTCATGCGCCGCATCTGATCGGCCACCGCGGCCATGCCGTAGATGGGGGCTTCGAAGGCGCCGGCCAGTTCCGCCGTCACCATCTCGGCATAGCGGCCGTCGCGGCGGAACAGCGGCCAGGAGGCGGGCTCGCGGACGGCGTGGACGAGGTCGCCCAGTTCCACCGGCCCGCGGGCGCCGGGAACCGGGGTGGTCAGCAGCCGTTCTGAGGGAAACAGCGTGCCCGGCGGCAGTCGGACGGCGATTTCCACCGGCGTACGGTCGGCGCCCCGGTGAGAGTAGCCGACGCTGACCCCACCCAGCAGCGCCGCCAGGGTGTCGTACACCGCCTGCTCCTCGACGCCGTGGAACTCCAGGCTTTCATGGTCGAGGGCAAAGCGCAGGCGCTCGCCGGGCTGGCCGAAGCTGTCGTCGATATCGGTGACGAAGGGCACGGCGGCGAACGCCTCGCGCACCTTGCGGGCGACGGCGCGGCGGGTTCCGGCGTCGGGGCCGTAGATTTCGCCGAGCAGGGTCGCCAGCACCGGCGGTCCCGGCGGCACCTCTACCACCTTGAGCACCGCGCCTGCCGGCAGGGCGAGGCCACGCAGCCGCTCGCGCACGTCAAGGGCAACGGCATGGCTGGCGCGGCTTCGCTTGTCCTTGGGCAGCAGGTTGAGCTGGAGATCGCCGATTTCCGGGGAGTGGCGCAGATAGGAATGGCGCACCAGCCCGTTGAAGTCGAAGGCCGCCGCGGTGCCGGCCTGAAGCTGGACCGATTGCAGCTCGGGCAACGAGGCCAGCCGGTCGGCGGCGGCGAAGAGAAGCCGCTCGGTGTCCTCGAGGCTGGCGCCGGCGGAGCGGTCGAGCGTCACCTGAAGCTCGGACTTGTTGTCGAAGGGCAGCAGCTTGACCGTGACGGTGCGGGTGGCGAACGGCAGCACCGACAGCACCGTCAGGCCGCCGACCAGCATCAGGAACCGGAGGGTCCGGCGCCGGGACGCCAGCAGCGGCGTTGCCAGTCGTCGGTAGAGGCGCCCGAGACGGCCTTCAGCGTCCTCGTGGACCGCGCCGGGACGGGGCGCCGCTCCGCCCAGGCGCAGCATCAGCCAGGGGGCGACGATGACCGCGACCAGGAAGGAAAACAGCATGGCGGCGGAGGCGTTGGCGGGAATGGGGCTCATGTAAGGCCCCATCAGTCCCGAAACGAACATCATCGGCAGCAGGGCAGCAATCACCGTCAGGGTGGCGACGATGGTGGGGTTGCCGACCTCGCTCACCGCTTCCACAGCGGCCTGAAGGCGCGAGCGGCCGTCGCCCATCGCCCAGTGACGACCAATGTTCTCCACCACCACGATGGCGTCGTCGACAAGAATGCCGATGGAAAAGATGAGGGCGAACAGGCTGACCCGGTTGATGGTGTAGCCGAGCAGCCAGGAGGCGAACAGGGTCAGCAGGATGGTGGTGGGAATAACTACCAGGACCACCATCGCCTCGCGCCGCCCCACCGCGACGCCGACCAGGGCGACGATGGAGATGGTGGCCAGCGCCAGATGAAAGAGCAACTCGTTGACCTTGTCGTCGGCGCTCCTGCCGTAATCGCGGGTGACGGTGACATCGATGCCGTCGGGGATCAGGCGGCCTCGTACGGTCGCGAGACGCTTCAACACCCGGTCGGCGATCAGCACGGCGTTGGTGCCGGCGCGCTTGGCGATGGCGAGGCTGACCGCCGGCACACGGGTGAGGCCGCCCTTGCCATCGGGCGCCATGTGCCAGACCCGCTGCTCATCGGGACGCGCTCCCACCACCACCTGCGCCACGTCCTTGACGTAGACCGGGCGGCCGTCATGGGTGGTCAGCAGCAACTGGCCGATATCGGCGACGTCCCCCAGGGTCTGTCCGGCGGCCACTGGCAGCATGATGCCACCGCCCGCCGTCCCCGGCTCGCGCAGCGCCCCCACCAGGAACGAGCGGTTGGCGTGGCGGACCTTACCCACCAACTGGTTGAGTGTGACGCCGAGCAGGGCCAGCCGCTCCGGGTCGGGCTCGACGCGGATCTGGTCGGGCCGGCCGCCCACCAGATAGGAGAGGCCGACGTCGCTCTCCTTGACCAGTTCGGCCTGAAGGTCGACAGCGAGGGTGTAGAGGGCAGCGTCGGTCCAGCGATCCGCCGCCTCCGGGCGGGGGGAGAGGGTCAGCTCCAGGATGGCCACATCATTGATGCCGCGCCCGACGATCAGCGGTTCGGGAATGCCCAGTGGCTTGCGGTCAAAATTGGCCCGCACCTTGGCATGGACCCGCAGAATGGCATCGTCCGCCGAGGTGCCGACCAGGAAGCGGGCGGTGACCACCACCCGGTCGTCCTCGGTGCGGCTGTAGACGTGCTCGACGCCGTCGATGCCCTTGACGATCTGCTCCAGCGGCTTGGTCACCAATTCTGCGGCGTCGGCGGCCTTGAGGCCGTCGGCGGACACCACGATGTCAACCATCGGCACGCTGATTTGCGGCTCCTCCTCGCGGGGCAGCGAGGCGAGCGCCATCAGTCCCACCGCAAGGGCCGCCAGCAGCATCAACGGCGTTAAAGGCGAGCGGATGAAGACCGCGGTGAGCGCTCCCGACAGGCCGTGTTTCATGGCATCACCACCAGGTCGCCGTCCTGCAATCCCGAAAGCACCTCGAGGCGACCGTCGCTGGTGGCCGGGCCGGTCTGCACCACGGTATCGCCGCCGGGCTCCCGGCGCACATAATCGAGGCCGCCGCGCCGGAATACGAAGGCGGCGGGGAGAAGGATGGTCTGCCGGCTGCCGGTAGAGATCGTCACCCGCACCCGCTCGCCGACGAAGAAGTCCCCGAGGTCGGGCACCACGGCATCGGCGACCACCTGACCGCCGGTCAGCTCGGGGTAGACGGTTCGGATCGCTCCCATGCGCGGGGAGATGCCCGGCAGGTCGGCGAGCCTGAGCCCACGCTCGCCAACACTCACCGGGTCGCCGACCTTGAGAAAGCGGGCGTGGCGCTCGGGCAGGCGGAGCCGCAGGATGTAGCTCTCGGCAGCGATGGTGGCCACCGGCTCGCCGGGCATCATCACGGTGCCATCGATCACCGGCACCGTCAGTACCCGGCCGTCGGCGGGGGCCAGCACATCCCCTTCGCGCATCTGTTCGGCCACCAGCTCCCGCTCGGCCCTGAGCGCCGCCAGTTGAGAGTCGGCGACATCGACCGCGGTCACCGTTTCATCGAAACGCTGCTGGCTGACGGCGCCGGTCTGGCGCAACTGGCGGGCGCGGTCCAGCTCCTGGCGCGCCTGCCGGAGTTGCGCCTCTGAAGACTTCAGGCGGGCGTCGAGGGCGGCCATCTGCAACGGCAGCTTGGCATCGCGCACCCGGGCCAGAACCTGCCCAGCCGCCACCTTGTCGCCCTCCTTCACGGCAAGGTCGGTCAGGGTGCCGCCGAGCCGGGAGCGGGCCGGTACCTGATGCACGCTCTCCACCGTCGCGAACACAGCCTTGAGGTCGGCGACTGCGACCCGCTCGACGGTCACGCGGGCGGGAGGCAACCGGACGGGAGGTTCTCCCGCGGCACCGGTAAGCGCCCCTCCCGCGACCGTCAGGGACAGCAGCGCCCCGGCAAGGACGATGGATCGCTTCATGTTTGCCTCTCTGGCGGTTTGAATGTCGTTTCAGCGAAGGCCGTCGCCATCAGCGCCAAGGTCATCCTGCCACGGCCGCCAGCGTTCCAGGAACACCAGCCCCCCGACCAGGATCGCCGCCAGCCCCAGAGCGGGCATCCAGAACGGCATGGCCAGAACGCCATCGAGGGTCAGCTTTCCGGGGCCGCCGGACAGCAGCAGCGGTTTGAGCGTGGGTTCGAGATAGATGAAGGTGGTCGCCCCCGCGAGGCCCCCGGCCAGGGTCATCCAGGCGTCACGATAGCCGACGCCGAGTTGGGCCAGCACCGTGCCGGGACAGGCGCCGGCGATGGAGATGCCGGCGCCCAGCACCAGCCCGCCCACGATATCGGCACCGTAAAGCGTGACCTTGGGATGGAGTTGCGTCAGGCCGAGACCGTTGAGAACGGCCAGAACCACCAACCCGGTGGTGACTGCGGTCAGAAAGATTTTGAGCATGATGAAATTGCTCATCTGCATCTGGCCGATGATCATTCCCGGCTCAAATACCCGCGACTTTTCCAGCGCGGTACCGAACACCAAGCCCATCGCCAACCCGATCAGGATCGCCGTAAAAACCGACATGACTTGCCTCCTTGCTCAGATGCGGCGCATGAGCATCGCGGTGGCGATGGCTCCGGCGAACATCGCCGCGACGGCGATGAACGAACCGATGGACAATTGGGCGATACCGGAAAGGCCGTGGCCACTGGTGCAGCCATCGGCGATGCGCGCTCCCATCAGCATCAGAAAGCCGCCGATAAACGCCATGGGAAACCGAAGCGCCGACGAGCGCGCACCAAGCACCCGCTGCCACACTGGAGAAAAGCCGCTCCGGTGCATGCCCGAGGTCCGGGCCGACAGGAAAGCGCCCCAAGCCACCCCAACCACCAGCGCCACCTGCCACCAGTTCTTGGCACCCTGCATATGCTTGGCGGCATAGTCGATGGACGCGACTCCCTGGTCGACCATCCCCGCCATATGAGCCGAAACCGTCACATAGGACGAAGATGCGCCCAGCGCGGTACCGATCAGCATGAAGGCCGGGATTTGCAGGAGGCCGATGATCACGCCCGCGACATAGGGCGACCATGCCTTATCGCTAAGTCGGAAGTTCATCTCACCGCTCCCCGTCCGAGCCGCAGCGGCGGCAGGTGTTCAGGCCCACCAGCGGATACAGGGGGCAGAACGAGAGTCCCGCCGTTGCCAGGGGCACTAGGCCGATCAGCCCAAGCCAGCGCTGGCTGCCCTCCAGCAGCACAAGCAGCGACAACAGCCCCAAGCCCACGATGAGCCTCACCAGCCGATCCAGGCCACCGACATTCTTCGACATTCTCTCTCTCCTTCCGTATAGGGCCACGGGCCTGATGCCTCCGCAAGGCAGGTCCGCCCCACAATCCGGTTGACAACGTAATCGTAACTTCGCATCTTCGCAAATATGAATACTGCATACCTCGATAGCGCCGCCGTGGCGGCTACCGACTTGCTGAAGGCTCTCGCCAGCCCCAACCGGCTGCGCATCCTTTGTCAGCTTGTCGAGGGTGAGCGGTCGGTGGGGCAGATCGCCGGGGCGATTGGCGTGCGGGAGACAGCCGTCTCTCAACATCTCGCCTTATTGCGCCGGGACCGGGTGGTGCGCTGCCGGCGTTCGGGGCAGACGGTTTTTTACGCGCTGGACAATCCGGCCGCGTCGCGGGTGCTCGAGGTTTTGCACGAGTTTTTCTGCCCCGGCGGGAGTGTCCGCGAGGGTGTTGATTCTGGAAGGATAGTTGAAGATGCACAAGGACTGGCCCAAGATCGCCAAGGAACTGTCGCCGCTGATGGGCGAAGCCCGCAAGGGTAGCCCGGAAGCCTGGGCGGGATTTGGCGCCCTGGCGAAGGGGGCGACGGCTCCCGGCGCCCTTAACAGTTTGGCCAAAGAACTGATCGCCCTGGCGCTCGGCATTGCCGCTCGTTGCGATGGCTGTCTCGCCTTCCATGCCAAAGAAGTGGTCCAACTCGGCGGCACCCGCGCCGAGGTGCTGGAGGTGGTAGCCATGGCCGTCTACATGGGCGGCGGCCCTTCGGCCATCTATGGCGCCCAGGCGCTTGAAGCCTTCGACCAATTTGTTGCGCAGGTGCAGAAATGATCGCCCGCTCCCTTTACCGGCAACTGCTGCTCGCCGCCCTCGGACTGCCTTTGCTCGTCCAGGCCGGAAGCGCCAACGCCGAAGACACCGCCGCTTTGGCCGCCGAGGCCAGGGGCGTGGTGCAGCAGTTCAGCGGCGCGCTGGGCAAGGAACTGAAGTCCGCGCTGGAGAGGGGCGGTCCCGTGGCGGCCATCGAGGTCTGCAACCTCAAGGCGCCTGGAATCGCCGATCAGGCCGGTACTGTGACCGGCTGGCATGTGGGCCGCACCGCACTCAAGCTGCGCAATCCAAAGAACGCCGCTGACGAGTGGGAAAAAGCGGTCCTTCAGTCCTTCGCCCAACGCACCGCCGCCGGTGAGGATTTGACCAGAATGGAGCAGACCGAGATCATTGCCCGCGACGGTCATCGGACGGTCCGCTACGTGAAGGCCATCCCGACGGCGGAACTGTGCGTCACCTGCCACGGTGCCGCGTTGAAGCCCGAAGTTCAGACCCGCCTGCTTGAGCTTTATCCGGCCGATCAGGCCAGGGGCTTCGCGCCGGGCATGTTGCGGGGGGCGTTCACCCTGACCAAGCGGTTGGATTGATGATATCGGCGCGGCGGGGCTGTGGCCGCGCAGCCCCGCCCGGCTGGAGTATCCCGCGATGCTGATGCTGGGAAGAGTTGTCGCCACGCTTCTGGCCCTGGCCGTCATGACCGCCGCCGGATACGCGTCCGAACCGGTTCCGGGGGCCATCTGGACGGATCCGGTTACCGGGATCGAATTCGTCTGGATTCCCGGCGGCAGCTTCGAGATGGGCTGCGGCAGTTGGTCGGAGAAATGCGCCGACGCCGAGAAGCCGCCCCACCCGGTCACCGTCAAGGGGTTCTGGTTGAGCCGCTACAAAGTCACCCAGGGCCAGTGGTCGAAGGTTATGGAGAAAAATCCGTCCCAGTTCCACAAGGGTGACGACTACCCGGTGGATCACGCCTACCTGATGATGGTTCAGGACCTTATCATCCGTCTGAATCAGAAGGGGAATGGAACCTTCCGGCTGCCCACCGAAGCCGAATGGGAATATGCCTGCTGCTCCGGAGGGGGCGCGGACCTCTATTGCGGCAAGGGTGCCGTCAACGACCTGTCGTGGAACAACGGCAACACCCGCTTCACCACCATGCCGGTGGGCAGAAAGGCGCCGAACGGTTTCGGTCTCTTCGACATGAGCGGCGACCTTTACGAATGGACGGAGGATTGCTGGCACGACAGCTTTGCCGGCGCTCCCGCGGATGGCTCGGCCTGGATGTCCGGGAAATGCGACTCCCGCGTGCTGCGCGGCGGCTCCTGGGGGAACTATCCCAACATGCTGCGCTCAACCGCACGGCGCCTTGATGCCGAGGTCATGTGCCCGTATATCGGCGTGCGACTGGCCCGCTCGACCGATCCCTGAGCCGCGGCAAGAAACCCGACCCATTGCGAGCCCTGGATGCAGAATGCCGTTCGATGTCGCCCTGCAACCGGCTCTGGCCCTGGTCTCGGGAGGAGTCTCGGGGTTCATCCTGGGGCTGATCGGCGGAGGAGGCTCGGTGCTGGCGGTGCCGCTGCTGATTTATTTCGTCGGTGTCTCCGATCCACACATCGCCATCGGCACCAGCGCCCTCGCCGTGTCGGTGAACGCCTTCGCCAATCTGGTCCCCCACGCCCGCGCTGGGCATGTGCGCTGGCGGACCGCGGTGATCTTCGCCGTCTTCGGCGCCCTTGGGGCCTTGGGCGGGTCAACCCTCGGTAAATCCTTCGACGGACACCGCCTGTTGGCCCTGTTCGGTATCCTGAAGCCGCCGCTCCCGAATGCTGGACCGCCGGCTGCTTTCTGCCGGTGGTTGGAACCGGCTTGGCCGTCGGCAGCCTGTCCGGCTTCTTCGGCATCGGCGGCGGTTTCCTCGTGGTGCCCGGCCTGATCGCGGCCACCGGAATGCCGATGATCCAGGCCGTCGGCACCTCCCTCTTTTCGGTCGGCGTGTTCGGCATGACCACGGCAGGGAACTACGCGGCGGGGAACCTGATCGACTGGGAAATAGCCGTGGCCTTCATTGCCGGCGGCATGGCGGGTGGATTGGGCGGCGTGAGTGTCGCCACACGGCTGTCCACGGCGCGCGGGACCCTCTCGCAAATGTTTGCAGCTATCGTTTTCCTGGTCGGATGCTACGTTTTCGCCCGGAATGTCGGCGGCCTCTTCTAAGAGCGGGGACGTCGGCGCCTACAATCGCGGAGCGACCGGCCCATGACTCTTGAGCAGCTTCGCATTTTCGTCGCGGTGGCGCAGCGCCAGCACTTCACCCAGGCCGCCCACAACTTGCGGTTGCCCCCTTCCTTCAGCCACCGCTCAATCTGCTCCCGCTCCGCATCCGCCAACTGTTTGTAGCTCTTGCCCATTTTGTGCTCCTTGCAAGTATTTTAGCAAGTTGCACTTCATTTTGAGCCAGCCAGGCAATGAAGCTCACGGGCAGGCAGCTCTTCTCCTCCGAACGAACGCGAGCCGTTACGAATGAACGCCCCGAAGACGCGACCTATCGCCGACAGTCTCAGCCTCATGGCATCGCTCGACAGCATGGAGGGGTTAGTCTCCATCGACCCGGCCCTGCCACCCCGCCGCTTTGCCGCCATTCCCGGGTTTGCGCTGGCGCATGCCGTTTATCCCGGCTTCCTGGTGGCGCTGACCATCGCTCTGGCCTCGTCGTGGTTGGCTCAGCATTACGGCGCGCCGGTGATGCTGTTCGGCCTGCTGTTCGGCATGGCCTTTCACTTTCTCCATGAGGAAGGCCGGTGCGTCGTCGGTATCGAGTTTTCGTCGCGGACCATCCTGCGCGTCGGCGTGGCTCTCTTGGGGGCGCGCATCACCGTAGGTCAGATCGCCAGCCTGGGACCGGTTCCGGTCGCGACTGTGGTTGTCGGGGTGGTGGCCACCATCCTGGCGGGCATTCTTCTCGCCCGAAGCCTCAGACTGACCGGAACCTTCGGCGTGCTGTCGGGCGGCGCCGTCGCCATCTGCGGCGCCTCCGCCGCCCTGGCCATCGCCTCGGTTCTGCCGCGGGACAAGAACAGCGAGCGCGACACCATCCTCACCGTGGTCACGGTGACGGCGCTGTCGACCATCGCCATGATTCTTTATCCGATCGCGGTCACGTCGCTCGGGCTCGACCATGTCCGGGCCGGGGTCTTCCTCGGCGGCACCATCCACGACGTCGCCCAGGTGGTGGGCGCCGGTTTCATGATCTCTCCCGAAACCGGCGACATCGCCACCTACGTCAAACTTCTCCGGGTAGCCATGCTGCTGCCGGTGGTGTCGCTGATCGCCTGGATCGTCGCCCACCGTTCGGTGGACGGCCCGGCGCGCAAGGGGCCGATCCTGCCCCTGTTCCTGGTGGGCTTCGTCGCCCTGGTGGCGGTCAACAGTCTCGGCTGGCTGTCCCCCCTGGCGGTGGACGCCGCCACCGACGTCTCCCGCTGGTGTCTGGTCACCGCCATCGCCGCGTTGGGCATGAAGACGTCGTTCAAGGACTTGTTCGCCGTCGGCTGGCGGCCGATCGCGCTGATGCTCCTGGAAACCGCCTGGATCGCCGCCCTGGTGCTGGTCTCGGTCGAGTTTTTTATCCGGCCGGCCTGAGCGGCAAGGCGGTGCCGCCTCTTCGGTATCCGCTAATGGTGATGGTCTCCGCAGGCTTGATTGACATCGAACTGCATCAGGCCGCCGGAGCGGAATGCCGAGACGGCTTCGCCGACCGTGCTCGCATCTCCACAGTGAAAAACACGGATGCCGACCTGCGCAAAGCCCAGGAGGGGACGGCGCCCCATACCGACTGCGATCATGACGTTCGCGCCGGATTCGGCGAGCAGCCGCACGGGCGCCATGCAGCCGCCGTGTTCGTGCGGGATGCCGGGGACAATCCGACAATCGCTGCCGTCACTTTCCTGGCTCAGTGTAACCAGGGTAAAGACGTCACAGTGCCCGAAGTGGGCGGATACCGGGGCGTCTAGCCCGCCCGAACCCAAGCTCGGCACTGCGATAACAGTCTTTCCATCCTTCATGCCCGGTAGCGACATTGCTTTTCCTCCAGTGTCACAGCGTGTTGATCCTCAGTCTCACTCCTCGGAGTGTTCGCGAGGGAGAGGCGCAGGGCCAGAGCTTCCCGTCGGTCAGTGATGAAATCGTCCAGCGTATATTTATCGAGGACGGAGAAGAATGCTTCAACGGCTTCATTCAGCGCCAAACGAAACTTGCATGTGTCGGCAATCGGACAGGATGATGTTTCCTCATCAAAGCAATCAACGAGAGAATTTGTTGTTTCCGTTCTGCGAACGATTGAGCCAATGTTGATTTCTTTTGCCGGTACAGCGAGCCGAACACCACCGCGGCGCCCTCGAACCGATTTGAGCGTTCCTATCTGACACAGTTCGGCCGCCGCCTTTTTCAAATGGTCCTGAGATATGCCGTAAGCCCGGGCCATTTCGGAGACGGCGCTCGTTTTAGACTCCTTCAGCCCGGCATACATGAGGATGCGGACGGCGAAGTTGGAGAACTGGGTTAGCCTCATCGGAACACCTCGTGGGGGAGAGGTACAAAATTTTATGGGTATATGAAATGCCCTATTTAGCGGCGAAATGTCGCATGTGTTTTGGGGATGGTCAAGGGTGCCCTAGCCGGGCTGCGGCAAAGTGGCAAATCAGGCATCTTGAATACCCAATTTCTAACTGTTATGAAAAAGTTGATCGATATCTGTGGAACGCGTCGATGTGGCGGTCGGGAGTCCGCCTCCGGGAGAACCGGTTTCGGTGTCCCACAGACCGAATTTTGATGGGGGTGGCGATGGACTCCGGCAACCTGACGGGACGCTTTAAGGTCGGCACGCGTATTTATGCGGGCTTCGCCGTCATCTTACTCCTTCTGGCGGTCGTCGCGTTGGTGGGCATCAAGGGATTCCACGACATCGACGACTCCATGGGCCAGTACGGCACCATCGCCGCCAACGCCGAGCGGGTAGCAATGATCAACCGCGATGTCGCAGAGATGCGGCGGAATGTGCGGCTGTACGGCATCACCGGCGAAGACGCCTATCTTGCGGGCTCCCGCGACACCATGAAGGGGTTGGCCGAACTGCTCCTGCACACCGCCGACCGCATGCTCGACCCCCAGCGCAAATCCTGGCTTCAGGAGATGACCGGACGGTTCGAGGAATACCGGTCCAGCTTCGACAAGATGAGCGAACTACGCCGCGAAAGCGACCGCCAACTGACCGATGTGATGAACCCGCTCGGCAAGCGTCTGGCCGACGACATGCGCAAGCTGATCGCGGTCAGCACCGAGACGCACAACCTCGACGCGGCGGCACGCCTCGGTACGGTGATGGAGCGGCTGATGTCGGCGCGGCTTTCCGCCGTCCGGTTTCTCGCCAAGCCCGATCCCTCCGGTCTGGCCCAGGTCAAGGACCGGTTGGACGGCTTCGTCAAGGAAAGCGGCGGCATGGCGGATTGGTTCGGCGAGCCGGGCCTGAAACGGATCGCTACCGACGTGGACGATGCCGCGGAAAAATATCGGGATGCGTTCGCCGTCGCCAGCAAGGACGTTCTCGCCGTCCGCGACCTTCTCGACGGCGACATGGCGGCCCAGGCCAAGGAGTTCGCCGGCCTTGCCGCCCGCCTCAGTGAAAATCAGCACCATGCTCTCGACGGCACCCGCGCCGACATGTCGTCTCTGATCTCGGCATCGACCTGGATCGCGGCGGGAATTTCGCTGCTGGCGGTGCTGATCGGGCTCCTCTTCGCCTGGCGGGTGGCCCGCAGTATCACCCGTCCGGTTGAGGCGGTGCGCAAGGTTATGGCTGAGTTGGCGAATGGAGACCTGGAAATCGTCGTCCCCTACACCGGCAATGGCGACGAACTCGGCGACATGGCACGCACCGTCAATACTCTGAAGGACGTCTCGGTGGCGGCGGTCCGGGCCGGTTGCGGGCTCGACCGGGTGTCGGCCAATGTCATGATGGCCGACACCAACGGCGTCATCACCTACGTCAATGCCTCCCTCACCGAAATGTTCAGAATCGCGGAAGCCGATATCCGCCGGGTCAAGGAGGGATTCAACCACGCGAATCTGCTCGGCCGTCCGTTGGACGAGTTTCATGGCATCTCCCGCGACCTGACGTCGACCTACCAAGGGCAGGCGAAGATTGGGCGCCGGACCTTTACCGTCGTCGCCAATCCGGTGGTCAGCAAGCTCGGCGTTCGTCTCGGCACCGTCGTGGAGTGGCGCGACATAACCGATGAGCTTGCCATCGAGGACGAAATCAGGGAGATGGTCGGTACTGCCGTGCGGGGCGACTTGTCCCACCGCATCGCCCTTGAAGGAAAAAACGGGTTCTTCCGTCTCATCAGCGATGGCATCAACAATCTCGCCGGCACCGTCTCCGAAGTCGCCGAGGAGCTTGCGGCGAAACTCAGTGCACTTGCCAACGGCGACCTCAGCGGCCGGATCGCACAAAACTACGAGGGTGTCTTCCAGCGGTTGAAGAACGACTACAACGCCACCGCCGAAAAGCTGGCCGAGGTGGTGGGGCGCATCGGCGAGGCCACCGATGCCATGAGCACCGCCGCGGCGGAAGTTTCCTCCGGCAGCGCCGATCTCGCCGAACGCACCGAACAGCAGGCGTCCAGCCTGGAGGAAACCGCGGCCTCGATGGAGGAACTGGGCGCCACCGTGCGCAGCAACGCCGACAACGCCCGTCGAGCCAACCAGATGGCCGGCACCGCCAAACAGGCGGCAGAAAACGGAGGCACCCTGGCCGGGTCGGCGGTTTCGGCCATGAAGCGTATCGAGGACTCCTCGCGCAAAATCACCGACATCATCGGCGTCATCGACGAGATCGCATTCCAGACCAACCTGTTGGCTTTGAATGCCGCGGTGGAAGCGGCGCGGGCGGGAGAAGCCGGCAAGGGCTTCGCGGTGGTGGCGCAGGAGGTGCGGGTTTTGGCCCAGCGTTCGGCCCAGGCCAGCAAGGAGATCAAGACCCTCATCACCGCCAGCGACAACGAGGTGCGCGATGGCGCCGAAATGGTGTGCAAGGCCGGCGAGGCACTGAATGGCATCGCCGAAAACGTCAACAAAGTGGCGACTGTAATCGCGGAGATGGCCAACGCCAGCAACGAGCAGGCATCGGCTCTCGACGAAATCAACTCGGCTGTGGCTCAACTCGACGAGATGACCCAGAAGAACGCCGCCCTGGTCGAAGAAACTACCGCCGCCGCCCAATCCATGGCCGGGCAGGCTTCCGATCTCAAGGAGTTGATGGCCTTCTTCGTCACCGACGCCCATGGCGGCAACTCCATGGCCCGCCACGTCGCCCTGGTGCAGAGCACCAAGATGGACCATGTGAATTTCCGCAAGCGGGTCGACGAAGCCCTGGCCGGCAAGGGCGATGCCAATCCCGACAACCTTCCCGATCACCATCAGTGCCGGCTTGGCAAATGGTACGACGGGTTGCAGGATGCGGCCATCCGGCAGAACCCCTCGTTCAAGGCCATCGAAGCCCCCCACGCCGCCGTTCATGACGCCGCACGACAGGCGTTGCGGCAGCACGCTCAGAGCAACCGGGCCGGCGTGCAGCAGGCCCTGGGGGCGATCACCGAGAACTCCCAAACCCTGATGGGACTGCTCGACCATCTCGCGGCGGACCTGCGCACTCAGGGGTCTTCGCGGGCCGACGGCGCGAAAGGAGCCAGAGCGGGGCGGCGGCGCCCTTGAGGCGCGCCAGCTTCGCTAACGATGATGAGTGGAGGACGTTCTGAAGTGCTGCTTCCGCTGTTGCTTGCACTGGTGCCTCGATGAGATTGCCATACTGGGGACGCCTGTCGGTTCTCTTACCTGTGGCCGTCGTCATTTTTTCGATGGCGGCCCTGGCTCTGGCGTGGCAGTTGAAGCGTAACTACGACCTCGCCGTCGAGGCGGCGCGGGAGCAGGCCTCGGGTCTGACCCAGGTTCTGGCCGACGACATCTCCAGCACCCTGATGGGCGCCGACGGAGCCTTGCTCGATACCATCGAGACCTTTTCCCCGGCGGTACTCGGCAGCGGCGCCCCGGATGCTCGGGTGGCGGCTTTCCTTCGCCACCGCGTCGAGCACGCTCCCTACATTTTCGCTATTTCGACCATCGATGCCCACGGCTTGTCGGTCAACACCTCGCTCCCCAACCGTCCGCCTCTGGACCTGTCCGGACGAAGCTATTTTATGGCGCACCGTGACGACCCGTCGCCGAATCTGCGAATCAGCCCGATGGTGCGGACGGTTACCACCGGCCAGTGGACGCTGTGGCTGAGCCGCCGCCTTTCTCGGCCCGGCGGCGATTTCGCCGGTGTCATCCATGCGGCGATCGCGCCCGATTATTTCTCTCACTTTTACGATGCAATCAAGGCGGCGCCTGATTCCTCGGTCACCCTTTATTCGGAAACCGGCACCGTCCTCGCCCGTCAGCCCTTCCGGGAGGAGGAAATCGGCCGGGATGCGAAGGCGTCGGCTCTGTTCAAGACGATGCTGGGGCAATCCCCCTCCGGCGTCTTCGAACAGAAGAGTCTGATCGACGGTAAACGGCGCATCGTCGGCTATGCCAAACTGCCCGGACTGCCGGCAGTGGTCACGGTCGGTCTTTCGATTGACGCCATCGCGAGCGAGGCCCTCCAGGAGGGAGGCATCTTTATCGGAATCGCCATCCTCATCGGGGCGGTCCTTGCGGCGCTTGTGGGGCTGGCCCGCCAACTTGCCCTGCGTCTGGTCTATGAGGCCATGAAGGAGCAGGCCGACGACGAACGGAACAACCAGTTGCTACTGCTGCGCTCGCTGATCGAAGCGTTTCCTGCCGCCGTCTTCTTCACCGATGAGCACGGGCGCTACCGGGGCGCCAACCGCAGGTTCCTGGACTTCGTTGGCGAAGCGCTTGACGGCATACTCGGACGGACAGTGGCCGATGCCATGCCGGCCGAGGAGGCACGCCCGCTTGTGCAACTCTCAGGCAAGGTCTTCGAAGCGAAAGCTCCCGAGGCGGTGGATTTCACCATCCGGCGCGAAGATGGCTCGGAACGGCACTTTCGCGCACTGGAGGCGGCCTATGGCAAGGCCGATGGATCCCTTGGAGGCGCCGTCGGCATCATCCTCGACATCACCGACGACATCCTGCGCGAAATCGACCTGAAGACCGCCCGGAAGGCGGCAGAAGATGCCAACAAAGCCAAGTCAAACTTCCTTGCCTCCATGAGTCACGAGTTGAGGACACCGCTTAATTCAATTCTAGGCTTCTCCGAGGTGCTCCAGGTCTTTGATTGCCAGAACGGGTTATCCTCCCGGTGCAGCAGAAATCTCCGGCACATTCATGCAAGTGGCCTTCACCTGCTGAACCTCATCAACGATATTCTCGATCTGTCTAAAATCGAATCTGGAAAAATGGAAATCGAACCACAGCCCCTGGCGCTTGCCCCTCTGGTTGAGGATGTCTGCGCATCGCTCCGTGAGACGGCGAGCCAGAAGGGCCTAACCCTTGATAGTGAACTTCCCGCTGGCCTTCCGCTTCTATGGGCTGATGAACGCTCCGTTCGACAAATTCTTCTTAATTTGCTATCGAATGCCATCAAGTTTACTCCCGAGGGTGGCGCCGTTGGTGTAGGTGCGGCAGTCCGCTCCAATGGCATTGATCTCATCGTCGCCGACAACGGCATCGGCATTCCGGAGGGCCAGCTCGACCGGGTCCTGAAGCCGTTCGAGCAACTGGATAACCGGTTCTC
This sequence comes from Rhodospirillaceae bacterium, assembly GCA_037147415.1. GTDB lineage: Bacteria > Pseudomonadota > Alphaproteobacteria > Azospirillales > Azospirillaceae > BOG-933. Next base: position 1,333 of record JBAWVF010000064.1, on the reverse strand, counting down.
CCGCACGCACGGCGGCACCGGCCTCGGGCTGTCGCTGGTTCGCGGGCTGGTGGAGCTACATGGTGGACATCTGGGAATCGATAGCAAGTCGGGGCAAGGCACGAGGTTCACCGTCTGGCTGCCTGCTTACGGCTCTGACGGCACCTGACTGAACAGGATGTTCCGAATTCTAAGGTGTGACTGAAGAGGTGATTGACATGGAGAGGTTCACGCGGCTGGGTCTCAAGGCCCGCATCGGCGGCAGCTTCGCGGTTTCGATGCTGGTGATTCTGGCGGTGGTCATTCCATCGTTGATGCTGGTGATTTCCGGATTGATCGACCGCGCCATCGAACGGCAGGCCGCCACTCAGTTCGATATCTTCCGCGGCATGATCGAGGCCGAGACCGAGCGCGCCGCCTCGCTCGCCCATCTGGTCGCTCTGATGCCGGAGGTCGGCCGCGCCATGGCTGCGGGCGATCGCGAGTCGCTGGCCCGCTCTCTCGTGCCCGGTTTCAAGACCATGGCCGACCAGCACGGCATCGAGCAGGTCCAGTTCCACCTGCCGCCGGCGACGTCGTTTCTGCGGGTCCATCAGCCGGCCAAGTTCGGCGACGACCTTTCGTCCTTCCGCCGCACCGTGGTCGAGGCCAACGTTCGCAAGCAGCCGGTAACCGGCCTCGAAAAGGGCGTTGCCGGGTTGGGGCTGCGGGCGGTGGAGCCCATAACCCTTGATGGCCGGCATCTCGGCACCGTGGAGTTCGGAACCTCGGTCGGGCAACCGCTGGTCGACCGCTTCAAGAAGCGCTGTCCGGAGTGCGACCTGAGCCTGTTTGTCGCCAAGCCCGACGGCGGCTTTGCCGCCTTCGCCTCGACCTTGGCCTCTGGGGGCGGTGCCATCGCTCCCGCCACAGGAGTAGCCGAGCTTCAGGGCGCATTGGGCGGGCACCAGACGATACGGCGCCTCGACCTTGGCGGGCGTCCCAGGGCCATCCTGGTGGCCGCTTTGACCGACTACTCGGGCGCCCCCGCCGCCGCCATGGAACTGATGATCGACGTCGGCGAACTGGTGGCGTCCCAGACCCATGCCACCGTTGTCGCGGCACTGGCGCTGGTGGCGGCCCTGCTTCTGGCGGTCGGCCTGCTCTACCTTATTCACCGCACGGTCACCCGGCCGCTGGTCGCGGTCACCGGGGTGATGGAGGCGCTGGCGGCGGGTGACCTCGGAGTCGTGGTTCCGCCGGCCAAGGGCCGGGACGAAATCAGCCAGATGGCCCGGGCGGTTGCGGTGTTCAAGGACAACATGGTGCGCAATGCCGAACTATCGCGGCAGCAGCTGGCCGAACAGGAAGCGCG
>JBAWVF010000063.1:0-19968 GCA_037147415.1 Rhodospirillaceae bacterium | reverse complement strand
CAAAGAGGCGCGGCTTCAAACCGCTCACTCTATTCTACGACGATCCGTCCAAAGCGAACTGCGGTCTGACCACGCCCGACTTTCCGAGCCGGCAAGATTAGAACGCAATTATCATACGGTGTCCGGATCGAGCGCCCTTGATCAAAGCCGATTATCGTACCGGCTTCCGCAATAATCTCCATATTCCTGCGTTCGCTTTCATGAATAAAGCTGTCACCGATCACGGTCACAACCTCAGTGACTTCAACCATGATTTGCCGCACCGGCCCGGACATTTCCGAAATCGGGAACAAATCGTCGTTAATCACATCAAAACAGCGCAAGAAACGCAGACTGACGTTAAAAGCGGTCTCCGCAGTCTCAGCCACCCCATGCTGACCGCATTCGACCAACAGCGCAAGCTTTCCCTCCGGCCCGACCTCAGCATCCGACCGTGCAAAATCACCCGATTCAATCAAGCGCCGCCCGGCGGCATGACCGGGATCGGCCACCACCCATCGGGGAAAGCCGAGCGAACACGCCAGCGCCCGAGCCCGGCCGGGCCACCCGCACAGAATCAGCGGATCGCCGGGCGTGGCCATCGAATGCAGGTCAAGCAATGCGTCGGCCTGTTGATACAGCGGGAGCAAGTAGCGGGCACGGCGCAGCTCGACACTGTCGCCCGGACCGTCGAGCACCGCGGCCGACCACAGCCGGTTAAAATCCTCGTCAATGAAGCGCGAGGCCAGCGGGCGGTGCGGATCATAGCGCGCGAACGCCGCAACATTGGCCAGCACCAGGGTCAGCCGCCCGCGTCGCGGCCGCAGCCCCGACCGAATCAGGCGCTCAATGGCCACCGCCCCGCACGGCTCGTTGCCGTGACTGAGCGCATTGATCAGCAAATGCGGCCCTGCAACCCCGCTGTCAAAGCCGGTAACCGAGTCGATACCGGACAGATCCGGAATAACCACGTTACCCCGCCCGGCGCCAGACGGCCGGCACGGCGCGACCGGGACGACGGGCGTTGTCTTCCTCGAACAATTCGGCCAGTTTTTCGACCATGACCCCGCCCAATTGATCGACATCGCTGATGGTGACCGCGCGCCGGTAATAGCGGGTGACGTCGTGCCCGATCCCGATCGCCAGCAATTCGACCGGCGAGCGGCTCTCAATGTCGGAGATCACCCGGCGCAAATGGCGCTCCAGATAGCTGCCGGGATTAACCGAGAGCGTCGAGTCGTCGACCGGCGCCCCGTCCGAGATCACCATTAAAATGCGCCGCTGCTCGGGACGGGCCAGCAGCCGGCCATGAGCCCACAGCAAGGCCTCGCCGTCGATATTCTCCTTGAGGATGCCCTCGCGCAGCAACAGCCCCAAATTCTTGCGGGTCCGGCGCCAGGGCGCGTCGGCGCCTTTATAAATTATATGGCGCAGATCGTTGAGCCGGCCCGGATTGGCCGGCTTGGCCGCTTTCACCCAGCGGTCGCGGGCTTCCCCGCCCTTCCAGGCCCGGGTGGTGAAGCCGAGAATCTCGACCTTGACCGAGCAGCGTTCCAGCGTACGCGCCAGAATATCGGCCGACAGCGCGGCGATCGTGATCGGCCGTCCGCGCATCGAGCCCGAATTATCGATCAGCAACGACACCACGGTATCGCGAAAATCGGTTTCCCGCTCGCATTTGAACGATAGCGGCGTGGTCGGATTGACCACGACCCGGGCCAGCCGCCCGGCGTCGAGCAACCCCTCTTCCAAGTCGAAATCCCACGACCGTTGCTGCCGGGCCAGTAAGCGTCTTTGTAAACGGTTGGCCAGCCGCGCGATCACGCCATGCAGGCTCTTAAGCTGACCGTCCAGTAACGCACGCAGCCGGGCTAATTCCTCGGCATCGCACAGCTCAGCGGCGCCGATCACTTCATCAAAGGCGGTGGTGTAGATTTTATAGTCGTCACGCTCGATCTCGAGTGCGCGCTCCCGCGTGTCGCGGCGGCGCGGCCCGGAGGGGGTGGTGTCTTCGGCGCAACCGGCCGCCCCGCCCTCGCCATCCAAGTCTTCCTCATCGTCCGCGGTGGTCTCGGCCTTGTCGTCGCCCTCGTCCATCATGCCGGTCAGATTTTCGATTTCGTCGGCGCCCTCCGAATCGGCACCGCTCTGACCATCCTCGTTTTCGCCCTCGTCCTGCTTCGAGTCGTCCGGTTCTTCCGGCTCGCTCGGCTCAGGCTCGCCGCCGATTTCAAAGCCCAGATCGGCCAACAGACGACGCACGGTGCGCGCAAACGCATCCTGATTGTCGATTCTGGCGGCAACGCCCTCCCAATCCCGCCCGAGTCGCTCCTCCAGCCAAGGCCGCCACAGCTCAGCCGCCCGACTGGCGACCGCCGGCAACGGCTGCCCGTGGATCACCTCTCGTGCCAACGCCCGCATCGCTTCGGCCAAGGGCACCTGTTCGCGCTCGGTCGCCCGATCCAGACCCAGGCGGTGCCACCGTTCGGCCAGGGTCGCCGCCAAATTGACCGCCACCCCCGGCATGGCGCGCACGCCCAAAGCCTCGCACCGCACCTGTTCCAAGGCATCGTAAATGGCGCGCGGAACATCGCCCGCCGGCATGCGCGCGGCATGAATCGCCGGGTTATGATGGCGCAACCGCAACGCCACCGCATCGGCCCCGCCGCGCACACAAGCGACCGCCGCCGGGTTAAGGTCGCGCGCCGGCACCGGCACCCGCACCCGCTGTCCGATCACCGCCGGCGGCTCGGCGCTGAAGCCGACCTCGATATCGTCGCGCTCGGCCAACGCCCGCACCGTTGCGGTGGTGGCACGCTTGAAGATTTCGAGCGGACTTTCCTTATCACTCATGATTCAGCCGTCCCCGGAATAATATTACACCAGGGTTGCCTTAATCCCGGTCTCCGGCAACTCGGTGCCGAAACAGCGCTGATAATATTCGGCAATGGTCGGGCGCTCGGTCTCGTCGCACTTGTTGAGAAAGGTTACCCGGAACGCAAAGGCCAGATCATTGAAAATACGCGCATTTTCCGCCCAGGTAATGACGGTGCGCGGCGACATGACGGTCGAGATGTCGCCATTGATGAAGCCGGCCCTGGTCAGATCGGCCAGCCGGACCATCGACGCCACCTGCTCGCGCTGTTTGGGGCTTTGGCTATAGCTCGGCACCTTGGCGAGCACGATGCCGACCTCTTCCTTGTGCGGCAAGTAATTGAGCGTCGCCACGATGTTCCAGCGGTCCATCTGGCCCTGATTGATCTGCTGGGTGCCGTGATAAAGCCCGGTGGTGTCGCCCAAACCGATGGTATTCGACGTACAAAACAGCCGGAAGGCCGGGTGAGGATGAATCACCTTGTTCTGATCAAGCAAAGTCAGCTTGCCTTCGACCTCCAGCACGCGCTGAATCACGAACATGACATCGGGACGCCCGGCATCATATTCGTCGAATACCAGCGCACAGGGATGCTGAAGCGACCAGGGCAACAGGCCCTCGCGGTATTCGGTCACCTGCTTGCCGTCGCGCAGAACGATGGCATCCTTGCCGATCAGATCGATTCGGCTGATATGGCTATCGAGATTGATTCGGATGCACGGCCAATTGAGCCGGGACGCAACCTGTTCGATGTGAGTCGACTTGCCGGTGCCATGATAGCCCTGGATCATGACCCGCCGGTTGTAGGCAAAGCCGGCCAGGATGGCGAGGGTGGTGTCGCGATCGAAACGATAGGCTTCGTCTAAAATCGGGACATGCTCGGTCGGTTGGCCGAATGCCGGCACTTCCATGTCACTGTCGATCCCGAACATTTGACGGACCGACACCTTAATATCCGGCACGTGATCAAACTTGGCCGTGCTGCCCTGGTTTACCATCGGAAACGCCATTCATAGTTCATTGGAACCCCGGGCTTGGTCCGCCCGGGTCTCGGGGACGAGTGTAGCGCGCCGCAATGCACGAGGTCTACCGGCCGTAAGCGGCCCTTAACACGGTATAGGCTTGATTGATCTCTTTCAGCTTCTCTTCGGCCACCTTATCGCCACCATTGGCGTCGGGATGATGACGTTTCGCCAACTCCCGATAGCGCGCCTTGATCACGGGGAAGTCGGAGTCACGCTCGAGCCCGAGCACATGAAACGCCTCATCCTCCGGAGACCGATTCACGGACTGCCACCCCGATCGACCGGGCGGAGGATCGCTCCCGGCATGCCCGAACGGAAAACCATGCTCGCCATTAACGCTATCGCGAAGATTCCGTTCGCGAAGTCTCCAGTTGCCGAGCGGCCAGGTTGGCCGCTGCCAAATGGTATCGGAGCGCGTTTCCGCCTCGATCTGAGCGGTGCTCATCCCGGCGTAATAATCCCACGCCCGGTTATATTCGCGCACATGATCAAGGCAAAACCAGAAATACTCCCGCAAGCGATCCTTGGCCTTCGGTGCCGGATACAGCCCCTCGGCCGCACAGCCGGGGCACTCGCACCCCCTCGGAGGAGGTCGGTGCGACCGGTCGTTCGAAAAGGGCGCCTCGCTCTTGGGCATGAGAGAAGTATCGTCGGAGAATGCCCCGCTGACAAGACCCGCCGCAATCCTGTAGGCTGGGAACAGGAGGCTACCATGACAATTACTGAACGCATCCGCCGCAAGCTGACCGATGCTCTCGCCCCGACCCGGCTTGAAATCATCGACGACTCGGATAGCCATGTCGGGCATGCCGGCCGCCATCCCGAAGGCGAAAGTCATTTCCGCGTGGTCGTCGTTTCCGCCGCGTTCAACGGACAGCCGACCGTGGCCCGTCATCGCACGGTCTATGGCGTGCTGGCCGAAGAAATGGCCGAACGGGTTCACGCGCTGGGCTTACGCACCCTGACCCCGAACGAAGATGATATGAATCGTCCCTGAAATTCTTCTTCCGGCCGAGCAAAGGGCAGAGTACATACATATGCATTCTGCCAGGGAGAGTGTTCGGTGATGCTCACTGGAGGATTGATAGGCGAAAAAAATCGGATAAACTATCTGCCAATGTAAATGAGCAACCAGACATTCATATCGATGACCGCGTGTTAGCGATCCCGGGGAAGTTTACCGCATGTCTCAGCACCCGTTCGATCATCAGACTACAGCGCCCCTGGACACCGCTGGAACCGAGCAAGTATCCGCCTTATCTACGCAAGGCAAGGCTGAAACTTTGCTCACCGCCGCCAGGGATAAAGTCGATCACGGCCTGCGCACTTACAATTACGTCATTGACGGCAAACGAAGAACCAGCGTTCGGCTCGAACCCTGCTTCAAGAAGGCTTTGGATGATATTGCAGAACGTGAGGGCCTTGATGCCAACGCCCTGTGCACGATGATTTTCGATCGAAATAAACGCAAGGAATATACATTTACGACGGCCATACGGCTTTTTATCTTTTCCTATTATCGGATTTCAGCAACCGAGGAAGGGCATCGTTTGGCCGGACACGGTCAAAGCCAACCCTTTAATGGCACACCCTTTGACGAAGGCCCGTCGGCACGCGCTGCCTCGCCCGCCGCCCGCAAGAATATGAAACGAAAACTGACCCCCGGCCGAACCGAGCGCCGAAAGCCGCGCGCCCCCGCCCACAACCCGACTCCGGTGAGCGCGGGTTCGGACGGCGAGGAGAATTAGTCTTCCACCGGTCCGGTGTAATGGTCGGGCCAGTGCTCGCGTACGAAGGGGCCGGTGGTGTCGAACACATGGCAGACATCAAGCAGCGCCGGCCGCTCGCTTGAGATCGGGTCCGAAGCCGACCCAGGCTTGGCCGCTGCACGCTCGACCTGCTCCCGCATTAAAATCGGATAGATGGTCTGAAATGCCGTGGTCGCGATCGGGCCGAGCAACTCGGTGTGATGGGTACAGCCCTTGACCCCGCCCAGCCGCTCCTTAATCGCCCGAGTCCAGCCCGCCCCCATGGTCAGCCCGATCAGATGCCGGTAATCCCCGGTAATCTCGCCGCAATAATCGAACGGTGATTTGAAGGTTGTCGCCTCGATATCGACCACCTCGAAAGCATCGGTTACAGTAACCCGCATCCGCATTTGATGAATCGGATCACCCGGCTCGATATCGCCGCGATGCACGGTGTGAAAGCTGTAATGCTTAACATCGAGCAAATGGCCTTCAATGTCCCACAGCCCGTCGTCGCGCCGAAAACCGCGACAAATAACGGTGCGGGCATGAACGGCTTGACGGGCACAAGCCCCCGTTTCAGCTTGCGGTGAGTCCGGAAGCTTCGCCATTTTTGCGTTCCTGTTCAAGTACGGACGGCGGAGTCAGCCGCAGAGACGTGATCTGATGGCGTTGCCGCCCGAGTATCTCAAAGCGAAAGTCATAAAACACGAAGATTTGCCCGATATTCGGTATACGCCGCGCCTCATTCAACACCAGACCGGCAATGGTCGAGGCGCGCTCGTCGGGCAGGCGCCATTCGAATTCTCGGTTCAGATCACGAATCGGAACCCGTCCATCGACAATGAAAGAGCCGCCGGGCTCCGGCTGCACACCGGCAACCTGGACATCATGCTCGTCGGCAATTTCACCGACGATTTCTTCCAAAACATCCTCAAGCGTGACCACGCCCATTAAACTGCCATACTCATCGACCACCAGCGCGAAATGCTCGCGCCGCTTACGGAAGGCCTGAAGCTGATCGAATAGGGTGGTCGTATCCGGGGTAAACCACGGCTTGTGCGCGATTGCCAGGATATCCATCTTATCAAGCTGACCGCCGTGGCCATGCACCTCACGCAACAGGGCCTTGGCGTGCAACACCCCGATAACATTATCAGAATCGCCCTGCCACAGCGGCACCCTGGTGAACGCGCTGTTGAGTACGGCATCGACAATTTCACCGGGCGGCAACGAGGCATCAATCATCACCACATTGCGGCGATGGGTCATGATCTGGCTGACTTCGACGTCGGTCAGATCGAGAATCGAGCGCAGCATCGCCCGCTCTTCTTTGACCTCTTCCTCGGTATCGACGCTGCGGTGCAATTCGATGGCGCCGCGCAATTCCTCTTCATTGGACACCAGACCGCTGGTCCGAATGTCGGCGCCCATCAGGCGCAGCATGTGCAAAACCAGCCAAGCGACCGACAGCGTCACCGGTGCCAGCACGGAAACCACAACCCGAACCACCGGCGCAATAAACAGCGAGGTCCGGTCGGCATAGTTGATCGCATAGGTCTTGGGCATGACCTCGGCGAAGATGAGAATCAACCCGGTCATGATCAAAGTCGCGTAAACCACCCCGGCTTCGCCGAATGCACTGATCGCAAGGCCGGTGGCCAGGGCCGAAGTAAGAATATTGAGCGCGCTATTGCCAAGCAAAAGGGCGCCGATCATCAGTTCTTTACGCTCACGCAGACGGTTGACCAGACGGGCGCGGCGATTTCCGTCCTGCTCCAGCTGATGCAGGCGGGCGCGCGAGGCGCCGGTCAATGCCGTTTCCGCTCCCGAAAAGAAGGCCGACACCACCAGCAGAATCACGATCAAGCCAATCGTAATCCAAAACGTCATGTCCATCCGCTACACTCGCTCACACTTCAATTACGTCGAGCAGCTCACCGTTCGCCGACAAGCAGCCGCACACCAGTTTACCGCCGAAGCCGCAGCCGCCATCAAGCGTAGTGGTATAGCGACCGATACGTACCCCCCGCCCGGCCGGATCATAACCCCGGACAATACGATCAAAACCAAGAGAACGAGACTCGATGCGATCGAAAAGCGAGCCGCCCCACCAGAAAGCATCGCCCTGGGCTTCAAAGGAACGGCTGGTGTCCAAACCGGAATTGACCAGTAATAAGCCCGCGGGTTCGGTCGTTTCGGCCACCTCTTCCGGCATTATGACCGGTTCTTCCGTTGCCGGTTCTTCAGGAGTGCCGATAAAAGCGGCGCGGCGCAAGGCACTGAACCAAGTCTCGTGCCCCGGACTATCGCGCAAAGCCGAGCGCAAGCTATTGGTAAACCGCATGATCGTGCGCACGCCGTCCCGCGCGGCCGCAAGCGCCTGCTCCTCGGTCGCCCCGTAAGCCGCCAGCGTCGCGCCGACCCCCTGCGACAGCATCCAGTCCATGATTTCACGGGGGTTGGGGGCCAACTGAAGCTGTAGCAGCTTCTGCCACATTTCTTCTTGCCCGCCGCGCAAATAAACGATGTCGGAGGGTAACACCCCCGGCACCGCAAGCAAAGCCCGCCGGAACATCAATAGCTCGTCCAGGGTTTCGCTGACATGGCAGCCACGTCCGATCTGATTGCCAAGATAAATCAGCCGGTCGCCGGGTCGAAAGCGGACACCGAGATTGTCGTGGAGCGTGGCCAGGCGATCAATCTCGGCATGCACAGACGCCACCGCCCATATCCGGCGGGGACGCTTAAGATTTACGAAGCGTTGGGCGTCAACCATGAGTAGAGCGCAAGGCCGGGGTTAAGCCGCCTTGGTCAACACCTGTTCAAGACGCTCGGTCGCCTTTGATTCATCGATTTTCTCGACGGCAGCCAGTTCCCGGGCCAAACGTTCAAGTGCAGCCTGGTAAATCTGGCGTTCGCTATAGGATTGGTCGCACTGATCGCCGCCCCGATAAAGATCACGGACCACCTCGGCAATCGAAACCGGGTCGCCTGAATTGATCTTTGCTTCATATTCCTGGGCGCGACGGCTCCACATGGTCCGACGAACGCGCGAGCGCCCCTGAAGGGTGTCAAGCGCAACCTTGATCCGATCCTTGGAGCTTAACCGGCGCAAACCGGAATTTTTAGCCTTTTGCACCGGAACCTTAAGCGTCATCCGCTCTTTCTCGAAGGTAATGGCGTAAAGCGTGACCTCTTGCCCGGCGATATGATGGGTCTCGACACCTTCGACGCGACCGACACCATGGGCCGGATACACCACGAAATCTCCGGCGAGGAACTCTAGCTTTTGCGACATTCTGGTTGGCTCTCACTGTGTGCGATGGGCACCGCGGGTTACCACGTATCCCTCGACATTCCCGACCGAGTGATCAGGGGCTGCCGAAAGGTCCGGTCTGTCGGCATTTCCGGCAACGCGCCGGGATGCAATTTCTTGCGCTTGCTTTGTTTTTGCCGCACTGCGCATGGATTCGTGAAATTTCAAACCACGAACGCCGCTTCTTAAAAAACCGGATCAGTCCTTACGAGATCGATCAAGCAGCGCGACCATGCCCCTCATGTATAGCGGATCTAGTGCGAAAGTTATATACCTTTGGCGATTTGTTGCGCCGCAGCGCCCCCGGGCCGGGCGATGGCTGGGCTGCGTATATTGCATAGCAGCACGACCATCGCGACCACGGCAGACTCATCGGCGGCACATCAGCCGCCGGCCTTTTCGCTGAAGAACTTCTCATACTTGCCGGCGACGCCCTTAAAGGAGTCGGCATCGGGAAGGGCGTCCTTTTTCTTGTTCAAATTAGGCCATTGTCCGGCAAAGTTACGATTAACTTCCAGCCATTTCTCAGCTGAAGCATTCGTATCGGGAACAATAGCTTCAGCGGGACATTCCGGTTCACAAACGCCGCAATCGATGCATTCATCGGGATTGATGACGAGCATATTCTCGCCTTCATAAAAGCAGTCGACCGGACATACATCTACACAGTCCGTGTATTTGCATTTAATACAGTCTTCCGTAACGACGTAGGACATTCCCCTTCTCCCGGCTCTGTTCCGAACGGCGCGGCCGCTCTGCTATTGCTTCACTATTCCTCAAGACACCATTCCACACGGCACCCGCCAACCTCGACCCGCGCCTGTAGGGTGCCTATTCAGACAATATCCGTCTGCCTAGCACGCCGCACACTCACCGGCAACCCCCGTAGCGCTTGCACCGTGTCGGGACAAGTCCGGCGCCATCACCGGCGGTCACGCCGAACCGTCCGGACTCGGAGAGGCCGGCTCAGAGATGGCCGGTAAACTTACCCGAAATAATGGCGGCCAGCACCAACCAGCCGAACCGGCGATTCGACTTGAAGCGCAGCAAACAATCGGCGGGGTCGTCAGGCCGCCAGAACCGGACTTGCCACACCAATTGCAGCGCCGCCGCCGTCAAGCCGATTAAAAATAACGGCCCCGCCCCGGCCGTCACCAGCGCCGCCGCCAGCCCGACAATCGTCACCCCGTAAAAGCCGGCGATCCAGACCCGGCTGCGCTCGCCCAGCCGCAAGGCGGTGGATTTGACCCCGATGCGAGCGTCATCCTCCTTGTCCTGGTGCGCGTAAATCGTGTCATAACCCAGCGTCCAGGCGATTCCGGCGCCATAAAGCAGCGCCGCGGGCAGGCCAAGCCGCCCATTCACCGCCGCCCATCCCATTAAAGCACCCCAATTGAAGGCCAGCCCCAGGAAAGCCTGCGGCCACCAAGTAATACGCTTCATCAAGGGATAACTGAACAGCAACACCAAAGAGGCGACGCCAAGCCCGATCGCAAAAGGCGACAATTGCAGCAACACCACCAAACCGATCAGCATTTGAAAGACCATGAAGGCCAACGCCTGACGCGGCGTCACTTCGCCCGCAGGAATCGGCCGACCGCGGGTTCGTTCAACTTTTGCGTCAAGATCACGATCAAGAATGTCATTGACGGTGCAGCCGGCCCCGCGCATCACCACCGCCCCGACAGCGAACAGCACAAACAGCCAAGCCAACCCCGGATCGGGCCAGCCGGGTGAAGCCAGCGCCGCACTCCACCAGCACGGGAACAGCAGCAACCATGTGCCGATCGGCCGATCAAGCCGGGCCAACCGCAGATAAGGACGCCACGCCGGCGGAACCAAACGTTCCAACCGGCCGCCGGCCCGAATGTCGGTATGCCCGACGGGTCTGCTAATGTCGGTATGCCCGACGGGTCTGCTAATGTCGGTATGCCCGACGGGTCTGCTAATGTCGGTATGCCCGACGGGTCTGTTCAAGCTTGTCATCTGTTCTATATAGACCTGAACTCTCTTTTGTTCCGGATTACGAAAAACCGGATCTAGCAAGTATATACGCAAACGGTGTGCCACACAAACCCATATCCATTTTTTCAAAGGTCGGGTCGGAGCCATTAGTATAGCAAGACAATCTCTTGTTACCGGAAGCTCTGTCCAACGCAGAAGAAATAACATATCATTATAGCTACGGTGACGCCAACCCCGCAAAGGAGTCGACTCGTGAGCGGACCGACGGCCTTTTTCCACCATACTTATGATGAAGCCATGGCGTTGCTTATCGAAGCGCGTAACTATGCCGCATACCGCGTGCCGACCGACAACCGAACGCTATCCCCTTATACGCGGCTTCAGATCACCTACGAATCGCTTCGAGTCACCAGCCGCCTGACTCAGGTCATGGCATGGCTGCTGACACAAAAAGCCTTTTATGCCGGTGAATTAACCTATGAACAGATGGCGTCGGATGAATTTGCCCTATCCGGCGGCGATATCTGCTTAGACCCTACCGGCCCGGAAAACGATGCCCTGCCAGGCGGGTTGCGCAGCCTGCTTGACCGCACTTACCGCCTTTATATCAGGGTTTCCCGCCTTGACCAGCAGGTCAGACACGCAGAAAAGCGGCGCGCCGGCCGCGCCAACTAAGACTGAAGCCTTAGTCAGCCTTCGCGCTTCAGACCGAAGCTGGCGAAGCGCTTATTGAACTTGGCAATCTGGCCGCCGGTATCCATCAAGCGTTGCACACCGGTCCATGCCGGGTGGGACTTGGGATCAACGTCGAGGCGAATCGTATCGCCCGCCTTGCCCATGGTGCTGCGCGTCTGGAACGACGTGCCGTCGGTCATCACGACAGTGATCTCGTGATAGTTCGGGTGAATGTCAGCTTTCATCTCGCAAACCCCTGGAATTCGGTTGCGCGTTATACCTAACGCGCAAGCCCGGCGCAAGCCTTTAACTCGAAATGCCGCCCCGGCGTCCCGGCACCGAGACTTCTCATGGAACCGAAACGATTTATGAAACCGGACGGCGATTAAGCACCTTGGGCGCGGTCGGCGGACCGACCGGCTTTACCACCGATGGCTTGACATGGACCGGTCCCTGTGCCTGCGCAGCGGCCGCGCGCGACTGATAACCCGCAGGTTTCTGCTGTTGAGCGGCAACCGAGCGCTGATTGACTTGGGACGCCGGCTTGACGGCCCCCCCGTCTTCTTCGCCGAACAACCAGCGTTTGGCACTGCGCAGAACGCCGCTTTCACCCACCAGAGACGACAGGGCTTCCAACGGTGCGGCTGCAGCCGGCGACACGGAAGAATGTGCGGCTTGGCCGGCAATCGCCACCAGCCGGTCACACTCGGCCTTATGACGGTCCAGCATCAGCTGACGTTCGGTCGCCTGCTGTTCGATCAGGCGGTTGATCTCGGCACGCGACTGTTCAAGCTGCCCGCGCTGATCACCCAGCCGATTGCGCAGTTCGTCGACGGTCGCATCGGCCGCGGCCAGATTGGCCACCAGCTGATCATGGTCCCTGGCCGCCGCCACGCGCTCCGCAGTCCGATCCTGATCGGCGTGCGTCAACTCCGCCCTGACGCGCTCGATCTGACGGTCCCGCTCGGCAATTTGTCGGTCCCGTTCGCTTTCAATCCGGGTAACATCAGCCCGCAACTGCTCAATCAAGCGATCCCGCTCGACCAGTTGCAGCCCGCGCTCCCCTTCATTGCGTGAAATATCCGCACGAACCTGTTCGATCTGACGGTCCCGCTCGGCAATTTGCCGATCCCGTTCGCTTTCAACCCGAGCAACATCAGCCCGCAACTGCTCGATCTGGCGGTCCCGCTCGGCAATCTGCCGATCCCGCTCGCTTTCAACCCGAGCGAGATCCGCCCGCGCTTGTTCGATCTGGCGGTCCCGCTCGGCCAGCATCCGCTCACGATCGGCTTCCGCAAGCCCATGCTCCGCCCGCGCCTGCTCGATTTGGCGATCCCGATCGGCCAGCTGCAAGGCCCGGTCACCTTCGCTCCGCGCCAATTCCGTCCGCAACTGAACAATCTGGACATCCCGCTCGGCCAGCTGACCGCTACGTTCTTCCAACTGCCGATCGCGTTCGGACAGGGTCTCCATCAACTTGTCAACGAGCGGCTTGACCAGCGCTTCCTTCGGCACCGGCGGGGGCAAGGCACCCGGCGCAAAACCCGGCGGCGGCGCGATCTCCGGATGATCGTGATGTTTGTGTTGCCCGTGAACCAGGGCCGGCACGGCCTCGCCCTTAGTCGCCAAACGCGACGACTTGCGCACCACCGACTCCGGCCCGATCGTCGGCCGCTTGATCATCGCTTCGCCTCCCGTTTCGACAGACGCTCATGCAAGACTTTCCACAACGCCTCGATCTCTTCGGCCGCCTTGCCCTTGGGATCGATCTCACCGGCGGTCCGACCATCGATCATCGCGGTCGGAAAATCGACGCGATCGAAAATGGTGGTCGCAACCCGCCCGTGCTGCGCCAAAGCCTGCAAAGTCTGCTGGACCAGCTTGGCTTTAGGTTTGGCCGCATTGATCACGAAAAAAAACGGGCGATTGCCGGCGCCCTCGATCAGATCCAACGTCGCCCCGACCGAGGCCAAGTCAACCGGCGAAGGTCTGGTCGGAACCACCACCAGATCCGCCAGCGCCAGCACCGAGGAAATCGTCCCGGTAATCGCCGGCGGGGTATCGATCACCACCAGCTTAAACCCGTCCGCTTCCAGATCGGTCAAGGTCAGCGGCAATTCCGATATGGTCGTGCGCGCCATCGCGGGATGCTCGGCCTTGCGCTGATTCCAGGCCGATGCAAGTGATCCTTGAGGATCGACATCGACCATGACCACCGGCCCGGCCCCCGCCTCGTGTGCGGCTACTGCCAGATGAAGCGCCAGCGTCGTCTTGCCGACCCCGCCCTTCTGAGAAGCCACCACGAGTTTTTGCATGTTTTCACTCACTTCTACTGCCGTCGGCATGAAGTTAGCGTGAGTTTCAACAGTCTGCAATCGGAACTTTGATCTGATCCATTTATAATCTATCGACCGGCAGCTTATAATCTATCGACCGGCAACCGGGCCAGTTCTCGCGGCTCCAGCTTATGCAGCCCCCCGCCGTAAACCCGTCCTCCGGCCGCCAAATCCGCTTTATCCAGGCCGTTAAGCGCGTGCCACAGCGCCTCGAGTCGACCCGGATTCCCGGAAAGTTCCGGCCGCGGATACATCAGAAGATAAACATTAGGGGCGGTCGCGCGGCTGTGATTTCGAATGAATCGAAAGGGTGAGTTGCCCCGTCCCATGTAAGTGCAAAGCAGTGGAGGCGGCTCCCGCTGTTCCTGTGCATACCAGGGCGTGCGATGCCGACACAGATAGCGACTGCCCACACGCTCGGCTCCGGAGTGCAGATAGCGCCACAATGAGGGAAAGCGCTCGGCCACCTCCGTCTCGGCCAGCCGGCAATCCAGCAACATCAGCCGGGGCGTCAGCCGGGGCGCACCATCGGCGTCGGCGTCGATCTCCAACAAACCGGGCGGCAGCCGGCGCGGCCCCGGCAGGATCGGGCGCAGCATCTCCGCCGGCAGCCCCCTGGACTCCGCCTCTTCAACCGTCATTATGAAAAAACGATTGTCGCCGGTCGCCACGCCCCGCCGGATCGTGACCAGGTCACCCAGCGTCCGCCCGCCCCGGTTTGTCGGCGGGGCCGTCCCCGGCCGGTTCCACCGGTTCCATTTGCCCTCTGCGGCCAGCCGTGCCAACGGCACCGCCTCACTGTGCGCAGGCATGGCGATCGAGCCGCCGCGCGTGAAATCGACGATATGCCCGGGCGGCGGCGGCAGATGACGCCACCACAGCACCGCCGAAGACACCAGAGCGTCGTTGAACTGCACCTCGGCCGGGTCGAACCGATGCAACCGGAGCAAGGTGACCCGTTCACTCAAGTAACGGCGCACACCGGCCCCGTAATTAACGTCCATGAATTCGGCGGGCACCAACCAGGCGGCGATCGCTCCGTCGGCGGCGTGGGCATGGGCCAGCATCATGAAATGAGCATAAAGCCCGGCCAGTCCCGACAGCCGGACCCCGGACACCGTCTCGCCGAGCGCCTGGAGCCGCGGTTTGTCGGCCGCTGCGATATGATGGTGACGGACATAGGGCGGATTGCACACGAGCAGTGTTGCGCGCTTGGCGGGCTCCGGAGGGGTTGCACGGGTAAAGTCGTCAAGCGTCAACGCAAGGCCGCTCGGTTGCCACAGCGCGCGCGCCGGCATACCGTAACGGGGATCGATCTCAAATCCCGCCAGACTGTCGAGCCGATCGGACGGCAGCGCCGCCAAGAGCGCCGATAGAAACGCTCCGGTGCCGAACGCCGGATCCAGAAAACGGACCGGGTCGTCCGGTCCGACATGACTCAAAGCCGTACAGACCACGGCCGCCGCCAGCGCGGGCGGCGTTGCAAACTGACCGAGCCGGTTGCGCTCGCCCGCAATCCGGTCCCGATCGAGCGCGTCCTGAAGCGCTAACCGTCGGCATTCAAGCGCGGCGATTGCCCTCATCGTTCGGAGTCAAGCCGCATCAGCACGGTCCCACGCTCGACCACATCATCCAGCACACTCGCCCGTTCAGGCGGGAAGCGAACCGCAACCGTGGTCCCTTGCCCGGCCACACTGGTAATCTCCAGAATACCGCCGTGATTTTCAACCCGCTGCTTGGCCAGCGACAGCCCGATGCCGATGCCGTCATGTTTACGCGACAGACCGCCGTCGACCTGCGAGAAACGGTCGAGCGCGCGCACGATATCCTCCGGGGCCATCCCTGGGCCGGTATCCGTAATTGTCAGGTACAGCGCCCCGGTTTGCTCCTGACCGGCCGAGACGGTGATCAGCCCGCCGGGCGGGGTAAATTTAACGGCATTGGACAACAAATTGCGCACGATCTGCTTAATGATACGGCGATCGGCCAGTAATCCGAGCGATTGGTCCAGCCCGCAGGTTTTCAGGACAAGCCCGCCCTCTTCCAAGGCCGTTTGCACATATTGAAGCCGGCCGCGGACCAGTTCCGCCAAATCAAGAACTTCTTCCTCCAGTACTATCTCTCCGGTATCGATTCGGGCAATATCGAGAACATCACCGATCAGCTGTTGCAGGTGGCGCCCGGACTGATGAACCAGTCTGGAAAATTCCAGATATTTCGGGTGTCCGTGCGGCCCGAACAGTTCTTCAACCATCATTTCTGAAAAACCGATCACGGCGTTGAGCGGAGTGTTCAGCTCATGAGACATATTGGCCAGGAATTCGGTCTTTGTCCGATTAGCAATGGCGGTCTGTTCAATCGCATTACGCAATTCCAGTTCCGCCCGCTTGCGTTCGGTAACATCATGCACGATACCGAGAATACGCTCCGGTTTGCCCTCTTCCGCCTCAGCCAACTCCGCCTGAAGATTAAAAATGCGCGCCTCGCCATTCGGTAAAATAACCCGATGATCATAATTGATCGGCCGCCCGGCACTGGCCAGTAACAGCCCCTGTTCGTGCAGCGCCTCCCGATCATCCGGATGAATGAACTCTAAATAGTCGGCAAACCCGGCCGCAAAATCCTTCGGGGTGCGCCCGAATAATCGATAAACTTCGTCCGACCACCAAATGATGCCGGAACTCAGGTCGGCCTCCCAGTTACCGAGGCGTGCAATCGTCTGGGCTTTGGCCAGCCGCCGCTCGCTTTCCCGAAGATTATCGACCATGCGCCGACGCGGTGTAATATCACGCAAGGCGATCACCACCCGCACCGGCCCGTTCCCGGTAAATCGGGTAACCCGGCCAATAAACCAGCGCCGCCCCTCCGGTTCGACAACCGCGTATTCCTGGATATGTTCCGCCCTGGTTCCAGCCATGACCGCACGGATACCGGCGGCAAACGAAGCCATATCCGCCGCCTCGGCCCCTTCGCAGGCCGTGCAGCCGGGTCCATTGCACGTCTCGCAGGAGGCGAGATAATCGGCACCGATACCGCGACCGCCCCGGTTCGCACCCAGCCATGCTTGATTGGCAATGATGATCTTCCCTGTTTCATCAAGCACGCACAGTTCGGCGGTCAGCGCGTTAATGGTCGAACGGGCCAGCCGTTCGCTTTGTCGCAGCGCCTCCTCGACCCGTTCGCGCCGTTGCAGCTCGGTCCGCAGCATATTGGTCAGCAACAGAAGAAGCCCCAGAAAGCCGGCCGTACCGCCCAGGGTGAACAGGACGGTTTGCCGCCATTCGGTCAGCACTTCGTCTTCATCCAAAGCCACCCGCATCACCAGCGGTCCCGGCTCGATGATCTCATACCCGGCGATGCGGATACGGCCGTCGCTGACATAGCGGCCACGGTCTATCCCGGAGCGCGCCCCCCCCTCGACCATCGCCCGAAACAACGGCGCCTTGGCGACCGAAAACCCGACCTGCTTCGGATCAAACGGACTGCGCACCAGCATGCGGCCGTCAAGCCGAAGCAAACTGACGATACCGAACCGGCCGACATCGATGGCATCGTACAGCTTTTGCAAGTATTCCGGGTCGAGGATGCCAAGCACCAGCCCGGCAAAGCTGCCGTCGGGAGCATTGATCCGCCGGCTCAGCGTCAGCGCCTGCTTGCCATTCGCTCGTGAAAAGATCGGCGGCCCGACAAACAAACTCGGATCCGGCCGGTCCCGATGAAAAGCGAAGTATTCCCGGTCGGCAACCGTGAAATTCGTATTGGAGCGCGTGGTAACGAGAATTTTTCCCTCGGCATCGAAGATATAAAGCGCGCGCATGAACGGGACATGGTCAATCATGTCGACAAACAGCCGCCGGAGTGACTCGTCTCCAGACAGGCTGGCCAGCGGCCGGTTATGGATCGCATCGAACACGCGACTGATCGACTGATCGATGCCGCTGATCACCGCAATGGTCTGGGCGGACAGAACCTCGGCCAAGTTTCGGGCTTGCCGCTCCGCAGTCCGTATCGCCGCGCTTCGATCGCGCATCAGATCGAATGCGCAAACGAACACCAGCACCAGAACCAGTGCGGTACCCCCGAGCACCACGGCACGCCCAAGCCGCAACCGCCCATCCGTTGCGGATCGGCCACCTTCGCCGCTCACGGCAGACTGCCAGCTTGAAGCGACGTAAGACATGATATCGCCCGCCCCTTGTTTGCCCGGCATCGAACTATAACCGCCCACCCGCTAAGCCAGAGTCTCTCCCCGGCAACTATGCCTTTCTATAATCTTAATTACGAGAGGATATTATACCGAAACGAGGGAAAGCGGACAGAGAATGCCCCGACCTTCCCCCGCGCCACGGACGGCTTACAACGGAATATTATCGTGCTTCTTCGGCGGGTTCTTGATGTTCTTGTTGGCCAGCATCGCCAGCGCCCGGCACACCCGCTTGCGCGTGCTCGACGGATAGATCACGTCATCGATGAACCCGCGCGAGCCCGCAACGAACGGGTTGGCGAATTTCTGGCGATATTCCTCGGTGCTCGCCTCGATCTTGGCCTTGTCGCCGGCATCCTGGCGGAAGATGATTTCGACCGCACCTTTCGGTCCCATCACCGCGATTTCCGCCGACGGCCACGCGAAGTTGACATCGCCGCGCAGATGCTTGGAGGACATGACGTCATAGGCTCCGCCATAGGCCTTGCGAGTAATGACGGTGACCTTGGGTACGGTCGCCTCGGCATAGGCGAACAACAGTTTGGCGCCATGCTTGATAATACCGTTGTATTCCTGATCGGTGCCGGGCAGGAAGCCGGGAACATCGACAAAGGTCACGATCGGAATATTGAAACAATCGCAATAACGCACGAAGCGCGCCGCTTTGATCGAGCTGTCGATATCCAGGCAGCCGGCCAGCACCATCGGTTGATTCGCGACAAAGCCGACGGTCGAGCCGTTCATCCGGCCGAAAGCCGTGATGATATTACCGGCATGATTGGGCTTCAGCTCGAAGAAATCGCCTTCGTCCGCAACCTTGGCGATCAACTCCTTCATGTCGTAAGGCTTGTTCGCGTTGGGCGGAACCAGGGTATCGAGTGAATAGTCATAGCGATTGACCGGGTCGGAGCACGACCGCACCGGCGGCTTTTCACCCGAATTCAGCGGCAGATAGTCGAAGAACCGGCGGACCTGCAACAGCGACTCGACATCATTCTCGAACGCAAGGTCGGCCACCCCGGACTTGGTCGAATGGGTCAGCGCGCCGCCCAGCTCTTCGGCGGTGACGATTTCGTGGGTCACGGTCTTCAAGACGTCCGGACCGGTCACGAACATATAGGAGCTGTCCTTGACCATGAAAATAAAGTCGGTCATGGCCGGCGAATAGACCGCGCCGCCCGCGCACGGCCCCATGATCAGCGAAATCTGGGGCACGCAACCGGAGGCCAGCACGTTACGCAGGAACACGTCGGCATAACCGCCGAGCGAGGCCACACCCTCTTGAATCCGCGCGCCGCCCGAGTCGTTGAGCCCGATTACCGGCGCCCCGACCTTGATCGCCTGATCCATGATCTTGCAGATTTTCTCGGCGTGCGCCTCGGACAGCGAGCCGCCGAACACCGTAAAGTCCTGGCTGAATACGAACACCGGACGACCATTGATCGTGCCATGCCCGGTCACCACGCCGTCACCCGGAATCTTCTGGCCCGCCATACCGAAATCGTGGCAGCGATGCTCGACGAACATATCCCATTCTTCGAACGAGCCCTCGTCCAGCAACAACTCGATGCGCTCACGGGCAATCAGCTTGCCCTTCTGGTGCTGCGAGTCGATCCGGCGCTGTCCGCCGCCCAGTCGCGCGCCCGAGCGCATTGACTCCAGTCTCGCCAAAATCTCCTGCATCGTCGCTCCTTACCTGCCCGTCAATGGTCCCCGGTCTGCCGCGCTGCGGCGAATCCCCTGCGCCCTGCACATAGCACCAACCGCCGCGCATTTCCACAGCGACCGGGCAGCTGTTCTAAATGCGGCTGAGTCGCAGTTGCAGTGGTGCGACAAGTTGAC